>MGOK01000138.1:1932-5618 GCA_001795335.1 Chloroflexi bacterium RBG_19FT_COMBO_55_16
TTCATGTCCAGGATGCCATAACCAGCCACGCCGTAAACGGCGGAGCGCAGGATATCGTCGAACTGGGTCAGGAAGTCTGTCAAGCCCGATTCGTCCATCCACACCGCCAGGAAGGCAAAGATTGGATAGGCATCCTTGAAGTACTGTGTACGATTATTTTTCCAGCCTGTGACATCGATCCCCAGTGGCGCGCTGAAATCCTTGAGCACTTGGCGGGCTTCATCGTCCAGGCCTTGAAAGGCAAAGAACAAGTCAGCGGTCACTTTGCGGTGCTGCCACAGGCTCAGGAATGTTGTCTCCGACATAAAGGGAGCCATCACTGCCGCCCAAAAAGCCTCCTTATCGCGGCGATAGACTCTGAGGATGGCAGGGGCAAAAGATTGAAAGCGGTTGTTTTTCACGGCTTTACCCAAGCTTATTTGCCGCGCGCCCGGATATAGGCGCTCACGTCCAGGTTGTAAGCCATCTCTTCTACCGAAAAGAATGCCCATGGTTTACCCTGGTCCAGCCAGGTTGCGGAGCCGACCGCGCTGATCTTCGTCCCTGGGATGAAAACGCCCGGCTCGTTGCGCGTGATCCAAAGAATTTTAGATTTTCCCTGGCCGGGATCCCGATAACGCATGGACTCCAGCATGTCTACGAGCCCGGTTTCGGGATCGAAGCGCACCACGAAGCTATCCTCGCCGCCTTCGAAGGGGATGAACAGGATGGCAGTGTGCGCGTCCACTGCCTGCCAGCGAACGCGCGGGTCAGTGACCCAAAGCGCTGGGAACCAGCCGGCCTCAGCCCACAGCGCCAGGTTGGCGCCCTGGTTGGTGTTGGGGTCGTCGTGGTAGTTGCCCATCGGGCTCTCGAAAAAGCTCTTGCCATCCAGGATGCCTTCATTGACTTTCAAGAAGGGCAAGCCGAAGAATGTCGCTTCGATGTAATGGCGATAATCTTTCCCTGCCTTGTGCACGAAAACAAAGCGCGCCGGCAGCCAGACTCCGAAAGGGCGAATCCTGCCGTGCCCGGTGATGACGACCGTTTCGATGACGGGGATCTGGTCGCCGTAGACCGTCCGGTAAAAGCGCTCCACCGGCGCTGGCAGGCCCTGCGGCAGCGGGACGGTTTTAATTTCCGCTTGCGGCAGCGTTGCTAGAGGAAAGGGTTTTGGCTTTACCCGCAATCCCAGCCAGCCGATGACGAACAGGATGATCAGAAGGGAAAAAACGATCAGTATAGGTTTCATTAAGGTCTCTTTTCTAAGCGGAGCGTAAGCGCATCAGGCGCTCAGCAGTGGCGGCAGCGCGGCTGCCCAGGCGCGGATCGAGTTCCAGTCACGGTGGTCGCCCTCTTTCCAGGCACCAAATAATACGCTCAGTCGAAACTTCAACCGGTCGCTGAACGATGGGATTTTGCCGATATCCAGCGCCCCGGCGAACAGTCCCTCGCTGACCGGCTTCACGAGCGCCCGCACCGGGTCCATCCATGTGGTAACGTGGCTGCGATACTGCTCGCCGTTTTTCATGCTCAACGTCATGCAGACCAGGAAGGCTGCAAAAGGTTTGACGCGCAGCTCAGCCTGGTGCGCCTGCACGAACTGCATTGCTTCCGGCAGCCATGCCCCGCCGTTGATGGCGCTTCCGGCGACCACAGCCTGGTATGCAGAGAGATCTTTCACTTCTTTCATTGGCAGCACTTCTACCGTAAGGCCTTGTTCTGCCAGGGTTTTGCCAATAGCTTCAGCCACGCCGGCGGTTGAACCGAAACGGCTGGCATAGGTGACGAGAATCTTGTTGCTCATACGCTTCCTGCCTTCAGTTGCTTTCTGAACAAAATCCCTAAAAGGATGCCGTTGACAATCAATACCAACCAATCGATGGAGATGATCGTAACCTCAAAACGATCCTGGCGGTCCAGGCCATAAATGGCAGAAAATATAGCCAGGGCAACGAATGCCAGGACAAAGCCAATCAAAAATATCCACCGCACGGAGTTTTCCAGGCGGTTACTGTTGGAAAACACTGGCGCGATGAACACAAACGAGAGACTCATCAGCAGATAACCCAGCTCTTCCAGGACAATGAATATTCCATGGGCATTGTACTGGGTGAGCAGCGTGATCCCTTCCGTCTCTCCGCTCATCAGGCTGACCGGCACCACAGAGAACTGAATGAAATAGTCGCCAGCCAGGATGAGCGCCGCCATAATGGCAAAGGACAGCCCGATCTGAGCGAAAATCTTCTTGGATGGAGCAGCGTAAGCATGAATGGAAATCATCCAGATCAAATAGATTAACATCAAGACGATTGCAGGAATCATCCACATGTAATCCTTCGGAAACTGCATGACGGTATTCAAATAGGGATACTCGATGCAGCCTTCACGGCAGTTTGCACCGGAGATAGGGATCGCCGTGATGGCAAAACCAAAGGTGAGGATGGTAATAATTGCTGTAAAGACAGAGGAGTACAAACCAACCTGGTTCGATGTCCTCCCGGATAATTCAGTGCTTGCCGTGGGGTGATCTCTGGCTGTCATAGTTCTCTCTTTTCAAACTGTTCGTTCAATGTGGGCCTCATGTTTCCAAACAGCAATGCTCCAGCCACCAGGCCGAGCACGGTCAAAGTTCCCCATAAAGGCAGTTCAGAGGTTTCCGTAATCCCTGCGCTCACCACCAGAACACTGTTCACGCCCAGGACAAGGGTATACAGCGGGCCTTTGACGCTGAGAATGCCGGCGATTACATAGCCCCACGGCTTGCGCTTCATCAACCACAATGCCCCCACCGCCAGCCAGGGGATGAGCAGCGTCAGGTCCAGGGCAAAGACCACGTTGGTGGGATGTTCGGTGATCGTGACAATCGCCGGAAGCTGCCCGGTGGCGATAAACGCGAAGGACTGCGCCACATAGATCAGGCTCAATCCTGCCCCCACGAACAGGAAATAGCCGCCAATCCATTTGACCGGCGTGCGAGCATTGAATTGTTGCTGGATGATTTTCGCGTCCAGGTTGACCAGCCCAAAGATCAAGGCAAATATCGACAGCCCTAACAGGGCGGCATAGATCAGGAAGAAGGCGTTGAAGGCTGCCCCGAAGAGGTAGAAGGCGTAGTTGTACAGCATGTAGTCCAGCACGCCCAGCCAGATGAGCCAGGCCCTGAGCGAGCCGCGCCTCGCTAAGACCATCCCTGCGACAAGGATAGGAACCGCCAGGAAAAGCGTCACCGCATCATTGCCAAGCCATGTTGTCCTGACAAAATCATTATCACGGTATAAGCCTTCGAGAAGAATCCCGCCGGCTGAAGCGAAGGTCGCCAATACAGCAATGGTAGTAGATAGATAAATGGCAGTTTTACTCATAGATCAATTCCCAACTTCACGAGAGTAGATAGCTGTAATAGCTATTGCCAAAATTGTCTTCTTTCATATTTCATCTCTTATCTGTTGAACCAGCGTGTGAACCATCCGGCATACACTCCAGCCAGGATGCCAACATTTAACAGAACGCCTAGCACCAGCCAGGGATGCCAGTACAACAAAAGTAGAAACAATGAGAGAACTGCGGCAATCACTGCCAGCGGCTGCCAGAGTCCACTCAGCCCAGATAGGCCCAACAATCCCATACCCACCGCCGCAAAAAGGATCAATGCAGCCAGCCAAAGCACCCAGCCTGCTGTGCGAACCACGCTCGGTTTCAACCAC
>MGOK01000138.1:5635-5953 GCA_001795335.1 Chloroflexi bacterium RBG_19FT_COMBO_55_16
CGCCACCAGGCCGGGAAGTAAGGTGTGCGTAAAGTCCCGGCTGCAGGAACTGGCACAGTGGCCAGACTCATGGTAACCAATCCGTGTGCGATCAGGAAGATGGCAAGTAATATGCGAAAAGTGGATCGAGTCATGAGATTGCCTGACCGCCGCGCAGGCTTGAGACAGTCCAATGCTGAAGCAAAACGCCCCATAAGAGCGCAAGATCGAGAAGAAGTGGTAGGATCGCCCAGACGCCAAAGTACAGGATATAAAGCACTGCGGAGGCCGCCGCCGAGACGATCACGATGACTGGCCACCAGGAGGATGGGATACCCG
>MGOK01000139.1 GCA_001795335.1 Chloroflexi bacterium RBG_19FT_COMBO_55_16
CCACGACTCGCAGTATTCAGACGAACTGTACCGGAGCCGGGTTGGCTTCGGTCACAGCAGCCTGACGCATGCCCTGCGTTTCGCCCAGCTGGCTGAGGTGGGCGGCTTCGTGCCCTTTCACCACGACCCCGCGCACAGCGATGAGCAAATTGACCAGATGATCGAGCAGGCGCTGGGTGAACTCCAGCCGCGCTTCCCGCTGACCGCGGGGAAGGAAGGGCTGGTGATTGAGTTGGAGTAATCCCCTCACAGAGAAAATCTTATTCTCTCGCAGAGACGCGGAGAACGCAGAAAAAAACCATTAAATACACTCCCTCTGCGTGTCTTTGCCTCTCCGCGTGAGGATATTCCCTGATAGAGTTCGGGGGGATTTTGCGCGAATCGTGTCAAATGTCACTTGATTCGCACCTGGGATGTTTCTATAATCAACATACACCGCTCCGGTAAGTTCTGTGCAACTGGCTGTCATTCCGCGCCGACAATAAAGCTTCATCCCTGACGGACGTTTGATAATCCGACCAATCGGCCAGGTGCAAAGGAGGAACCATGAACATCCGGTTTTTCCTACCAGGTCCTTCTTTCAGAGGATTTGGACCACCGTTAACTGTCCTCATCCTGGTTCTGGCAGCCGCCGGTTGCCAGGCGGCGGCTCAGCCGGTCGGTCCCATCCCCACGCAGCAGGCGCTCGCCTCGCCGACCCTGGCTATCACGCCTGAACTCCCCAGCGTTACCCCCACCCCAGCGCCGAGCCCCTCCCCGACCAGCGCACCCATCCCCGGCATCGACACGCCGATCACCATCGATGGAGTCCAGCTGCTCCTGGTCGAAGCCGGCTTCCACGAGACTTATACGCTGATCATTCAAGAGCTCAAGCCAAATTCTCCCGACGATCAATTGCTGGTGGTGAAGACCAGGGCGATCTCCGGCGATCCGGCTGTTTCTGATGCGTGGTTGCAGCAAGGCGAGGTCTTCATCGTCGATGCGAACGGCCAAACCTACACAAACGCAGCCGGGGCTTCTGGGACTATCATGGGCGAAGAGAACGTGATGGTCTGGGCCTTTTCCGTCTCCAGACAGGCGCAAGGCCTGGTCTTGAAACTGCCCGCCGGCAACCAGATCCCCCTGGCGCAAACCCTTTCCGGAGAGGCTCAGGCTGCGCCCGGCGCCGCAGGGGTCCAACCCACCACAGCGTCAGAACCGGCTCCCACACCAGTCATGCCCGTTTTGACGGATGGCACCAGCAGCTATCGGTTGACTCTGAGCGAGATGACCACCCAAGGGACAGCACAAACTGCAACCGGACCCCAGGAAGTCCTCGCCGATCCTGGCAAGGCGTTCTTGAAACTCAGATTGGAATACCAGAGCGGCGAGAATCTCTTCGATCTCATCATGGGCGAGGGGGATAAGATGGACCAGAACTTCGTCAGCGATGAGCCGGGTCGAAAATATCCACTGGTGAGCACCACGGCTCCGATTGACGAGCCGGACTGGATCGTGATGCTCTTCGAACAAATGCCAGTTGAGACCGGCGCGGTCGTTCTGCACTTACTCGACTTTCCTGAGATTACGCTGGAAGTTCCCCAACCGGGTCAGGCAGGCGCCGCGGGGACTGAGATCCCGGCCCAGGCCGCGCCCGATTGGCCAGCCGCAGTCAGCGAGCCATTCGATGCGAACACCAGGGATTGGCCGGAGGGGGAGTTCGAGAACGAATACCACACCAGCCTGTGGAAGTTCTCGGCGGGGAAATACCGCTGGGAAGTCGTCGCCAGGCAACTCTTCCACTGGCTTGTATCTCCTGAGATGAGTTCGAACTCAGATCTGTACGTCGAGGTCGAGGTGCAACAACTCAGCGGCCCAGAGAACGCCAGTTATGGGTTGGCGCTGCGCTCTTCAGACAGCGGGTTTTACTACTTTGCCATCAGCGACACAGGGTATTACCTTTTCTCCAGGGTCTACCAGGGGGATTGGGTCGATTTGATCGAATGGACGGTCTCGCCGGCAATCTTGCCGGGCCAGGTGAACAAGTTGGAAGTCATCGCCGAAGGTTCCCACTTTCGCTTATTCATCAACGGCCAGTTGGTAGACGAGTTGGACGACAGCAATAATAAGCAGGGCAAAACAGGTGTGAGCATTGCCCTGGCGAAAGCCGGCGACAAAGCGATTTTTGAATTCGACAATTTCGTCATCCTGGCGCCGTGAGGTCTTATCTTGGGTGAACCCGCGGACCGGTTAAAGCCGCGATTGCGCCTCGGGGTCGGCATCGTATTCGGAAATGCAATAGTAGAGATTTCCCTCGCCGGTGCCGTCACCATCGCCATCGCCTTTGCTTAGTGACATCTGGATGTTGACCAAGATTTCCACCGGAATGCCCGAATCCTTCAGATTCTCCCTCAAGGCATTGATCCACTCTAAATCGAATTCATCCGTGTGCAGGTGGGATTTGGACCACTGGTGCGAGCCCGGCCTGCTTGATCTTCTCCAGCTGAGCGATAGTCTCCTTCATCAGCCCTTTGGTTGGTATCTTGATCTTTTTGTCCGGTATTTCTGGTGTTTTCACCTGCGGTCGAACTGGCTGCTTGATCTCGGCATCTTCAATCTTCAGCCAATCCAGCATGTCCGCGACCGTGCCGTTGAGCACGTTGAGATCGATGCTGGACGACCGGACGCCGTAGGCAGCGCCTTTCATATTCCCGTCGGCTGAATACTGCTAGAGACGCCATTTATTGACGCCTGGGACTTGGTAGATCTCGATAGGATCGTCCTCGTCCCGCCTGGGGGCGTATGGGTATCCGGCGAGCCACAGATCAATAAGCCTCTTGATTTGGGATTTCGTAGCAGTAGGAAACACTGATAAGGCGAAAGCGGATCCAAAGCGGGGTTGAGCCAATTCGGAGAGCCGTCCACAAGCCGCCGAAACGAAGCAGAAGAACCGTCTGAGCCGGGAATGTCAAAACCGACTTCAGGTAAGGCGCTCAACCCGCCCTCCAGAATAGGGGAGACACGGCTGCCAGGCGCGTGGGGATAGCCTGATAGCAGTGTCTGCATCAGGCAGATTGAAAGAACAGAACGCCTACAAGTTCAGGTTACGCAGTTGGCCTGAGTGGCTTCCCGCACCAGGCGAGCCAGCGTGCTCAAAGTGTCTAGGACGTCGGCCAGGAAGATCAGGGCTTTAGAGCGGGCCATCCCGTAGACCGGCAAACGTTTGAGCCCCCAGTCTTCAAAAGTCGCGTTGCGGCCTTCCACCGCATTGCGAGCTCGGGGATAGAGCGCCTTCCAGGTTGAACTGCCCATGGGGACATCCCGCACCAGGCGGATGGAAGCATCGCCAAAGCGCTCGCCGACATTGATCACCCGGCCGTGCGGGTGATCTTCGGCCTGGTAAGGGCACTCTGGCGGGGGATAGGTAACCTGGGCGAGCTTGACGCGTGGGTCCCTGCCCTGCAAACAGGCCTGATCACAGGCCCATTTATGCCGCTGGCGTTCTCGATCAAAGCCGTAAGAGTTCAACGCATAACCATAGGCACAGATCGGGCGTCCCCGATCATCATAGCCCCGTGTGGGCCACTGGCTTGGGTCGCGATCGGTGGCGTGTTGGCGCCGATCAATGATTCGCCGGGCGTGAAGGTGAGCGTAAACCGTGTGCAGAAAGACATCAAAACCCAGCCCGGCATCTCCCGCCACGGCATCCACCCGCAGATCGGGATAGTGATCCTTCAACTGCAAGAGCAGGGCCGCACTGGGAAGCTCTTCATGCTCATGGGCGGGTCGAACCTCATCCAACAGAGTCAGGCTGAAGCGTCGCAGGGGATCGGCCAGGCGTAACGGCAGGCTGCGGTAGCCGTAGTGCGCTTGGCCACTTTCCTGTTCGGCTGTATCGGCGCCGGTGGAGCGGTTCGGACTATCTGCGGGCTGGTTGGAGCCGGTGTACCAGACATAGCGCGCTTCCCGATCACGGGGAGTGGCCTGGCGGCAGAACTGAGCGCAGGCCAGCGTATCACAATCACACCCCCGGCGCTCTTTTTCCTTGGCCGGACAGGGGCGGGGATTTTCAGGCGGACTGGGCTGGTAGCAACTCTCGGTCACCGCAATACAGCGCACCTGGGAAGCGGCATCGTGGAGCTGCCCATCCGGACACAGCAAGGCAGCCTGCCAGGCTTGTGGGCTGAGCACAGGCACCTGGCGCAGGATGCCGACCGCTTCCACCAACAGCAGATTCAATCTTTGCACCACCACCTGGAGGATCGCTTCCCCCTGCTCCACGCTCACCGTCTGCCCACCGGCCTCTGAATGGTGCCCCAGAGTGGTCAGAAAGTAGCGCACGCCGCCTTCACTGGGATAGTCCCCGTTCCGAAAGCCAAACCAACGGGCATAATCGGCATAGCGCGCGTCGGCCAGGTTTTTGAGGCTCTGGCTGCGATTCCACTGGTTGGCAATTTGCCAGGCAACCAGCAGAAAGAAGGAAACAGGGTCGAAAGGCTCCCAGCCCCGCCCCGATTTCCAACCCAACAGATACGCCAAAACCGGCCGCAAACCGCTGAAATCGACCAAGCGCAGCAGCAGGTCAAAGTCGGACAGCTCCTTCCACGTCAAAACCCGAGCGGGGTCGACCAGTTCCGCTTGCCAGGGGTAGACGTACTCAGAGCGGTAGTGTTTCTTCGGCGAAGCCGGTATGGCGGGCGGGGTGGGCCATTTCAACGGCAGGCTTTTCTGCAGGCTCAACAGATTGCATTGGCTGACAAAGAGGCCATCTTCAGCTCGGGCTTGCTCGGGAGTGGTTCTAGGGGCGTTCATGACGCCCTCCCCGCCGTTTGAGCCAGACCTGAGCCAGTTGGTCGGCCAATTCATACTGCTGCTGGTTGTGGCGGGCCAACAGGCTGCGCAGTTCCTGACTGTGTGCCGGTTGGCGCAGCCACACCAGGGCTTCGTTGCGCAATTGCCGCACCCGCTCGCCACTCAACCCGAGTTGTTCGCCAATGGCTTGCAAGGTCTGTGGCTCAAGCCCCTTCAAGCCGTAGTAAGCCGTGATGACTGAGCGCAACCGTTTGGGCAGGCGTTTCACCAGGGCTAACAGGCTCTGGCGAACTTCCTGCTGGTCTCTCAGCCCGGCCGGGTCAGGACCAGTCTGATACCAGTACACCACCAGAACCCCGACCGGCACTTCTCGCCGTAATCGACGCCATTCGGACTTTACAGCCGCCCAGACATACCGCATAATTGCCTGGTAGGCGTAGGTCGCAAAGGTTGTGCCCCGCCCAGGATCGTAACCCAAAATGGCCCGCCACAATCCCCGGCGACCGGCTTGGAGCGCATCTTCATAGGGGAGGGCGAGCAACCACTGGCGCTGAACGACCAGATGAACCAGCCCCTCGTGGCGCTGCATGAGTTCGTTCAAACTGGCAGTGCATCCCGCCTGCGCCTGCTCGAACAGGGTGGCTTCAGTCCGCCAACTGGAGTCACCCCTTTCTGCTTCTGAAAACATCAGGGCACCTCCGTGTTTGAGATGCCCTGATTGCATCACTTTTTTCGCTTCTTGACGGGGTTGATTTTAATCTTCTCTAC
>MGOK01000140.1:0-147 GCA_001795335.1 Chloroflexi bacterium RBG_19FT_COMBO_55_16
CCCTCTCCTGAGTTGCTGTGGGCCACAGTGTCCTGCAGGGTTTGCTCGCCGCGCCGCCGTTCGGCGCGGGCCAGGACTGCGGCCAGGCCGCTGCCCACGACGGTGATCGTCGCCGCACTGGATCCCAGCAGGATCAGGAACTGCCGC
>MGOK01000140.1:210-327 GCA_001795335.1 Chloroflexi bacterium RBG_19FT_COMBO_55_16
CACTCCAGGCGTTCATATGCCCAATTGAAGGCGGTTCCCCATCCGAGGAATAAAGCCAGCAGCCAGACCAGGTTGATCAGCGGGTGCAGGCCGGCTCCACCCGCGACCAGGCTGATG
>MGOK01000140.1:529-658 GCA_001795335.1 Chloroflexi bacterium RBG_19FT_COMBO_55_16
CGATGCCGAAAGTGATCACCGGGCCGGGGAGCACGCGCGTCATCCAATCGAACAGGTCGAAAGGCACGAAGGGCAACCCGGCCAGCTGATCACCCAGGTACATCACGGCCAACAGCGGCGCGGTCAGCA
>MGOK01000140.1:885-2465 GCA_001795335.1 Chloroflexi bacterium RBG_19FT_COMBO_55_16
GAAGCACTTGCCACAGGATAAGATCTTTGTCTTCTCCATCTGCGAACGGTTTTTCGAATAACATATCGTCCCGCAGTTTTGCCAGATAATCGCGCATATTTTGCTCAACGTTGTCCCAGTGTGCCCGAATGATTTTCCGATCGTCAAAGTTAGCGGGATTAAGCGATTCTGGGATTTCGACGCCTCGCAATCCGCTAAACCATGCATCATCAACGCTCATCAGATGAACGATCTGGTTTCGGACAGACCCATGAGAGTAGTCCACATTTTGGGTGAACTGTTCTTGGGATAGTGAAGTGATAGTTGTATCCCATATTTTGCGATTTTCAGTGAAGTGATAGTCGTAGAAATGGCGAAAGGCATTTGCATTCATGTAGTAACTTGCTCCTTTGTATGCGACCGTAAGCATTTTAGTCCGAATGTTCGAACAAAGTCAAGGTATATGCTATTGAAGTGCGTCACCCCCTCGGTCGCTGCCCGGATCCGCCCCTCGTGGTCCTCCATCTGCTGCTCGAGATACCCCATGCGGTGCTCGAGCATCTCCCTCAAATGCATCTGATTCTGTTCGATCCGATCTAGCCTGGCATCGATCAGGTCGATCATGTGCCTCAATTGCTCTGTGATCAGCCTCCCCTCATCTCCCATGCTCTAGGCGGCGTCCTCGCCGCCGGGGACGGCGGCTTGAGCAGTTTAGTATAAACATACTTTCGAACATCTTGGGACTTACGCAGTTGCGGGGGTTGAGGGGGTGTTTGGGCGGGCGTTACCCGCCTAAACACCCCCATCCTCATTCCAACTGCGTAAGTCCTACATCTATTTATTTAATGGTTGGCATATTATAGACAAATATTCTCCAAAAAGCAATCGACCTGAACTATCTACGCTCGATCTATTGAGTTCCACCCGAGAAAATACTATAATCATAGCGTGTTCAACCCACGCCAATCGCCTCCACCTCCTGGAACCTGGAGCCATCATGGATAATCCCTTCACCTTTGGCAACCCGATCCGCGACCCGGCCCGCTTCAATGGGCGTCAGGATGAGATCCAGCAGATCGTCAACCGCCTGCTCTCCAGCGCCCATGAGAGCACTTCCATCGTCGGCGAGCGGCGCATCGGCAAGACCTCCCTGCTCTACCACCTGACCGACCCGCAGGTCGCCGCCCGGCTGGGTCTGGCGGCAGACCAGTACTGCCTGGTTTACCTCGATTTCCAGGGATTGAGCGACATCACCCCGCTGCGTTTCTGGCAGCGCGTGCTCAAGAAGATGGCGCGCACCGTCTGCCACCAAAGCCTGGTCGCCCCGATCGAAGCCCTGCTCGAGCTGGACAGCCTCGACCTGTTCGACCTGGAGGACCTGTTCGAAACCATCTCCCACGCCGGCCTGAACACGGTCTTCCTGCTGGACGAATTCGAGTACGTCACCCAAAACCCGAACTTCAAATCCGATTTTTTTGGCGGGTTGCGGGCGCTGGCCATCCACCACAACCTGGCCTTGGTCACCGCCACCCGCCGCGAGCTGGTCGACCTGTGCCATTCGGCAGAGATCAAAGGCTCGCCCTTTTTCAACATCTTTGCCA
>MGOK01000140.1:2591-10725 GCA_001795335.1 Chloroflexi bacterium RBG_19FT_COMBO_55_16
CGTTCTTCGTGCAGATGGCGGGCAGCTACCTGGTGGAAGCCAGGCGCAAGGGCATCCCCGCGCCGGAATTCGTCCAGCGCGTAACCGCGGATTTCGACCAGCAAGCCGACCCGCATTTCACCTACCTGTGGTCGCATTGTTCCGAGAGCGAGCGCATCAGCCTGCTGGCCCTGATCGCCCTCCACCGCCAGAAACCCTCCAAAAAGACCCTGCCCACCCTGGAAAACCTGGCCCGCATCCATGCCCGCGCCCAGCTGGATGTGCCGGAGCTGGTCAAACGCGGCCTGCTGGTCGAAGACGCCGGAGAGTCTACATACCGCCTGTTCTCCCCCAGCCTGGAGCGTTGGATCAAAAACGAGCTGGCCGCCGCGCCCGGCAGCCAGGAAACCCCGGCCAGCGTCGAAGCATGGCTCAAGGCCGGCGGCCGGGATAAGGTCGAACCGGTCAAAGGCGTCCTGCCCAGGTTCAAGAAGCAATACTGGCCCATCGTCAGCACCGTCATGCGCGAAATGTCTTTCGAACTGGCCGGCGCAGCCACCTTCGAGTTTCTGCTTAAAATGTTGCTTTAAGCATTTAAGTAATTTGTCGAAAGTAATTTTAGAGGAACCATTGCTCTAGGCGGCGTCCTCGCCGCCAGGGACGGCGGCTTGAGCAGTTTAGTATAAAAATACTTTCGCACATCTATTTAGTCGGATAGTCTGGTAGTCTCCTTGGGCTCAGGGCAAGCCTGCTTCGTTCCTCCATCATCCTTCATTGATCCCAGGCGAATTGCGAGCTGTAAAAAAGTTACAGTTCGAGCCAGTTGAATACGCCCGAACTGTAAAAAATCTACCTCAAGCCCAGGATATCCCATCTATCTTTCCACCGCTCTACATTCTCCAACCTCACCTTATGATGGGTGGACTTCGGTGTTATCGGTCGACTCCCGCCGTGTGACAACAAGTAGTTCTGATGCTCTTCATAAATGTTTCTACGCAGCCAACTACCAGACATAATGTAATAATCTGGGTCATCAGGGTAAACCGTAAAGTCGACCAGCACCCAGAACTCCCTTTCATCCACTTTTTCTTCTGGAGAACGTCCTTCTGTTATTGGGATTTGCCAATCCCCTGAGCGGCGTGATTTTACTCGTATAGATAGCGCCCGATTTCTATCTCCTGGTTTTGCAATTATGACGTTTTTATTCCCTCTGGGTATCACAATGGATATCCCCAATTCAACAAGCTTTGCCGCAACAAAGCTTTTCGCCCTCTTCCCAACTTGTTTCGTGGATAACTCATGAATATCCATCTTGTTACTCCACCCGAATACACGATAGTCTTGCCTGCCCGCCGGCGGCCTAGACCTGGATAAATTGCGCGCCGCGTCGGGAAAGGAGGCGATTTATTTCATCCATCTTGCACCATCATCTGACAAATTTGCCCAGTGCAGCCAGTTTCTTCATTACAACATTCATTAATAAAAAATACCCAGTTTTATGAACTTGGTGGTAAACAAATTGTGACCTCTAGTTCGCTCCCGGGGTCTGAATGATACTCGTGATCTCCTGCGCTTGCAGGAATTAAAAAAGTAGTCCCACGTTGGATTGCCAGCTCACCGCTTGATGTTACAACCCGCCCGCTACCGCTATTAGTAATCCCAATGTAAAATCCATCTCCAGTCATTGGAAGAGCACCATCTATAAATAATTCGCTTGCGCGGAAGAATTCAGCATATCTGGGCGAGATCAACCGGCGCTCGTAACTATGACCAATCTGTCGCGCAATGGGTTCTTGTTGCTTGAAGGCTGACTCGACATCCTTTAGTGAATAATTTGTATAGTTGAAGCAATCTAAACCTAATTCCCATCCTCGCTTTTGATGGGCATCCTCTTCTCTAATACCAAAAGATGCATACTCCGCGAAGACACACCAATCGCTTGGTTCCTGAACTTCGATCATCAGTATCCCCTCACCAATTGCGTGTGGCATCCCGGCCTCCACCAGGTATACATCACCAGGCTCAACGGTTATTCTGTTGAGCGAGGAAAGAATCATCTCTCCATCTTTTGCCTCTACCCACTTGGAGAAATCATCACGCGTAACACCCTCCTTGAAGCCTATCGCCAAGTATGGTTCTACACCGTTTATTGTGCGGATCTTCTTAATAATCCAGCACTCTGTTTTTCCGAAGGGGGATTTCATGTACTGGTGGGCAAAGGAGCGATTGGGGTGACAATGGACTGGCAGTCGAACCGCTGAATCTAGAAGTTTCACCAGCACACCTGTTGTTTTACCCCAACGTGAAACGTGTCTTTCTCCTAACATCGCATAAGGCAATTGCTCAATCAAAGTTTTGAGCCGGATTACATCTCCACCAGGGATCTCAACAACTGTCAGACCCTCTTCCAAATGTTCACGACCTGGGTTAATGGCTCGGGTATCTGAACCAACCCAGTCCTCCGGATACATTCCATCTACACCTGCAGCGTTTCCTCGGAACTCATCAATAAGTCGTCCACCTTTGTAGATTCGGTAGACTCGAGTAGGATTGACTAGTAATGGAACCTTTGTAGCTAGTTTAAGTTTTGCCTGGATGCCCATTTTCATTACCAAGTTTTGAGTTTTTTTGAATTACTACCAAATTCCTTCACTAACGTCGGACCGGATACAATTTAATGGCTTCTTTTTGAAATCCTCCAAAACATTCATTTTTCTAAGCTAACCTGTTAATAAGACCGCCATTTTGCTTTATTGGTTGATAATAAATTATGACCTTCTCCTATGCCTTGACGCTCCCCATCGTTAGACCAGCGACAAGGTAACGTTGAATAAATCCAAAGAACAAGATTTGAGGAATTGTAGCTATAACCGAACCAGCAGCCATTAATGGCCACTGGAAGTTCGCAAAGCCACGAAAATTGGCGATAGCTACGGAGATAGTCTCGGCGCGAGAATAGCCTAATGCAAGAGGAAATAATAGGGCTCCCCATACTGTGATGAAGGTGAACATTGCCGAAGCAACGATGCCTGGTACGATAAGAGGTAGAATAATTTGCCAGATGAGTTGCCACTCGGAACACCCATCGACGCGGCCAGCGTCTTCGATCTCCGCAGGCACCTGCAAAATGAAGCCGCGTAATAACCACACAGCAAACGGGAGCGTTAGAATCTGAAAAGCGAGGATCATGCCTGTCCATGAATCGAAGAGGCCGGTCCGGCGATAGATTGCATACAAGGGCAGGAGAAATATCATCTCTGGAAGCAAACGCAACACCAATATACTAACTCCGATGACCTGCTTGCCTCGTATGGGAGAACGACCCAGCGAGTACCCTAATGGCACCCCAGCTACAATGGAAACGATTACTGTACCCAAACCAATAAAGACTGTATTGAGAAATGCCCGCGCAAAACCACGGTTGTTCCAGGCTTCTATATAATTGCTCCATTGGGGTTTAAAAATCCAGATCGGAGGGAGCGAGGCAGCATCCACCGGTCGTTTGAGAGAAGTCCCTATTATCCACAGCACTGGGCAAGTGAATAGTAAAGCCAGAACCAATAAGGCTATGTAAGAAGCCAGTTTGCCGATGCGCTTACGGTTCATTCGACTTCAACCTTTGGGATAAATCGTATATAGATCAAAACGATAATCCCGATAAATATAGCAAAAGTGACTGATAACGAAGTCGCATAACCAATGTTTAGATAACTCCCAATTCCTTGTAAGTAGAGGTAATGTTGCATCACCTGTGAGGCTCGCACTGGGCCTCCACCTGTCGTTCCCCATACGATTGCGAAAACCCTGAGCAGGTCGATTGTTCTAAATATCACAGCCGTCAAGACAAAGGGTTGAAGCCCTGGTAAGGTTATATGTAGAAAGACTTGCCAACCTGACGCACCATCTACTTGAGCCATCTCCTCTGGTTCAGTTGGTAAGCTTTGTAGACCCGCCAGCAGGATGAGAGTAACAACACCTGTATTCCACCATGTCTCGACCAGCGCCACGGCAGGGATAACCAGCTTGGGATCTGTCAACCAATTGGGTGCTGGCAAGCCTAAAACGGACAGGTAGTAATTGATGTGTCCCATTGATGGATCTAGGAGCATTTTCCACATGACAGCCGCTACGATATCCGAAATGATCAGAGGAAATATCAGGGCAGTTCGAAGAATGAGCGAGCCTCGTGTTATTCTATGTAATAAGAGCGCACAAACTAATCCCAGAAGTAGCTCCGCTACCAATGCCAATAAAGTGAAATATAAGGTGTTCTTAAGGGCATTCCAAAAATACGGGTCTCCCACCATTCTTATGTAGTTTTCTAAACCAATAAAGACCATGTTATCGGCCTGACCTTTGGACCAGTTCCATTGGTGGAAACTCACGAATAAGCCGAATAGCAGGGGGTATAAAATTAAGATGATCGCAATAGCTAGACTGGGGGTGGCGAATATATACCCGTATAGGATTTGTGGTCGAACTGACTTGAACTTACCAGAAAGATAATGAAATTTAGATTGAGTAACAGATTTCATCCGGCTTTGTATTCGCAGGGCTTTGGACAAGAATGGCTAAGAACGACTCAAGGTACAAATTCACCAGCCTGTCGTCTATAAAATTCTCATCGACGCGCATAACTATACAAGAACAGTCTTGATGCCGGGGCCTCGGTACTCGAGGCCCCGGTGTGTTTTACAACACAGACTTAATTTTATTTCAGCCCTTCTTTTTCGACGATATCCTTTGCTTGCTGGTTGAGTTCCTCCATAACGGTGGCGCTATCATCACCCGTTGATATCCGAATGACAGCGTCGATGATTCGATCTGATACTTCGCGCGCTCCGTTGAAATACATGTAACCCGGTATTGACATTTTGAAAGATTCATCCGCCGCCTTGACAAATTCAGGGGAGAAGAAGTCAGCACTGAGCTTATTCCAGCTGGAGGCCCGCACTGGTCCGTAAGTCGCCTTACCAGTGTGTATATCTAGATCTTTACTAGTAGCCCATTGCATGAATAGCCATGCCGCTACCTTAGCGGGGGATTTTTCAGCCATCGAAAATCCCCAGCCCCAATGGGTTGTACCATGGCCCGTATCTGTCTTTGGCAGTGGTGAGTAACCGACTTTGCCAACAACCTTTGATTGTTCTGGATCGTTGATAGTTCCACCGAAGGTGGTTGCATCAAAAAAGATAGTAGCTGACTGTCCCTGAGCGAAACTATTCAACACTTCGTACCAGGTAAAATTCTCTACTCCAGGCGGGCCTAATGTCAGCAGATGAGCCCAAGTGTTGAAGCCTTTGACAATAGCCGGATCGGTGAATCGGGGTTCCCAATTCTCATCGAAGTAAAACATACGCCCGGGCATGAAGGGTCTATCCCCCCAGTAATCGTAAACGGCAGACAGAAGTTCATCAGGCATTGTAGGATCCTGGCCACGAAGGGCAACTGCGGCTATGCCTTTGTCCTTGTATGCCTTGTCGATGGTGTCCAGGGCAGCCATCCAATCGTCCATTG
Source organism: Chloroflexi bacterium RBG_19FT_COMBO_55_16 (assembly GCA_001795335.1). The sequence goes on from MGOK01000140.1 coordinate 8,088, forward strand.
TCTCCAATTTGCTGACATCGATTCCCTGTTCTTCGAAGAGATCGGTGCGATAGTAAATTATGTAAGCTTCTAGAGCAATTGGGATGCCGTAGATCTTGCCTGATGTATCAGGGAAGCGGAAACCGTCCACAGTATCGGGGTAAATATCCGTGAAATCGTAGTCTGGATTTGTTAGTTTAGGGTCGGCGATGAAATCATCCAATGCAGCGATCCAGTTGTTCTGATAGCCTGTGTAACCGGTTTGATTTGGCGAAAGCATGAATAAATCAAATGGTGGTTCTTCGGAACTTAAGCCCAGCGTGACCCGGTCCCAGAAGGTCATCTCAGCCAAAGTATTAACTTCGACCTTTATGCCGGTCAGTTCCTCGAACTCTGGGATCTTCTCTTCTAAAGCTGCCTGCCAAGGATGCGCACTCAACAGTAGCCTCACCGTTTGACCTTCGGCTTGCCGCCAGTCGAAAGCTTCTTCTACAGTTTCTTCAGTAGGAACAACCTCCTCAACTTCAGTAGGAACCTCTTTGGGTTCAGTTGGCACAGCTCCACCGCATCCAGTGACGAGCACGACAATTAGAGCCAGTATTGCCCACTTAAAGAGAGATGAACGCTTCATAGTGATCTCCTCCGGGATCTATATACAAAGAACTGCATGCAAAACAATCTGCATAAGATGTATTACCGACAGCCCTCCTTGTGTCGGTCGTGGATGACGATTTGCCGAAAGCGTTACTTTGGGTTATGAATGTGTATCGAGTCGAGCCTCCTTTCCATCATTGATGAAAAAAGATGTCCGATATCCTGGTGCGCATTGATCTCATTGACAAGGCTTATTCTTATACGCACCGTACGTCCGTTATTTTGGATAGCACCTCTTCGATTATGGAAAGTCCCTCGACCAGCTCATCTCTGGTGATACAAAGCGGGGGGGCGACGAATATACCAAGCGGGTGTGCCATCGTATGCACGCCTCGTTTTAATAGCTCTGCATCGACTTCCCCAATGTCTGCCCAAGGCGCTATGGTTTGCGTGGACGGGGCAAACGATTGCTTCGTCTTTCTATCCTTTACCAGTTCAATGAATTGGAAGAGCCCCAGCCCTCGAACATCGCCGATAGATGGATGCTTCTCTTTCATGCCTTCCAAATACTCGGTCAAGAACTTCCCTTGTTCTTTCGAGTTCTCGACCAATTTCTCTTCTTTGTAGACATTGATTGCCGCAATTGCTGCTGCACAAGACATTGGATGATGTGCATAGGTAGTGCCGAGCCAAAATAGGTTATCTTCAAAATAATCTGCAATATCCTGCGAAACGGCTACAGCACCCAAAGGTAGATGACTGGAGGTAAGTCCCTTTGCCATGGTCATGATATCAGGTTGGACGTTCCAATTATCTACAGCAAACCATTCGCCGGTGCGACCGAAACCGGACATGACCTCATCAACGATCAATAATACGCCAGCCTCGTCGCAAATGCGCCGAACCGTTGTCATATAATCGTTTCGGTGGGGAAACAAGATTCCATTAGAACCATTGACTCCCTCTACCATAAAAGCTGCGACATTGTTCGCTCCTTCGTATTCGATAACCTGCCCAATGTACTTGGCGCATCTTATGTCACAGGATGAAGGTTCAAGACCGAAATCACAGCGATAGCAATAGGGTGCAGGTACATGGCTGACGCCCGGCAAGGCAGGTTCTATCGCCCAGCGGCGTGAATCACCGGTTGCGCTCCCACATCCATGCAATGAGCCATGGTAAGCACGATAGGTAGATATAATTTTGTGCCTGCCCGTAAACAATTTTGCGATCTTGAGTGCATTTTCGTTCGCATCCGCCCCAGTTAAAGACACAAAGACTTTGGTGAGTCTTTTTGGTGTGACCTCGACTAAGAGTCGTCCTAGTTCTGCTCTAGGGTGCGTGGTAAAAGGAGGGGATATATAGCATAAGCGTTTAGCCTGCTCACAAATCGCTTCCACTATTTTTGGGTGTTGATGCCCGGCATTCACGCTTATAAACTGCGAAGAAAAATCGAGGTAACGTTTGCCTTCTGCATCCCAGAAATAACTTCCCGCTCCGCCCGTTATAACCGCGCGAGGAGGAGTCTTGCCTTGTATGGCCCAGTTAAAAAAAGTGAAATCGTGGCTCAGGTTTGCGACTTCTTCGGTGTTTCGATCTAGCCAGGATTGGTTTGCCATAGGGTCATCTCCTTATATAGAATTGGATCAGTTTGAATGCTTGAAGTAATCAGGTACCGCCTTGTTTATATGAGTTTGGGTGAGAGAAAATTCCACTCGCACATAAAACCAGCCAATTATTGCTTTCTCTAATATCAATCCAGGTGAAGTGGCAAAGGTGTAAAACCTCTACTCATGAATCTATTCTCCAGGTTTAATATGGCTTCGCGCAAAACAAGGCTGAGTGCTCCGATTAATGGCGCTTCGGTTCCGAGTTGGGAATTCAGGATAGGTGTCTGTCTAGCCTCCTCTGACATACATCGATCGCGGACATTCTGTCTGACAGTGTTAAAGAGAAAATCATCCGCCTTGCAGATAGTCCCGCCAATGAAAATTGCTTCGGGATTAAATGAGTGAATCAGGTTAATCACGCCAATGGACAAAGCCTCTGCCATTGATTGTACGGC
>MGOK01000140.1:10951-11177 GCA_001795335.1 Chloroflexi bacterium RBG_19FT_COMBO_55_16
TCACCAGCAATGTTGGATTTTCCCCTGTATAGGTCTCCACCAATAACTATTCCCGCACCGACACCGGTGTCGGCCTCGATAAAGGCGAAGTTTTCCATATCCTTAGCATCTCCAAACCACTTCTCCGCGAGCGCGGATGAGTTAGCATCGTTATCGAGAAAGGTGGCGATTCTGATTGCCTCTTCGATTGCTTGACGTAGGGCTATATTCATCCATCCGGGGAAAT
>MGOK01000141.1:0-5032 GCA_001795335.1 Chloroflexi bacterium RBG_19FT_COMBO_55_16
CGATAAGCAAGCATCGTCCCTAATGTTGCAATAAACGAAGGGATTCTTGTCCTTACCACGATCAAGCCGTTGATCAGTCCCAACAAAGCACTAACCGCCAGGGCCAAGAGCATCGCCAGAATTGCAGGAACACCTTGTAAGAGTGTTAGGGCAAAAACATAAGATGCCACCCCCAGAATGGAGCCTACCGATAAATCAAACTCTCCGGATATCATTAAAATAGCCACCCCAATTACCATAACACCTTTGATACTCGCCAAGGAGGCAATATTCGTGAGAGAAAGCAGGGATAAGAAGTTTTCTGCCCTGTTGGCGAAGAAGATAAAAATCAATACAAAGCTAATGATGGCGACTATTTCCGGATAATAAGATAGCCGGTACTTGAGTTCTGAAAAGAGTTGTTTCACAAAAGACCTCTTTCTTAATATATTCGCAGTTACTTTTTTTTCTATCATAGCTCACTCAATTCCACTGGTCGGTTTTCGTCGAAGGAAATCGTCGCGGCTATACCAATGGGGTTGTACACAGAAAAACACCATCAACCCGCCGATCTCGCATAGATTGAACGATGGATTGTTCACGACTTGAGTCCCTGTTTGACGCCGCAATAAATAAACTATATCCTGTCTCCTGAAGCACATCTTCGATGCCTTGCAGTTTACCTACTGTAGAAGGGATCATCACGACTAACAATAACTCCAAATACTTGCGAACGGTCTGTTTATAAACCCCTGGCCACTTCGCTAGGAACACATCCCATATCTTAAGATGTTTTTTTAAGCGATCAGCGGTTTCTTTTGGAATGCCAAGATTTTTGCTCAATGAGCGCGAGACCGTTGGTGGACAACCTCCAGCAACTTTTATAATATCCTTGGTTGTAGCCGTCAATGGAAATTCCCTTTATGCAAATGTATTCATTGGAATATCCAAAAATTATACAATTTTACAAAATAAAAGTCAATTGGAAACTCTTCGAGGTTCCCCCTCTGCTCAAAACGCAAACCAGCAAGAAATTCCTCTATGTTCTCGGAACTCCATCTGTTATTACCTGATTTTTATGCCCCAGGCGGGATTCGAACCCGCGGCTTCTTCAGTGCGATTGATAAAATGATAGGGGAAAAGAGGGAAAAAGCTGTCTATTACGCCTATTTTGTTCCAAAATCACCATACTGTTTCAGCATATCTGTACCCGAATTGTTCCCGAATTGTTCCCGCAGTATGCAGCAAGGAAAGGCGACCCGCAACTCTGTCCTGAGGGGGTAAATTATTTGTCATCGTGATCTGGCTTCTCGCAGTTCAATTGAGCTTGAACCCAATTCGCCCCAGCATGGTTGTAATCTCCGGGTTCGCCATAAACAGGTCCCACAGCAGGCCGCTGCGATAATTCTCGATCATGACCGTGATTGGCGCCTGGTTCAATCCCATGAAAATGTTCGAAACATAATTTACCATCGGGTTGTAGGCGTCCCGGAAGCCGTAGATCCCCCATATCTTGTCGCCCAGGTCATAATAGAAATGCTTCAAAGCCGCCATCGATGCATCAGGGGTATAGGGAAAGGCAGATAGAGCCGCAGTGGGTGTGATCGTTCTATTGTCTGCCCGAGGGCTTGGTTCGTGCGCTAGGTAGCCGGTGTGATCATGACTCGCCGTTAGACCCCAGAAGCTTTCACCATATCCCTGATGCTTGCCAGGGTTTTCGACACAATAGGCTTGGTTGATATGAGCAATCGCCCGATTATTCTCAAAATAATCAGTAAATTTATCCCGCTTGTTTCGGGGATCGAAACCCAGGAACGAGTAATGAGTAAAGAAGAGCGGACCGCCCGTGCTGACCCCGACCGGCAGTTTGATGCCATAATAGGTGTTGCCGTTCCAGTATTGGTCTCCGTGTGTGGTTTGACCCCAGGTCTGTCGGTAGCGCCGGGCTTTTTCTGCTGATGAGGCCCATCCGGAGTAGTACATTGAAGCAGGAACTGGGTGGGTGGGAGAGGCTATGGCAAGTAGGTAGGCGATCAAGGGTTCATTCCAGCCGATCAATGGATGGCCGATATGCCACTCGTAATCCGGCGACCAGTGCCAGTAAAGGAAATCATTATCAGGCGTTTGCCGATACCAGTCCCACTCCACGGCTTCCCACAAGCTGGTAATACGCACCCGGATCTGCATTTCTGCGCCAGCACCCCGATTAAAGAACTGGCGGGCTGCCAGCAATCCCTGGATCATGAATGCCGTTTCAACCAAGTCACCCCCGTTGTCATACTGCCCGAAGACCGAGATCACCGCACCGGTGCGCCCACCCAGGAAGTGCGGCCAGGCGCCGTGAAAGCGATCAGCGTTTTCGAGAAAATTGATGATCTTGAGCAACCTCTCAATGGCTGCTTCCCTTGAGACAAAACCACGCGCAACCGCAGCAATCAATGCCATCACGCCAAAGCCCGATACTCCCAGCGCAACGAGATGCTCGTCATCTGGAACATTTTCCAGTGCCAGGCCTGCATCCGGATGCGCTTTTTCCCAATAGTAGCGGAAGCAAGCTTCCTGTACCATATCTAATAATTCGTCATCAGATAATGGGCGCGGGGTCGCTGAGACTGTTTCAGAGGCTGCGGACTCGAAGTAATCGTAACTGACAGCGGTTATTTTATAGAAGAGCTTTGCATACGCTTGCCCGACGTAATCGCAGTAGCGGTTAAAGTTCCGGTTTTGAATTCCGATTGGCAGGAAGTCTTGCCCATCGTATGATCGATAGATCTGATAATACGCCACAGCAGGATCGGTAACCTCAGGCCAGCTCAGATCGATATGTCGGTCATAAGCCATCGCAGTCAAGCCTACGGGCGGTTGGCACATTTCCTTTTTCGAGGAGATGAGGAGCTTTATCTCATCAATATACAGGGTGTGGGGTTTGCCGTCGTCGATACCTTGTGTGAAGATGATTTTTTCGATAAGGCTGAAGTCGAACTGGATGGTTGCATTAGGGAAGGCTGCCAGGGGTATTTTGATCTGGCACCAGTGTCCAGCTGGCAGGTCTGGTAAGATACCGGTCATCTGCATCGGCATAGTATGCAGCCCACCCTTGATCGTAAAACCGATCATTGGCAGGTGGTTCGCAGGGATATCTTTTTCAGAGTAACACCAGAAGGACAGGCTATCGCCCGAAAGGCGGTGAGTCTTGCCGGGCCAGGATTCGGTATCTAGCTCTGCCCGCCAGTCACCGCCAGTTTGAGACAGCCAGCAAAGCCTGAGGCTGTTGGGAGGGCTGAGAAAGTGATCGGTTGCGACCGGCATCTTGCCGTCAATCACTTCCAGTCGGCTGGGTGCAATCGCAGCCGCGTGACTGTGGAAATAGCTGCCGTCGGTTAGACTGTTGTCGAAGATGAGGTGGTTATAGTATGAATCAGCAGTTGGAGACTGCTGGGGACAGACTAATTCATCGATCATATTACCGGCAAATACACTTCACTTGGTGCTTTGTCCCCGGCTCCAGTATGGGCAGTGTTTCCCCATACCAGGGTTGATCATCAACTGTACAGCCGGTCTGTTCTCCGGAGGTTGCACGCCGGACGTAAATATTGTAAGTCACACAACGAAAGCTGCGCTGGATGTGGTAGCCATCCCATCCATCAGGCAGCGCCGCCTGAACACGGAGACCGTCCAGTGTCGCTTCCACCCCCAGCACGCCCTCGACCAATGCACGTAAATACCATGCTGCCGATCCGGTGTACCAGGTCCAGCCACCCCGCCCGGCCAAGTTAGAAGCCGGTCCATCAACATTTCCCGGCATCACATACGGTTCTGCCATGTACGCTTCCGGTTCCAGCCCGCGAACGGGTGGGCAAAAACTGGTCCAGAGATCGTAAGCGGCCTGCACGCCATGCGTTTTTCGCTCAGCCAGGACCGCCCAGCATGCTGCATGGATGTACACGCCACCGTTTTCTCGCAGGCCGGGCGCATAGCGGGTGAGATAGCCAATTTCTGGATCGGGCTGGGAATAAGCTGGCGCTAAAAGAAGAGGTCCATAAGGGGAATAAAGACGTTGGCGAACCGCCTGCATGGCCTGGTCAGCGTGTTCTGGTGTCGCGAGATCACTCAAGACGGCCCAGGTTTGAGCATTGAGAAATATCTGGCCTTCATCGTTTTGAGCTGAGCCGATGAGTTCCCCTTTATCAGTTGTGGCGCGCCAGTACCACGCGCCATCCCAACCATAAGCATTGGTCGCAGCGCGTAGTGCATTGGCCTCAGTTCTAAAGCGCAACTGGATTTCTTCTTCGAGAACTGGTAATTCCAACCAGCTGGTGAGCAAATGATAGAGAAAGTGCGCCATCCAGATGCTCTCGCCTTTCCCACCAGCTCCCACCGCGTTCAGGCCATCATTCCAGTCCCCCTTAAGTATCAAAGGGAGTCCACGTGGGCTTCTTCGCGCAAGCGCCACATCAAAGGCGCGTCTGCAGTGTTCATGTAAGGGGGCTGATCCGCCGTCGAAGAAGGGGATCATTTCTTCCAGGCAGGCGACGTTGCCTGTTTCGTAAATATAATGCATCACAACAAATGGCAGCCAGAGTAGGTCATCGCTGTACTCGGAGCGTAATCCCGCTTCAGCCAGCGGATGCCACCAATGCAGAACGATCCCATCTGCGTATTGGTGGGCCGCGTGTAGACGGATCTGGGCGAGGGTATGTTCTGGTTGACCAAGCAAAAGCCAGGTCAGGCTATCCTGGAGCTGGTCACGGAAACCGTAGGCACCGCCCATCTGGTAATAGGCCGAGCGTCCCCATAATCGACCTGATATTGCCTGGTAGGATAACCAGCCATTGGCTAATAAATTCACCGCCGGATCAGGGGTCTCCACTACCAAACCGTTGTTCAGGTTGTTCCAAAAGTGTTGGATGTTGGCTAGGTCTTCTCGAGCCACGGTTATATCCTTGTAATACTCAGCAAGAGCCAAGGCTTGATCTTCGCTATCGGCCGCGCCCAGTATGAAGCTAACCTCGACTGCCTCATCAGGGGGCAGCTCCAGGCTTATCTGCAGGCT
>MGOK01000141.1:5129-7309 GCA_001795335.1 Chloroflexi bacterium RBG_19FT_COMBO_55_16
CGCTTGTCGCTATCAAAACCCACCACAGGCCGGGAAGCGCTATGAAAGGCAACGTAAGGCCAGGCGCGGTTCCAGTGCGGACCGTCCTCGCCTGGTATATCCCATAATACATTCGTCGCCAGCAAGGTATTCTGAAGGGCATTATAGCGAGTATCAATGAATAGGTTGCGGAATTCGCGATGCCAGTCAGGTGCTACCCCAAGCAGCCACTCGAAATAAGAGAATATTTGGATATGCCGGGGTTTTGCCTCTCGATTGCACAGTCTCAACAACCAGATTTCGCAGGGGTGTTGGAGGGGCACGAAATAAGTTACCTGGCTCTCGATATTTCTCCTAGCGGACTCGATCACCGAGTATCCCAGGCCATGACGCACGCGATAAGCCTCCAGATCAGACCCACAGGGTTGCCAACTGGGCGACCAAAACTCACCGGTCTGGGTGTCGCACAAATACAGGTATTTACCCCACGCATCTCGAATCAGATCTTGTTCCCAGCGGGTGATCCGATTCAGGCTGGCGTGTGTGCGCCAGGAATACCCACTGCCCGCCTGGGAAAGGATCATCCCGTAATCTCCGTTGGAGATGACGTTAATCCATGGCTGAGGGGTGTCGGGGTTTGTGATTACGTATTCACGATTATCTTTGTCGAAATAGCCATAACCGGTTTGAAACATCGCCATGCTTCGATATTCTCCTATGGATTCGTCAGTTTGTTCAAGTGGGCCTGGGCCTGAGCTGTTAAATCTGGTTGGCTCGGGAAAGATTCTATGATGAGCTGGTACACGTCTTTGGCTGCTACCGCATCGCCTTCTTGCTCATACAGTTCTCCCAGGCGCAGATAGACAATCCCAAGATAGGGCGTGACTTTGCCAATATTAGCTTGAATAAACCCTTCAGCCATGGGGATCGTTATCCGTTGCTGGATGATCTCCTGGATGCGCGTTTGGGCATATTCATAGACCGTCGGGCGCGGCCAAGCATAGGAGTTGTCCCATATACGCTCCACCTGCAGGTACCCGCCACGCTGAACGTACTTGTTTTGTTCCGCATCAAACTCTTTGTAGCCAGTCAGCGCGTTGAGGTAATCTCCTTGGGCATATGCAGCTTCAGCATCCTGGTAATAGCTACTTGCAAGCCTCAAGGCCTGAATCCAGCCAAATAGGTAGTTCGCCGCAAACAGGCCGATGATTAAGAATAATATTCCGAATATCCAGCGTTTGTTAGCCATGTGTCCCGCTCACTTAAAACGCACATTCGCGAATGCAGCCATAAATTGGTCTTGCAAGAGAAAATAAAGCAGGACCAAGGGCATTGTGATCACGGCGATCGCTGCCCAGATTTGCTCGGCGTTCTCGCCGGGCACGGATGTTTGGAACTGGTACAGCCCGAGCTGCACTGTCCATAACTCCGGCTTGTTCAGGTAAAGCAAGGGACCAAAGAAGTCGTTCCAGCTTCCCATAAAGGTCAGGATCGCCACGGTTCCCAGCGCAGGACGGCTCATTGGAAGGATCAAGCGGAAAAAGATACTCACTTCATTGGCGCCATCCAGCCGCGCGGCTTCTACCAGCTCGGTCGGGATTTGGCGGATAAACTGGCGCAGTAAGAAAATACTGTAAACGCTGACGGCTCCAGGAATGATCAGCGCCCGGAAACCGGGGACCCATCCGAGGCGGTACATGATGATGTAAGTGGGGATCAGGAAGAGGATACCAGGGATCATCATCGTGCCCAGCATGAACCCAAAGAGCGTCTCTCGGCCTGGGAAGGGGATCTTGGCCAGGGCGTAGGCCGCCAAGCCATCCAGCACCACGTTCAATATGGTCACACTGAGTGCCAGGAAGAGCGAATTGGCAAAGAGGCGTGGCAGGTTGAGTTGCGACCAGATCAGGCGGTAGCCGGTGAGAACCCATTGGCTGGGGAGGCGGTTAGGGTAGTGGATGATCTCCGTCCCGGGTTTGAAGGAGTTCATCAGGATATAGAATAATGGGTAGATCACGATGACCACGCCCAACAAAAGGAGAATGTAAACAGCCATCCGACCCCAGCGGATGCGTCGGCGTCTTGGTTTTATTATCTCCATAGCATCCAACCTCCTATTCCACATCACGTTGAACTAACCGGAACTGGGCAGCAGTCATGATTGCGATAATAGCCGCTAATAATAGACCCAGGGTAGAAGC
>MGOK01000142.1:0-720 GCA_001795335.1 Chloroflexi bacterium RBG_19FT_COMBO_55_16
GCCCACCAAGCCTCAGGCTGGTCCTGGTCCTCGACTCCGTCAAATACGTGTGCAGCCGTGTAGTATAGAAGCCAGGCAGCCGCCAGGTCCGCTGCCCAGCCTGGTTCTCCCCCGGCAGCCTGGCAGCACAAACCCGGCAGAAGGGCAAAACGCGCCGGATCCCGCTCGGGATCGGCGCGTTTATATGGGTCTGGTAAAGCCTGGCGCATGGACTCTAAGAAATCGGCCCATGCGCCAGACTCTTCCCAAATTAACTTTATCAGCGGGTAAACAGATTCAAGTTTATTGCTTGGCAATTAAACCTGGAATTTCTAGAACCAGGATTTACTTGGTTTCACCCTGGCCAGGCTCATAATCTCGTCTTTGCCTTGAGCCGTGCGTGTGATCGCCTTCCAGAGGAATGCCAATTCCTCCTTGCTCAACCTCCACCCCCTCTCCGCCAACGCGCCTTCGGGATCGGTACGCATCCGGGCTGCGAAGTCTGCGTCGGTGGAAATTTGGTAGACAACTTGTGCGAGTGCCATTTTAATCTCCTCCAAACGTGGGAATATTCAGTTTTTCAACGCCTCACTGTGATTATTAACAGGGAGGGCTATGCCAGGCATAGCAGAAACAACATCTTTTGGATTTTGAAGGTGGAGCTTATTCGATGGCACCTCCATAAATGGAGATTTATCAGAATCTAAAATACCAGAACTATCAGATTTGTTAGCCTGACAA
>MGOK01000142.1:925-2065 GCA_001795335.1 Chloroflexi bacterium RBG_19FT_COMBO_55_16
CGCCAGGCGATCGCCGTTTATGCGATCCCCCACGCGCGCGGCGCCATCCTGGTAGAATGCGGGCCTGGATCGACCATCCCGGCCTTGCAAGCAGGGCTAAAGGCACACGGTTTGTCCATTAAAGACATCAGCGACGTTTTTCTCACCCATATCCATCTGGATCATGCTGGGGCTGCAGGCTGGTTTGCCCAGCAGGGAGCGCGCATCCACGTCCACCCGGTTGGTGCACCGCACCTGCTCAACCCGGAGAAGTTGCTCGCCAGCGCAGCCCGCATCTATGGCGATCTGATGCAAACTCTGTGGGGGGAATTCTTGCCCGTCCCGGAAGGACAACTGTCCGTGCTCCAGGATGGCGATGTTGTTGAAGTGAGCGGTTTATCCTTGCGCGCTCTGGACACTCCCGGTCACGCCAACCATCATTTCGTCTACCTGTTCGAGGAGGTGTGCTTCAGCGGGGACATTGGCGCAGTGCGAATTGGTGGTGCACGCCACCTGCGCCTTCCCATGCCCCCTCCAGAATTCAACCTCGAGAAATGGCGGCAAAGCCTGGCCCGGCTGCGAAGTGAAAAATTTTCCCGCATCGCCCCCACCCATTTTGGCCTTTATGCTGATCCTGATTGGCATCTATCCGCCGTGGAGGAAGCTCTAGACGAAGTTGAGGCCTGGATGGAGGCCGTCATGCCGCAAGGTTTACCTGTGGAGGTGCTGAACGATCGCTTCCTGGAATGGACGCGCAACCGGTCGTTGTCTGCAGGTCTCCCTCCCGACCTTTTAGGTATCTACGAGGCCGCAAACCCTTCCTGGATGTCAACCCAGGGCATCTTGCGGTACTGGGAGAAAACTCGCCAATCGGAAAAGTAAACCCCTTCGATATAAATTTGATAACGATTGGGAGAAAAAGCATGAGCGGACATATCCTGGTCGTAGGTGGCCTCAACATGGACCTGGTCATCCAAACGCCACGTTACCCTGAATATGGTGAAAATCTTATCGGATCGGATTTTAATACGTATCCAGGCGGTAAAGGGGCAAACCAGGCAGTGGCAGCGGCGCGCCTGGGAGCCAGCGTGAAGATGGTCGGATGCGTTGGGACAGATGCTTTTGGGGATACCTTGCTCCAGACTGTCACTCAGAGTGGGG
>MGOK01000142.1:2098-7621 GCA_001795335.1 Chloroflexi bacterium RBG_19FT_COMBO_55_16
GGGTTGCCGTGATCATTGTTGACAGCCGCGGCCAAAACACGATTGTAGTCGCCCACGGAGCCAATGACCACCTCACACCCGAGGACGTATCCGCCGCCGAAGAGGCTTTCAAGCAAGCCTCGGTATTGGTGCTTCAATTCGAAATCCCCCTTCCGACTACCGCCCGGGCAATTCAGCTGGCGCGCGACCACGGCGCGCGGGTAGTACTTAATCCTGGCCCGGCCCGGATCGTCGATGCAGCGTTCTTATCCAAGGTGGATTACCTGATTCCCAACCAGAATGAGCTGGCTACTCTCACCGGGGTAACTTCCATCTCAGAAGCGGCCAATGCTTTAAGTTCCTGGGGTGTGAAGCAAGTGGTCGTTACCTTGGGCAGTGAGGGCGTACTCGTTGTCGAAGACGATCGCGAAGTTACCCTGCCCGCCCACCACGTTCAAGTTGTCGATACCACCGCCGCTGGAGATTCGTTTGTGGGAGCGTTTGCTGTCGCTCTGAACGAGGGCCTGCCGACGCGCCAGGCCGCGGCCTGGGCGAATGCCGCCGGCGCTTTGGCGGTGACTAAAGCCGGCGCGCAGCCCTCCCTGCCGACGCGCGCTGAGCTGAATGCCTTTATTAAAACATCATCGCGTTGACTTTTTCGATCGTCTCGCGCGGGGGGCGGATCTGGCTCTCCTTCAAACGGTTGAGTGGGGTTTCCGTCAGGTTATAGATGTCGAGCAACGAGGGTTGATTGGTGTCGATATAAATCAACCCGGTAAGGAGCAGGTTTTTAGCGTTTGCCTCCTCCAGGATCGTCATCGCCCGGCTACGGTCTGTCGGGTTATGCTCGCGGCCCAACTTCTTCAACACAACCGTCGAACCATCGTGCATGGTGACATCGATCGTTTCCCCTTCTTCATACTCCACCAGGATTTCTTCCATCGGGGGTACGTAGGACAGCTCATGCAAAGCCACTTCGTGATCCTTGCCCCAGGCGTAAGAGTGCATGGAGGTGTCCGTGTTATTGAAGGTGACACAAGGGCTGATGATGTCCAGCACGGCAATGCCGCGATGGCTGAGGGCAGCTTTGATCAATTCCTTCACCTGCTTGGGGTCACCGGCGAAGGAACGGGCGACGAAGGTGGCATTTCCGACCACAGCTTCCCAGGCGATATCCACCGGCATGTAAGGGTTCGTGCCATAGCCCTTGAGTGTCAAACCGGTCTCAGCTGTGGCGGAGAACTGGCCTTTAGTCAGGCCATACACGCCATTGTTCTCGATGATATAGACCAGGGGCAGGTTACGCCGCATGACATGCTTGAACTGTCCCATGCCAATGCTGGCCGTGTCGCCATCCCCGCTCACTCCCAGGCTAACCAGGGTATGATCGCCGAACATGGCTCCAGTTGCCAGAGAGGGCATGCGTCCATGCAGACCATTAAAACCAAAAGATCGTCCCAGGAAGTAGGCCGGGCTTTTGCTCGAGCAGCCGATCCCGCTAAACTTCAGCAAGGATTCGGGGTGGATATTGAGTTCATAACAGGCGGTGATGATCTGGCTGGAGATCGAGTTATGCCCGCAGCCCTGACATAGGGTGCTCGGATGGCCGCGGTAATCCCCCTTTTCTAAACCAATCAGATTGACTTTCAATTTGGGGTGAGTCGCCTGGTCAACCATGGTTATCTTACCTCCTTAGCCGGCTTCTTGGTCGCCTCCTTGGCTGCCTCCTTGGCCGCCTCCTTGGCCGCCTCCTTGGCCGCCTCCTTGGCCGCCTCCTTGGCCGCCTCCTTGGCTGCCTCTTTCGCCTTGATCGCCTCTTCAACCCACCGGGCTGTCAATGGCAGGCCGTCCAGATGGGCCAGCGAGATCAATTTCACGCATTGAGCGGAATACTCCAGTGACAAAAGCTGATGCAGCTGACCGTCACGGTTCATCTCGACCACGTAGACTTTTTCATGGTCGCGTACGAAATCGGTCACCTCTTGCGTAAACGGTATGGCACGGATGCGCATAAAATCTGTCTTGATACCAGCCTGCGCCAGGTGGAAGCGCGCCTCCTGGACGGCTGGTTCCGTCGAACCGAATGCAATGACTCCGATGTCTGCCGCCTCCATTGTCTCAATGAGGGGTTTTGGTACGTACTGGCGCGCCGTTTCGAATTTCTTACGCAGGCGCAGCATGTTGCGTTCGTACTCTGCCGCGCCTTCGGAATAACGGGCGAATTCATCATGACCAGTGCCGCGTGCGAACCAGGCGCTGCTCGGATAGCGATTGCCTGGGATCGTCCGGTATGTGATCCCATCTCCATCGACGTCCATATAACGCGCCCACTTGCCATCCAGCTTCTCCAGGTCTTTTTCCCAGAGGACTTTGCCGCGGTCCATCGGTTCAGCGGGGTATTCAAATGGCTGGGTCATCCACTGGTTCATCCCGATGTCCAGGTCGCTCAACACCAGAATCGGCATCTGCAATCGTTCAGCGAGGTCGAAGGCGCGCCAACCAAATTCAAAGCACTCGTTTGCCGAGCCAGGCAAGAGGATAACGTTCTCCGTATCTCCGTGTCCCATGAAATACACCATAGTCAGGTCAGCCTGGGAGGTACGGGTGGGAAGGCCCGTGCTGGGTCCTACACGCTGAACGTCCCAGATTACCACCGGCACTTCAGCGTAATAGGCCAGACCGACATACTCGACCATTAAGCTGATTCCCGGTCCAGAGGTAGAGGTCATTGCGCGCAAGCCAGCCCAACCAGCGCCGACCGCCATGCCGATCGCTGCCAGTTCATCTTCAGCCTGGACGACTGCATAGGTGTTCTTACCTGTCTCCGGTTCTTTACGCAATGTTGGCAAGTATTCGGTGAGCGCTTCCGCCAGGCTGGTGGCGGGGGTGATCGGGTACCAGGCAGCAAACTGCACGCCACCATAGATAGCACCCAGAGCAGCTGCTGTGTTGCCGTCCGCCAAAATGTATCCACGCGTAGCATCCATCACTTCGATCCGGTATGGGTCGCTTTTCTCGAGGTGATCGGCAGCCCAGGCAGCTGCTTTCTGCACCAGATTAAAGTTCATATCAATCGGCTTTTGCTTGCTCTTGAAGTGGAACTCCAGAGCCTGATGTATCTTGTCCAGGTCGATGCCCAGCATTTCCGCCACCACGCCAACATAAACCATGTTGGCGATGTAATTCTTGAGGTTGGGCGGAACATCCGTCTCTTGGACCAGTTGCTTGACCGGCATGGGATACAAGACCACATCGTCCCGCGTGATCGGCAGACGGATGTCATCGCTGTAGAAGAACACACCGCCTGGTGGTACTTTCGATAGATCTTGCGTGAATGAATCCGGGTTCATGGCAACCACGATCTCGTGCTCATCGCTTCGCGCCAGGAATCCATCCTTATTGACGCGGATGGTATACCAGGTGGGCAGGCCCTGGATATTCGAGGGGAACAGGTTTTTGCCTGAGACCGGGATCCCCATTTTAAATAAGGCGCGCAAGATCGTCAGGTTGGATGTCTGGCTGCCCGAGCCATTGGGCGTGCCGACAGTGATCGAAAAATCGTTCACGATAGACCCAAGCCGAGTGGATGGTTCAATTTCAATGGTTGGTTGTGCAGTTGTCATTGGATCAAATCTCCTTCTCGTGCATGATCACAGTCACACCATTCTCGTCTGCCAAGGCGCGGTGGCGAATCAGATCGGTGTGAACCAATAAGGCATTGTAGCCCGCCTCCAAATCTCCCTTACAGATAGCATCCACCATGCGCTGGTGGTAACCCCAAACTTCTTCCAGGTAAGAATAATCGGCGTATAAATTCAGACCAACCGCTTCATAAGCCTCCCAAAAAGCTTCCAGGATGCCAGTCACAAACGGGTTGTCGAGTCGCCGGTAAATGGTAAGGTGCAGTTCGCGATGCTCCACTTGTGGGATGTGGATCTGCGTGCCGCGCAGCTGCTCCCAAGCACGCGCCATTAAAGCACGCAGGGTTTCGTGGTCTTGACGCGTGAGCAACCCTACGGCCTGGTACCAGTAACAGGTTTCGACATTCCGGCGCAGGTCGGCGAATTTATGAAAATACTCTTGATCCAGGGTGATAGCATAAGACAGGCTCTGCCTGACAGCCGGTAAAAAGGTGTACGGAAGGCGGCGAATACCGGTGCGCGGCCTGGCCTCCACAAAACCTAAAGCCCTGGCTACTTCCATCTGTTCGCGCAAGGTTGATACGCTCAAATGCAATTCATAGCTCAACTCGCCAAGCGATGGCAGGCGAGACGGGCGTTCTCCCCCAACAGGATTCGCCGCCAGGTAATCAAGGAACTCGGAAGAAAGGTGTTTCTGCGCCATGAAAGTCATATTCGGGAAATAAATAGGATTAATCTGATTATTCGGACAAATTAATTTTATCACCCCTCTCCTCCTCCGTCAAGATTGCGATAAT
This sequence comes from Chloroflexi bacterium RBG_19FT_COMBO_55_16, assembly GCA_001795335.1. The sequence goes on from MGOK01000142.1 coordinate 6,516, forward strand.
ATCAACAGTCTGGCTTCCCGGTGATAATGGATCCCCCTACAGGTCGTTCCTCACATAAAGTTTAACCTTGTCTTTTATTTCGATCAGGCGGTAATTCTCCGCCAGGTATTGATCCAGCGCGGGAAATTCGAACCTCCCGATCAGCACCTGCTCGGGAGAATATTTGATGACCGTCGCCAGCACCTGCGCCTGATCGAGATTGCCTGTCTCCACTCGCTTCAATGAAAACACTGCCAGCTCAGGCGGCACCGGTAGACCAGCCCGGAAGGCATACATCGGCAGATCGGTGACAACCCATTCTGTCTGGGGTGCGAACTTGATCATTTTTCGCAAGAAAGCTTCCTTGTCCGGACCCAACTCAAGATCGGAGGCGGAAATTGCCGGCAGGGGAGTGAGCAGGCTGAGAGGCTCCTGAAACCGGAATGTGAAGAAAATTGCTGCCAGGCTGATCAGAGCTGCGATACGCAGCAGACCGTTAGTGTTGGGGTGAAGATTTGAGCGGATGATCTGCAACAGCAATCCAGCCGCCTCAACAACCGCGCTCGCTGCTAAAATGGCGGCCGGAATCGTGACAAGAAGCTGGTGATGGTCCCAGACCGGGCTGTGAAAGTAGAGCAATCCGTAAGCGGCGACCATCCAAGCCAGTGGGTAAAGGACCAGCCAGCGCTTCGCTTGCAGCGAGAACAGGGTGCCAACCAATGCCAGGATCAATAATGGGATGACATTTTTGAGATGCCAATTGATAGTCAAAGCGACATTATTTCTGAACCCCTCGACATTCTCGGCGAAGAGATGCGTCTCCAGGAGTTGGGGTAGATTGGCGGGACCCACCAGGAGCAAGCCCCCAATGAGCGTGAATCCGGCGAAGACTGCGATCCAAAGAGCGGGGGGAGAAAGCAGCTTACGCCAGTTCAGATCTCCCTTATAGCGGACAAACTCACCGACCATAACGCCCAGGACGAAGATCACGACCAGGAAGCCAGTGATGAGTTTGATCAGCACAGATAAGCTCAACGCGATAGCAGAAAGAGCCAACCAGATCGGTTTCCGGCGCAGATGCCAAAGCGTCAGAGCGAGCAATGAGCATATTGCAAAGCTAAGTCCAG
>MGOK01000142.1:7720-23610 GCA_001795335.1 Chloroflexi bacterium RBG_19FT_COMBO_55_16
TCATGTAATGAAAGGCCGCCCAAAGCAGGAGACACGACAGCAGCACGACCAGGAAACGGGCTGCGCCAACTTTGTAGCCAAAGAAGTGGATCACCCCCGCCAGGAGAACTGTGAAGAGCGGGGGCTGGTCGCTCCATATCTCACTGTATAGAGAATACTCGCGCTCCACCAACATGGCTTTCATAAGTTCCATGCCCTCATCGGTGGAAAATTCAAACCTGGTGCGGGAGGGGAAGAAAAAAACCACGATCAACAGGAACGCCAGCGGTACTGCCAGCTGCCAGAAACTGGATTTCCTTGCCATCCCCATCAGCTGCTTAGCCAGGAGCGGAGGTTCGCCTCCCTTACTTTCTGCCATATTTGCGATTATACCAACGACCAAGTATGGCAAACCAAAGACCTCGCAGATCTACCAACAGACCTTAGAAGTCTCGATGAATTCATCCGCCTTAGCAGCTTCCTAATTTAACCTCTCAGGAATTCCGCTGCCGCCGATGCCATCAAGGCTGCTGCTGGCGGCAAGACTTCTTCGTCGAAATCGAAGCGCGGGTGATGGTGAGCAGCGTTCAGACCTTTGCCGGTATTGGCCGAACCGATCAGGAAGTAACACCCCGGGATGTCTTGCATCATCTCAGCCATATCCTCCGAGATCATGCTACTTTCGGTGGTGTCCACTATACTACCTGGCAAGAGTTTCGCCGCTACGGCCTGTATTCGCTGCGCTACCCCGGCGTCATTGACCACTGCTGGTGTCAGCGGCTGCACCACCACCTCTACCTGGCAACCCATGGCCTGCGCTACACCCGTCACCACCTGGGTTAAGCGCTCCAGCACCAGGGCGCGCACCTGCGGCTCGAAGGTGCGGATCGTGCCTTTCATATCGACCGTGGAGGGGATCACATTGAAAGCCTCGCCCCCCTTGACGGAGGTAACCGAGATCACTGCCGATTTCAGCGGGGCAACGTTGCGGGCGACGATGCTCTGCAAGGCGGTGATGATCTGGGCCGCCGCCAGAAGCGGATCGATCGCCAGGTGGGGTGCGGCGCCATGCCCGCCGCGTCCGCTGATCCGTAGCTGAAACAGCTCGCCAGCAGCCATCAGCGGCCCTGCGGGAACGCCCAGCCAGCCGGCAGGCTTTTCATTCCACAGGTGCAAGGCCAGCGAGACGTCAGGCCTTGGGCTCTCCAGAACGCCGTCGGCGATCATCGCCTGCGCTCCGCCCAGGCCCTCCTCTGCTGGCTGAAAGACGAACTTAACCATGCCGGCCAGCGATCCACGTTGGGCTTCCAGTAAGCGCGCCACAGTCAGCCCGATGGCAGTGTGCCCATCATGCCCGCAAGCGTGCATCACACCCGGTCTTTCAGAACTATATTCGGCCCCGGTTTCCTCCTGGATCGGCAAAGCGTCCATATCGAAGCGCAACAGCACCACCGGGCCCGGGCGCACTCCCTCCAGCAAGGCCACCACACCGGTCTTACCAACCCCGGTAGTCACCTCCAACCCCAGCTGGTTCAGCTCGCGCGCCACGATCCCCGCCGTACGCACTTCCTGGAATCCCAGCTCCGGGTGACGGTGGAAATCCCGCCGCCATTGGCGTGTAAATTCAAATAGGTCGTACGCCTCTTTCAAGAAGTCAAACATCTCTATCTCCAAGGCTAAAAGGGTGAAGGAGGAAAATGATAGGAGTCTTCATCCTTGCCCCTTCCGCCTTCATCATTCAACCTAGCACCAGGCGTTTGAAGTACTCCTCATAGCGTGGGTTCTCCGGCGTACTGTCCGGCGTATGCCGGGCCCGCATCCGCTCAGCCAGCGCCTGCGGGTCGCCGATCTGACTCTTATGCTCGAAAAGGGCGCAGATCTTCGTCTCCCAGTACGCACTCACATCCAGAGTTACGTTTGGTTCCTTAGGAGCCGAAACCCATACCTCGCGCACAATATGCGGTTCCAGGTTCTCGTCGCGCCACAGCTCTACGAAATTGAGATGGTCGCGCGCCGCCGGGAAGACCGCGTCCAGCGTCGCCTGGCCCGCCGCACGGTGGTCAGGGTGATTCAGAAGAGTCTCGCGCACATATTGATTAGTCGGGTCGCAGGTGACCAGCACATCGGGCTGTTCCTGGCGGATCAGGCGCGTGATGTCCCGCCGCAACTTGAGATCAGCCACCAGGTAACCATCGGCGTAATCCAGAAAGCGCACCTGATTCACGCCTAACACCGCCGCCGCAGCCAGCTGTTCGGCCTGGCGCACAGAACAGAGCTGTTCTGGGAGCAGGCTGCGGTCTTTTGTGCCTTTATCGCCACAGGTCAGCAGGCAATATGAAACCTGGTGCCCGAAGGATGTCCAGCGGGCGATACTGGCTCCGCAAAAGAACTCTGGGTCATCCGGATGGGCGAGCACTACCAGAATATGTTGAGGGTTCTCCCATTGATCAGGCGGGATTGTATCGCTCATTGGGATTGCTTACCGCAGTCGCAGTTACCCCCCTCATGTTTATCACATGGTGCTTCCGATTTCCGTCGCAATGCTTCGAGCTCGTCCCAGGGCTGTAGATCCAGGCGAGCAAATTCCTGAATGCCGGTCTCATCCAACTCAACCACGGCGATATCTCTCAAGGGAAAAACATCCACTACTTTACCTTCCCCTTGGGGTGTGACCACGCGCTTACCGCGCTTCGGGAGCTGCTTGCGGGCTTCGACATACTGTTCGTACTCGTAGACCAGGCAACAACGCAAGCGACCGCACATGCCGGTGATCTCAGACGGCGTCAAGGAGATACCCTGCTCCTTAGCCATCTTGATCGAGATCGGGCTGAATTCGCTCAGAAACATCGAGCAGCAGCGGTTCTCCAAACCACAGGCGCCCATCCCGCCCAACAGCTTGGCCACGTCGCGCGGTCCGATCTGGCGCATCTCGACTCTGGAGCGCGTGTAAACGCGCTGGATCGCGTTGCGCAGCGCTCGCAAGTCTACCTTCTCCTCGGTCTCCGTGCTGTACAGGAATGACAGGCGCGACCCGTCAAACGCGTATTCTGCGGTGACGATTTTCACGCCCTTCAGCTTTAATTCCGCGGCTTTGGCGCGGCAATTGATCATTGCCTCCAGCTCTTTCTGTTGCCACAATTGCCGCATCAGCAAGTCGCGCGGCGTGGCTCTGCGCTGGATCGGCTTCCAGTTACCATCTTGCGGCGATTGGGAGTCTTCCACGACTTGCACTACTTCTCCCAACTGGCGCCCGCGGCTGGTATCTACCACAGCAAAATCGCCAGCCTTTAAGTCGCGAAAGTTGCTGGCGTCAAAATGGTAAATTTTGCCCACTTTCTGAAAACGGATACCGACAATATAAGATTGCATACTTATGATTAACATCCCGGATGTTATAAACGGAGAGGAAACACCTCAATTCTACCTGATCTCCGGGTATAAATTCCAGATCACGATGTCAAAATTTCGGGAAGTTGTAACTAACCTCACCCAATCATATTAATCGGAATGAAATCGCTCTTCTGCATGGCAGCCACGCTGATCTTGGCGGCGATATCGCTAGCGATTGAACGGAGGGCTATTGCCACCGGGGACTCCGGCGCGCTGACTACCACCGGCACCCCCGAGTCACCGCCTTCCCGCACCGCAGCATCCATCGGGATCGCTCCAATGAAGGCCACTCCGCTCTCCTGCGCCAGGCGTTGGCCACCTCCCGAGCCGAACACGTCCATGCGCGTCCCGTCTGGTAATTCCAGGAAGCTCATATTTTCAACCACGCCGAAGATAGGCACGTCTAGCTGGCGGAACATCTCCAGGCCGCGCCGGGCATCGTCCAGCGAGACCTGCTGGGGCAGAGTCACGATGATGCCGCCGCTCAATGGCAGGGACTGCGCCAGGCTTAAGGCTGCATCGCCCGTTCCCGGGGGCAAATCTACCACCAGGTAATCCAACTCACCCCACTCTACATCGCTCAGGAACTGGCGGATGGCCGAATGCAGCATTGGGCCGCGCCAGATCAGAGGTTGGTCAGGGGGGACCAGGAAGCCGATCGACATCATCTTGACGCCATAAGCCTCGGCCGGGGAGAGCTTCTCCGTGCCTTGGGGGGGCAGGCGCTGCACCCCCATCATGGTTGGGACATTCGGCCCGTAAATATCGGCGTCCAGCAACCCAACCCGCGCCCCGCTGCGCGCCAGCTCCACCGCCACATTGACAGCCACGGTGGTTTTGCCTACGCCGCCTTTCCCGGAAGCGACAGCGATGGCATTGCGGATGGGCAGCCGCAACAACCCGCGCGACCGCCCGTCGCTCGGCACATCGGCGTCGAGCTTCACTTCGACAGAAGAAACTCCTGGTAACGCTTCCACCGCCTGGCGCGCCTCGCGCTCGATCTGCGTCCGCAATGGGCAGGCGGGGGTGGTCAACATTACAGTGAAACTGATCCTGTCGCCCTCGATTTTCAGGTCGCGGATCATGTTCAGGCTCACCAGATCCCGGTGTAACTCCGGTTCCTGCACCTTGCTTAACGCAGCCATTACCGCTTCCTGGCTCACTTTACCTTTATTATTAAACATTCAGAACCTTCCTCGAAACCTATCCAAATTTTCCTTTAAAAACATTAACCTGCGAGAGGTCGGTCTCGCTCTAAATACGCTGCGATCTCCTGCTTCGCCTGGTTAAACAGATCTACCAGGGCCTGATCCTCGCCGCGGAAACGGCGTACTACCTGGCGGGCGCATTGCGTACAACCTCGCAGCGCCCGGAAAGAATTGGCATGGCAGGAGGTACACCTGGCCAGGCGGATCATCAACAGGACAAACGCCAAGCACTGCTGGCTGGTCGCTTCTGAGCCAGTCACCGCCTCGACTAGTTGGCACCAAGCTTCCCCACGCAACTCTGCCAAGGTCGGGATTACGCGCAGCGGAAACAAGAATTCCGTATCGCTGTTATACATTGCCAGCCGCGGCTTTCTTGGCTGCCTTGGCAGCTTCGGCCGCGGCGCGCGCGGCTTCCTCGCGGGCGTAGTTCTGCGGGCGGATAGAGGCATAATACGAGGCCGGCCTGGAGAGCTTTTCCTTATCGTAAATGTTCTGGCTGTGCCGGTCGTACACCGAGATCTCGTAATCGTGGTCCATCTTGATGGCATCGAACGGGCAATACTCGGCGCAGAAACCGCAGTTCATGCAGATATCCACGTCGATGAAGAACTTTTCCGGTTCTGGGACCGGCCGGCCAGTTTTCGGGTCGTTGGTGCGAACAATCCAGATACATTGCGGCGGGCAGACCTTGGCGCAGATGCCGCACGATGTGCAGCGATCGTGCTTCTCCCCGTTTTCGTCCACCTCATAGATCAGGAAAGGGATGAAGCGAAACTCCTCCGGCACGGGCAGCTTTTCCTCCGGGTACTGCACGGTGAAGATGCCGCGCGCCTTAGAGCTCTGCCGGTTGGCAATGCCCTCCGCGCTGTAATAGCGCCGCTTCCCCAGCCAGCGGATGTCCTCCAGATAGGTATCGATGAAGTGCCTCAGGGTGATGCTCAACCCCTTGACGAGTCCCTTGCCAAACATTCCATCCATAAGTGTAACTCCGTTCGAGCCTTCAGGGGTCTTCCTGGATCTTCGAAGGCTAAAGAGATCAGCGGTCTGTTTCTCCCAATACGATATCGATCGACCCTAGGATGGCGACCACATCGGCAATTTTGTTGCCTTTGCACATCTCGCCCAGGGCTGTCAGGTTGATAAAGGATGGCGCCCGCACATGGTAGCGCCACGGGTTGGGCTTGCCGTTGGAGACCACGTAAAAGCCCAGCTCGCCCTTCGGCCCATCCACACGCCCATAGGCCTCGCCGGCTGGGACGCGTACCTGGTATTGCGGCTTGCCTTCCTGGATCGGCCCCTCCGGCATGTTAATCAGCACCTGTTCCAGGATGCGCAGGCTCTGGCGGATCTCGTCCAGGCGGATCAAATAGCGGTCGTAAATATCTCCGTGGTAACGCACCGCTACATCGAAATCGAAGCGGTCGTAAATGCTATAGGGGTCCGCCCGGCGGACATCATACGGTACACCCGAAGCGCGCAACACCGGCCCTACGGCTGAATAAGCGATCGCCTGTTCGGAGGTCAAAACGCCCACCCCCTCGGCGCGCGCCCGAATGATTTCGTTTTGGGTTAAGAAGGTATCCAGTTCGTCGATCTTGCGCGGCAATCGCCTGAAGACCAACTCACGCACCTTATCGAAAGTGCCCTCCGGCAGATCGCGCGCCACGCCGCCGAAACGATAGTAGTTGCACATCATACGCGAGCCGCTCACCGCTTCGAAAATATCCAGGATCAGCTCGCGCTCTTCGAAGGTATACAGGACGGGTGTGAAGTAAGCGCCCAGATCATTGAGCAGAAAACCAATCGCTGCCAGGTGGTTGACAATCCGGGTCAGCTCCGCCATCATCACGCGGATATATTCAGCCCGTTCGGGAGGTTTGACCCCCATCAATTTTTCAACAGCCAGGACATAACCGAAGTTGTTGCTCATCGAGTTGAAGTAATCCAGGCGGTCGGTGAAGGGGATATTCATCAAGAATGTATTGCGCTCGCCGATCTTTTCGTGGTTGCGGTGCAGGTAGCCCATCACCGGCTCCAGGTCGATGATCGTCTCGCCCTCCAGGCGAACAACCATGCGGAACACGCCATGCGTGGAGGGGTGCTGCGGTCCAAGGTTGACTATGAGTTGGTCGGTAGCCAGGGCTGTTTCGCTCACCGGCTGCTCCAGCTTGGCGACGCCGGCATACACCGCCGCCTCACCCACTGGCGTCCACTTCTCCGGGTTGAAGCCGGCTGGATAGTCCACGTTCTTGTAAAAGGGGTTCTTGTCCTCCGCCCGGTAAACATTCCCTTCCGGCCAGCGGCTTTTGAAGGGTTTGCCTTCCTCTTCAAAAAAAGCCTCCTTCCAATCCTTGCGCAACGGGTGGCCGGCAAAACCTTCCCACATCAGGATGCGCTTCAGGTTGGGATGGCCGGCGAAACGGATGCCAAGCAGGTCATAGGCTTCTCGTTCCTGGAAATCTGCCCCTGGATAGACCGGCACCAACGAAGGTAACACCGGTTCCTCGCGCGGCACCTGCGTCTTGAAAACCAAGGCTGGCCCGCCGGTGGATCGGTAAGCATGGTAGACCACCTCCAGCTTGCCTTCCGGCAGGTAATCGACGCCGGTCACCGAGGACAGGAAATCGTAACCCATTTCGTCCCGTAAGGCAGTGGCGAACTCGATCAGGTTCTCAGCTTGGACGATATAGCCTGCGTAGCCCTTGCGCGTATCCGGGGTGACGATCTCCGGGAAGCGCAGTTCCAGGGCGCTCTTTTCTTGGACGAGTGTCTGTTCGCTCATCGGTTGGCTCCGTTCTATGTGGAAGGCAGAGCGGTTGGCTCTGCGGCCTGGCTCGCCGCGCTCGCAGCTTGCTCCTGTTCCTGCTTCTCGCGGGCGTACTTCTTGATCAGGCCGTACTGGCGCGGGTCGATCAGGTCCGGACCGAGCACCGGCACCGGGATCGGCTCCAGGGGATCCTTGCTGTACCAGCGCACGGTCTTGATCGATTGCTTGTCGATCTTCTCCTGCAGCTTGATCAACCCATGCAGCAAGGCCTGGGGCGTGGGCGGGCAACCCGGCACATACACATCCACCGGAAGGAACTTATCGACACCGTCCACCACGTTATAACCTTCTTTGAAAGGACCGCCGCCTGAAGCGCAAGCCCCCATCGCCAGCACATATTTCGGTTCTGGCATCTGGTTGTACAGGCGCACGATCTGTGGGATCATCTTCTTGGTCACCGTGCCCGAGACGATCATCAGGTCGCTCTGGCGGGGGCTAGGCCGCATGATTTCCATCCCAAAGCGGGCGAAGTCATACCGGCTGGTGGCCGTGCAGATCATCTCGATAGCGCAGCACGCCAGGCCGAACATCAACGGCCAGACTGACGAGCGCCGCCCCCAGTTGTAGATCTTATCCAGCGTGGTGATCGACACCTGGCCCTGCAACTCGGGGGGGATATCAAAGCCGGGGGAGTTGATGTCATCCGTCATACAGGGTTTACCTCCTCAAACCATTCCTGAAATATTGCCGCCAGGACGGCGTCGTTGGCCAGCTGCGGGTCATCGCCAAACTCTGCCAGCGCCACCGTCCAGCGATAAACTTGATTTAATGAGACCTGTTCCAGGTTTACAGCGGGATATTTCGCCTGCAACGCGCGGGCGATAGCGTAGCTGTCATCCCAGGTGAGCGTATCAGTCATTAAACTCCCGGAGTGGCGACATCAATCGCTGCTTAAGTCCATTTGATTATACCCCACCGTCCTTGTCTGTCAACGATTAATTACGCAAAATTTTTTCGCGTAATTCTCTAATTGGTTTATAATATGGTCTAAAGCATGAAACCTACCCGCCAACGCATCCTGGACTACCTGGCGAGCCACACTTCCGCCACCGCCGCCGAGCTCAGTCGCGCCCTGCAGGTCACCCCCTCGGATGTGCGCTACCACCTGGGGATTCTCGTCCACGAAGGAACCATCGTGCCAACCGGTGAGCGCCTCTCACAAGGCCGCGGCCGTCCAGCGCAGCGTTATCGCCTGGCTTCCCAGGGACGCGAGGGTAAATTCGACCTGCTCGCCAACGCCCTGCTGGACGAGTCTCTCACCGGCCTCTCCCTCGGCGGTCAGGAAGCCTTCCTGCGGCGCGTCGCCGCCCGCCTGGCCAGTATACCCCCCCAGCCTGTCTTAAGTGGAATCCAAAGCGAACTACGTTCGCCCGTCGATAGACTATCCTTCCGGCTTAATCCTTCATCCTTGAGCGCTCGCCTGGTGCGCGCCGTCCAGCGCCTCTCCGACCTGGGTTACCAATCCCGCTGGGAGGCACATGCCGCCGCCCCACGCCTGATCCTCGAGCGCTGCCCTTTTACTGCCCTGCTCTCCCAGCACCCCGAGCTGTGCCAGCTGGACAGGTACCTGATCGAAGACCTGCTTTTCGAAGAAGTAACGCAGCTCACTCGCCAGGAGGGCTCGAGCGAGAAAGCTTGCGTGTATGTGGTGGGGAAGTGAGCGGATGCCAGTGATCACTCGTCAGTCGGTGTCGTTGTGAAGCGCCGGCCTAAAGCAACCCCCTCAAGAGCCGTATTGCGCGAGAACTTTAACGTGTTTTCTCCTTTGCTGCCTTTTCCAGGATCTCAAACCCTCTGGTAATCATTGAGGAAAGGTGAGCGTTGTTCGTTCTACGCTCCAGGCTGTGCAGCAGCGAGCCACGCAGCCCGCTGGCCTGGTGCGCCCAGTACGAGTCGGCGGACAGGCGCTCCAGGCGCGAGATGAGGAGTAGGGCGAGACGATCGTTGTCTGTATTTGATCCTGCTACATTGGTCATTTCTATCATTCTGGATGAGGATGTGATCCTGGTTTGTGGAAAGCTGGCTGTCGGTTTGGAATTAGCGGGGAAGGCAATCCTCACCTTCCCCGCGTTCCTTCTTACTAACCACTGAAAACTGGATACTGGATACTGGATACTTCTACTCCACCGTAACCGACTTCGCCAGATTGCGCGGCTGGTCCACGTCCAGGCCGCGCAGGGCGGCGATGTGGTAAGCCAGCATCTGCAGCGGGATGACCGTCGTCACCGGGCTGAGCATCCACGGTGTAGGCGGCACCCACAACACCTGATCGGCGAACTTGGCGATGGTCTCATCGCCTTCCGTGGCTACGGCCACCACTATCCCGCCGCGGGCTTTGGCTTGCTCGATCTGGCTGAACATCTTCTCATACCACGGGTCGCGCGGGGCGATCACTACCACCGGCATATCCCGGTCGATCAAGGCGATCGGACCGTGCTTCATCTCGCCTGCCGGATAACCCTCGGCGTGGATATAGGAGATCTCTTTGAGCTTTAAAGCCCCTTCGTAGGCGCTGGGCATATTGATCCCCCGTCCCAGGTAGATGCAATGCTTGACATCCTTAAGGGAGAAGGCCACGCGCTCGACTTCGGGCTCGCGGTCCAGGCATTGTCCGGCCAGGTCTGGCACCCGGGCCAGGTCAGCCACCAGGCGGCGGCGTTCTTTGTCACTCAGGACGCCGCGCAGGTCGGCCAACAGCACCGCCAGCATATAAAGGTCGACCAACGGCGCCGTGTAAGCCTTGGTGGAAGCCACGCCGATCTCCGGCCCGGTCTGCATCGATATATACCCGTCGGCGATGCGCATGGCCTGTGAACCGATGGCGTTGACGATCGACCACAGCACACCCCCCTTGCGCCGCGTTTCCTCCATCGCCGCCAGCGTATCCGCTGTTTCACCCGACTGGCTGATCGCCAGCACGACCGTGTTCTCATCCACGATCGGGTCGCGGTAGCGAAACTCGGAGGCAATGTCCACCTCCACCGGCACCCGGGCGATGTGTTCGATCAACACTTTGCCCACCATCCCAGCGTGAGCCGCCGTCCCACAGGCAGTGATGATGACTTTCTGGATGCGACGGGCCAGGTCACGAGTCAGGTTGAGCTGCGGCAGGCGTACGCGCCCAGCCTCGAAGTCGACGCGCCCAGCGATGGTATCCGTCAACGAGCGCACCTGCTCGTGGATCTCTTTGTCCATAAAGTGGCGGTACTCGCCTTTCTCCGCCGCTACTGGGTCCCAGGCCACGTTGTGCACTTCGTAAGGGATGGCTTTCCCTTCCAGTGTCTGCACTTCCACGCCCTGCCGCCCGACCACTGCCATCTGTCCCGATTCCAGGAACACTACCTGGCGCGTGTGCTCCAGGATAGCCGGGATATCCGAGGCGATAAAGGTTTCTCCCTCTCCCAAGCCGACCACCACCCCACCAGCGTTGCCGATGCGCGCCGCCACGATCTTGTCGGGTTCCGTGGCAGAGAGCAGCACGATGCCGTGGGCGCCTTTAAGATGGCGGAAAGTCTTGCACGCCGCCTCCACCAAGCCGATGCCCAAGGAAAGATAACGGTCGACCAGTTGCACGATCACTTCCGTGTCTGTGTCGGACTTAAACTCCACCCCCTCAGCGACCAATTCATCGCGCAGTTCCAGATAGTTTTCGACGATCCCATTATGGGCGATCACCACCGCCCCGGTCGCGCCCTGGTGCGGGTGCGCGTTGCGGGCACTGGGTTCACCATGCGTCGCCCAGCGAGTATGCCCGATGCCGACATGCCCTTCTACAGGGGCTTCCGCGACCAGTGCTGCCAGGCGATCCAGTTTACCTGCATCCCGACGTATCTCGAGATGCCCGTTCGCCAGGACTGCCAGGCCGGCCGAGTCGTAACCGCGGTACTCAAGACGTTTCAAGCCGTTCAAAATGATCGGCGTTGCATCCCGCGGGCCAATATATCCAACTATTCCACACATAAGAATCCCTCCACTTATCGAGTATCACGCATCACGCTTTACGGTTCTCGTTTAGCGGATTGCGTTTTCTGTTATTCCGCCACTCTTTGTGCCTTTGTCCGTCCGGTCACCCGCACGGCGTTATCACAAAGTTATACTTTGGAGGGAAAGATAGTGGGCTGTGGCCAGCCCCGAGGGCTTCCGCTGATCTTTCGATTTTCCCAGGCGAATACCGATTCACCTGGTTAACCTCGCTTCGCGGCGAGGAACCCTCATCCTCGTCAACTCAATTTGAGTCCTTGCGCTGATCTTCCCTCAAGTGAAGTGTGTTCCTTTCACCTCCCCGATTCAGAATTTTCCATTGGGCGCTAATTATACTGCAAAATTGGCTGGATTTGAGCACAACTTTTCCCTTTTTGGCGCTTCCCAGCATGCCTTAAGTACCAAAGGTATGATGGTATAATCGCGCTGAATTTGACGGAGTGTTTGCGTGTACCGGGTGACCGAACTGGCAAGTGGATTTAAACAGCAAAGACGCCTCAAATCCATTCGCAAAGGAGCCCCGCATTGGCTTTCAATCCCCTCAACTGGCTTCTGGGGTTTTTCTCGCTAGACATCAGCATTGACTTGGGAACCGCAAACACGCTCGTCAGCGTGCGGGGCAAAGGAATCGTCATCCGGGAACCCTCCTGGGTCGCCATCGACAAACGCACCCGTGAGCCAAAGGCGATCGGAGCGGAAGCTAAAGAGATGGTCGGGCGCACGCCAGCCAACATCGTTGCTGTCCGACCCCTGCGAGATGGCGTGATCTCCGAATTCGAGATCACCGAGGCGATGCTGGAGTATTTCATCGGAAAAGCTCACCAACAAAGCATCGTGCCGGTTCCCCGCCCGCGGATGGTGATTGGCATCCCCTCCGGTGTCACCGAGGTGGAGAAGCGCGCGGTTTACGATGCAGCCATGTCGGCTGGGGCGCGCGAAGTTGGGTTGATCGAGGAGCCGGTCGCTGCCGCCCTGGGAGCCGGGCTGCCGATCAGCGAAATCCGCGGCAGTATGATCGTGGATATCGGCGGCGGCACCACCGAAGTGGCAGCCCTGTCCATGGGCGGGGTGGTCATCTCCCGCTCTCTGCGCGTGGCCGGCGATGAAATGGATCAAGATATCGTGCAGTACATGCGCAACAAATACAACCTGTTGATCGGCGAGCGCATGGCTGAGCAGGCCAAGATCGCCATCGGTTCCGCGGCCCACCTGTCTGAAGAAATGACGATGACCTTGCGGGGGCGTAACCTGGTCACTGGTCTCCCTGAGGCGATCGAGGTGTCTTCAGTAGAGATACGCGAAGCCATCTCCAGCTCCGTCCTGACGATCATTGACACAATCAAAGATGCCCTGGACGAATCGCCGCCAGAGATCATTTCCGACCTGATGGAAACCGGCCTATGCCTGGCTGGCGGTGGAGCGCTGCTGCGCAACCTCGACCAGCGTCTCAGCGACGAATTGCACATTCGCGTGTGGGTTGCCGAAGATCCGATGACCTGCGTCGTGCGCGGCGCGGGTATGATCCTGGAAGATTACGATCACTTGAGGCACTTCTTAGTAGGGTTGGAGCGCGGCAGCACCCGCCATGCTTGAACCCTGAGATTGCATGAACTCTTTTCGCTCTTTCCAAACCGCAACCCTGATTTTACTCGTGGTCGGTATCCTCTTGCTGGCCCTGGGTGGATACCTCACGCCTCTTTCTCGCCTGGCCCTTTCCCCCTTCATTGGCGCTCAGACCTGGATTTCCAGCCGATACCAGGCCATCCGCGATTTATTTACCTCGCCGCGCGATGTCGCCCAATTGACACAACGCAATGCCGAACTGGAAGCCGAGGTCTCCCGCCTGGAAGCCCAGATCATCGAGTTGCAGCAGCAGACCGCCGAACTTGAGGTGCTATCGGCTCTGCTGGACTTCGCCCGTGCCCATCCCGCCAATGAATACCTATCCGCAGCAGTCATTGGCCGTGATCCCAGCCCGTTCCTACATTATATAATTGTCAATCGCGGTTCAGACGATGGCATCCGGCGTGGTATGCCTGTCGTTTCTGCTCAGGGACTGGTTGGCAGAGTAACAGCGGTCACCGCCGGGGCGACACGTGTCCAGCTGATCAGCGATCCCAGCACTGCGATCAACGTCCGGCTAAAGCCTTCAGGGGCGGAAGCCTTACTCACCGGCTCAATCACCGGCGAATTATCCCTGGAAGCTATCCCCCAGGCTGCGATTGTTAATGCAAGTGACCTGGTGCTCACCTCCGGCCTGGGCGGTAATTACCCCCCCGATATCGTCATCGGCCAGCTCACCAACGTTCGCCAACGCCCGGTCGAACTGTTCCAAACTGCCTCTGTACAACCAATCGTTGACTTCGACAAATTGGAGATCGTCCTGGTGATCGTCAACTTCCAACCGGTGGACATCACCCCGCTTATCCCCGCCCCTTGAATTACCAATGAGCAGCGGGCAGTTGTCAGTAGCTGCCTACTGTTCACTAACCACTGACTACTACAATCATGGCTGTTTTTCTTGCGATTCCCTTGCTCGGCCTGCTGGTCATCATGCAATCGGCGATCTTAAGCCAGGTTCGCTTGCTGAATGGCACAGTTGATCTCGTATTGCTGGTGCTGGTCGCCTGGTCGGTTCAGGAACGCGTGAAAACCGCCTGGCATTGGGCAGTGATCGGTGGATTGTTAATCAGCCTGGCATCTGCGCTTCCCTGGAGCGCAGTTCTGGCAGGTTACCTGCTGGCCACAGGCGGCGCTCGGGTGCTGCGGCGCGCCCTATGGCAGAGGCCGCTCCTGGCTATGGTCACCGCCACTTTCCTGGGTACCCTGATCACCCACACCGTGACGGTAGCTGCCTTACAATTGACTGGCACACCCATCCCATTAGAACAGGCGATAAACATTATCACCTTACCCAGCGCTCTGCTCAACCTCTTGCTCGCTATCCCGGTCTATACATGGATCAGCGATCTGGCAAACTGGCTTTACCCGCAAGAAATTGAACTATAATTATCCTTCTGATGAACAATAACCCAACTTTAAACAATAATATTGAAGCCTGGCGCATCCTGATGTTCGGTGCTATCTTGGGCGTGGCCTTCCTGGTCTATGTGGGTCGTTTGTTTAACCTGCAAATCCTCCAAAGGGAGGAGTGGGTCGCCCTGGCGGAAGAAAACCGGATCAGTGAGATCAACCTGCCCGCCCAGCGCGGCATCATCTATGATCGCAACGGCTACATCCTGGCGCGCAACATCCCGGCTTATAATGTCGTTGTCACTCCTGCCGATCTCCCCGACGATCAAGGCGAGATTCAAGAAATTTTCCGCCAGCTAGCGGAGATAACCAAGGTGGCGATAAACCTCAACGAAGTCACCCCGGAAAATCCCTTTGTCCCCTGTCAGTCCGAACATGGCATTACCCAGATCGTCGAGTACGGTGAGACAGTATCTCCCTACGACCCGGTGCGGATAAAGTGCAATGTTGACCGCACGACGGCGATGACTATTAAAGAAAGAGCAGTTGACTGGCCTGGTGTGGATATCGAGATCGAATCGGTGCGTGATTACCCGACCAGTGCGTTGACAGCCGCGATTGTAGGCTTCCTCGGCCCGATCTCCGATATCGAAGAACAATATTTCCTCGACCGTCGCTTTGTCCCCAACCGTGACAAAGTGGGTTATTCCGGTGTGGAACGCTTCTTCCAGAGCTTTCTCGGTGGCCGGAACGGGCGGCGTCTGGTGGAGGTGGATGTTGCCGGGCAAGTCCTGCGCGATATCGCCCCACCGATCGAGCCAGCGCCCGGCTTTAACCTGCGCCTGACCCTGGATACCCGCCTGCAAATGGCCGCCGAAGCGATCTTGATCAACGAAATCGAATTTTGGAATACATACCTGGGCTCGATCCGCTCCACGAGCGGAGTGGTGATCGCCATGAACCCAAAAACCGGTGAGGTTTTGGCGATGGTTTCCTACCCTGCATACGAAAACAACCGCTTGGCGCGCGTGATTCCTCAATATTACTACCGGCAACTGTCTCAGGATCCGCGCAACCCGCTGCTCAACCACGCCGTGGGCGATGAACTGCCCGCTGGTTCTGTTTTTAAGCTGGTCACCGCCGTCGGCGCGCTGAATGAAGGCGTGGTCACTCCCGAACAGATCATCAAAGCCCCGCCCAAGATCACAATCGAGGACAAATCGGTGGTTAATGAGCTCAACCCGCGGCCACGTGAGTTTATCGACTGGAACGAGAATGGTTTCGGAGAAATCGACTTCATCCACGGGCTGGCCAATTCCAGCAATGTCTATTTCTACAAGCTGGGCGGCGGATTTGAAGATGAGGTTCCAGAAGGACTCGGCATCTGTCGCCTGGGCACGTACGCCCGCGCCCTGGGGTATGGCGCAACTCCTGATATTGAACTACCCCTGGTCGAAGATGGGTTGATCCCCGACCCGACCTGGAGACGCATCAACCAGGGGCAGAACTGGTCGCTTGGCGATACGTATATC
>MGOK01000143.1:0-2961 GCA_001795335.1 Chloroflexi bacterium RBG_19FT_COMBO_55_16
ATGAGCAGCTTTCAGCTCGACCAGCAGCAGGGGGATGCCGTTGACAAAGCCAACCAGATCGGGGCGGCGCTTATACAGGTCGCCGGAGACCCAAAACTGGGAAGCCAGAAAGAAATCGTTGTTACGTGGATTTTCCCAATCGATCACCCGCACCGTTTCAGCGGTTTCAACGCCTTCGGCGTCGCGGTAGATCACCTTGACGCCCTCCTTGAGCAGCTGGTTCACCTCCCGGTTGGCATGGGCAGGGCTCATCAGGCCGCGTTCGCGCAGCAGCTCTTCGATCGCTAATTGTAGGGCATGATCTGGCAGATCTGGATTGAGGCGCTCCAGGGCGGGGACCAGCCGGGAAAGCAGCACCACCTCGCTGCTGGTTTCGCGGCCAAGCATCCTGCCCGGGCCGAAAGTCTCTTCGTAGCAGTTGGCGGTGTCCCAGCCCAGCGCCGTGAAGAGGGCGACGGCGGGCTGCTCGATGAGGGAATCTTCGTAGAAATCCGTCATTTCATTGCCAATTTCTTCGGGTTGTAATCGTCGGTATCCCATTTTTCTGGATTCCGAAGAATATACCTCTGGATATTTTCGAGGGATTTCTGGTTGCGGACAATATGGTCGTAGAACCGCGCCTGCCAGGCGAAATTTGCATGACCGTTTTGACCGGCCCAGCGTGTCACCGCCGATTTATAGGAACGGATGATGGCGGATATCGATCCGGGTTTGGGTGTCGACCGGGGTAGAGACGCGGTGGGTTGTTGGTTTTGTTGATGTTGTTGTCGTTGTTGTTGATGTAGAGACGCAGCATGCTGCGTCTCTACATCAACAACATCCCCGGGGGAATTAATAACGATAATCCCATGCACATGGTTGGGCATAATGACGAATTCGTCCAATATAACGTTTGGGAAATGGTTTGGGATTTCGACCCAGAATTGGCGCGCAACCCCACCCAGGTCTGACAGGTGGATTTCATCGTTTTGAATTTCCCCCAAATATGGGATGCGCTCGCGCGTGCAGATCGTAATGAAATAAACCCCGGCAGCCGTGTAATCCCAACCGGGCAGGCGGGCCGAGGGGATGCGATAACGGTTACGAAAACGGGTCTCCATCATTCAGGATCTACCTGGGATTTCTATCTCCATCTCGCTCACCTCCAGCTCACCGCTGACCAGCCTGGGAAGCAGAAGTTCGCGGGGGAAAAGCCGTCAACGAATATCAAACGAATAAACGAATGTGCAGCGCTCATGGTTTTTTCTTGAGGACCGTGTCGCGCTCGGTGCGCTGGATGGGTCCAAAGGATCGCGCCGGGAAGATGCGGCGATATTCCAGGCGCCGCCGTCCAAAGTTTATCAGCAGACCTACTGGCGCACCGTTCGCCTTCAAATAATTCAGCACCTGGGCAACCTCATCATTGGTTAGCTGGTGGCTAAAGGCCTTGACTTCTACAACTACTTGATCAGCAACCCATAAATCCAGATAGAAAATGCCTACTACCTCCCCAAGATGTTCTACTGTCACAGGGTGTTGGCGATGGACGGAGATTTCACCATGGTTTAGCTCTACCTCCAACGCTCTCTCATATACCTCTTCCTTCAGTCCTGGGCCGAGCTGATTATGCACGGCCATTGCCGCGCCAATGACCTGGTACGTTAATTCATTTCCAGTCGAGTCCACCACCAGCTTGTTCATGTGCACCTCAAATTGATAGAAAGACCCTCATCGAATAACGAACGAATAAACGAATAACCCCTCGCCAACCCGCATTCGTTTATTCGTTTTCCCATTCGTTGACGGCTCCCCTCACATCCAGCTCCCCGCTCACCAGCTTGGGTAGCAGCAGGTCGCGGGTGATGCGGAGGTTTTCACATCTTCTGTTTAGAAGATCAACAAGAATATAAGAATCTTCAACAATTTTGTGGAACTTTTTGCATAAGTGATTCGGAGGCAATAGGATGAGCGCATTTTCGAAATCAGCCGCGGTTACTGCCGGGTATGCAGCTCCTGTAGCATGATTTGTTAAATAACCAACGAATTCCTTGGTTGATACCGCATGATATAAATACGAAAAGTGAATTCTTCTTGGGCGAAGCACAGCAAATCCCGTTGAAACAATCATATTCGGCACTGGATTAATAATCAGGCTATATGATTTGCGGTTTGGCCGAACACATGACCAAATAATATCTCCATGTTGTACAATTCGGCGCGCTCGTCCTGGTGCGTCTACGAATCGCATCGACTCGACTTTATCAATTCGTCCTGGGGAAACAGAGGCAATATCAACATAGCTGATTACATCAGGCTCAAAACCCTTCTTTATAGCATCTGGATTGACGTAAGCGATTTCTCCCAGTTTCTTTACCTCCCACCCCTCCGGCGCCAGCCCCAGCTCCGTCTCCACCATCTTCACGCCCTCATGCCCCGGAAAGCGGAAGTGGACGAACCACTCGCGGTAGATCGCCTGGGCCATTTCTTCCAGAATTTTGATGCGGCGAGTGTTGTTCTCGATCAGGTCGTCGTAGGCGGAGAGGATGGCAGCGATTTTGCGCTGGGTGGAAAGGGTTGGAAGAGGAATCGTAATAAAGTCGAAGCTCTTGATGGTAATTGTGTCAAAAACAGCACCATAAGTTTGTGATTTGATGTGCTGGATCCTGGCTTTTAGAGCAAAATATAAATATGTGGGATCGAGTTCATAATGACAAACTAAACCATAACATGTCTGGTTGAACGACATTGGTTCGGGCAACATACATAGTGCGCCAACTGTTCCACGGGCAGTGATCAGAACAGTGTTTTTGCCTAAAAGCTTTGCAGCGCTTTTCTGCAATCCAAGTTCTGTGATTTGCTCTTTAGTTTTCCGTAAGTACCTGCTTTCACAAGTAGCTATATCTGTTGCAGAAGCCCACTTAATACCTTGTCCCCAATATTTACTCTCTGCTCGCGAAGGAGTACCTCCAAGATATATGTCAA
>MGOK01000143.1:2975-3423 GCA_001795335.1 Chloroflexi bacterium RBG_19FT_COMBO_55_16
GGCACATAGTTTTTGGAGTCATTATTCTTGAGCATAATCCCTCAACAACGATGTAATATTGTTAGCAATAAGTTCCTCTAGTTCATATGATTCAGAGTTGAGGATTTCCAATTCCCCACTGAGTTCTTGAAGCTGATCGACAAAATCTAAATCATCTTGGTCACGTTCTGCAACTCCCACATACCTGCCGGGATTCAAGCTCCAGCCCTGCGCCTCGATCTCTACCCTCGTCGACACCTTACACATCCCAGGCACATCCAGGTATTGCTGATTGCTGAATTCTGATCCAAGATTTTCGATTTGGGATTGAGTCAGGTTCAAGCCAGCAGGATCAAACTGGTACCCATTTAGTTCCTCTCCCCGGTATAGCCGCACAATACTGGCAATAAAAGCAATCTGCTCAGGGGTAAACTCGCGGTGGGCGCGGTCAATCTGGTTGAAGATCTGG
>MGOK01000143.1:3518-3770 GCA_001795335.1 Chloroflexi bacterium RBG_19FT_COMBO_55_16
CCAAAGCGTACACGGCAGGGTGACGGTATAAAAGAAGTTGCTGCCGATGGCGATCATCACATCCACCACCCCGGCCTGGATCAACTGCTTGCGGATCTCCAGCTCGGATTGGCGGGCGTCGGCGGCGCTGTTGGCCATGACAAAACCCGCCCGGCCGTTCCCGTTCAGGGCGCTGTAGAAGAGTTGGATCCACAGGTAGTTGGCATTGTCGGCGCGCGGCATGCCCAGCGGGAAACGCGCTGAGTCATCTTT
>MGOK01000143.1:3825-4047 GCA_001795335.1 Chloroflexi bacterium RBG_19FT_COMBO_55_16
TCGAACTTACCGCTGGCGTTGTGCAGGTCTTCGTAGTAGCTGTTGGCCTGGCGGATGTCACCCGCCAGCCCGTGCACCGCCAGGTTGAGCTTGCACAGGCGCACGGTCTCGGCCACTTTCTCCAACCCGTAAATGCTGAGCTCGCGGCTGGGGTCGTGGCGGTGGCGCTTGATAAACCCGGCGCTCTGCACGAACATGCCGCCTGAACCACAGGCTGGATCG
>MGOK01000143.1:4182-5375 GCA_001795335.1 Chloroflexi bacterium RBG_19FT_COMBO_55_16
GCATCACCTTCAATATCCATCGGGATGGCATTAAAGTTTTTGAGCAGCGAGATCAAGACAGCATTATCCAGGCGGTTATAAGTCTTGGGCAGCACCTCGCGCAGGTCGTCGTTCTCTTCTTCGATCCGGCGCATGGTATCGTTAATTGCCTTGCCGATATTGGCGCTTTCGGGCAGCTCCATCAGCTTCGCCCAGCGCGCCTCGGGTGGAATGTACATCACGCCCCTGGCCTGGTAATCGAGCTTGCCGACATCACGCCGCCCGGAGGTCTGACCCTGCATCTCCTTCTCCGCCTGAGCAAACTTGAAGTCAGCGAAGCGCAGGAAGATCAGGCCGAGCACCGGGACGGAATACTCGGAGGATTTCAGCTTGGAATTGGCGCGCAGGTCATCGGCCGCGTCCCACAGGCGTTTTTCGATTTCGGTGTTGTTGCCTGGCATAAATATTCCTACTGTTTCTTTTTTAGGTACAGGGCTCTTGGTGAGGGGGTAAATTCCACACCTGGCAATTCCCGCAGCACCGCCAGTAGGCGGTCTGTTTGCGGTCCGTTTTGGTTTGTTATTTCCATATGCACTTCCTCTAGGGTCAGCATCTCATTGCGTTGCAATTTGTGGATTGCTTCCATTACCATCGAGCGTGGTAAATCTTTTGTATTACCGCTTGGATAGACAATTGTCACTTTCTGATCATCGACGTACATCCTGGCCGGTTTATTATAGGTTAACGTGAAACAATTTCGTCCACTTAATTTCTTCAATTCGCTATAAAGATCTGTCATGGGGTGATCTCCTTCCGTTTCGTCTTTATAATAAAATGCCCTAAAAAGACCTTTACTTGTTATCAATCCTCTACCAGAAGTTCCAGCCATTCCACGATCACGTTAAACGCCCCGCGGCCGCGGCTTGAGTCGGCGTGCAGGGTGATTTCACGGATGAACTCCAGGTTGACATCTTTAAAGTAGCCCAGCGGGACATGCACGGTCTGGGACAGACCGCTGCCCTCGGCGGTAACCTCCGTCGGATAAGTCATCCCCGGGCCGAGAGCCAGGCGCGATTCCTTCCCGTTCACGTCTTTGAAAATCAGATCGAGGCGTACGGTCTGCGAGCCGTAGAGCAGGGCGATCTCCAGGAACGAGTAGGGTGCCAGGTTTTGCGGTTCGCTGAACTTGAAGGCCATCCCTGCCCAGGCGTCGC
>MGOK01000143.1:5459-7073 GCA_001795335.1 Chloroflexi bacterium RBG_19FT_COMBO_55_16
CGGTTTTGGGATCGGCTGCCCCGGCATAGGCGAAGACCTCCAGCGGGAAATTCTCGATCGCCGCTAACCGCGGCTCTGCGGAGGCGGTGATTGTGGCCTGGGCGGCGGCCACCTGGGCAGCTTCAGCGGTCTGCTGGGCTTGAAGAAGGCGCCCCTCGGAGGCTGACAAATCTGCTTGCGCCGTGCCCAGCGCCCGGGTGGCAAGCGCTTCTTGGACAGCCAGCTGCGCCTCCGCAGTCTGGCGGACCTGGCCGGCATACACCTCCAGCATGGCTTGCTGGGCGGTAGCCGTCTGCACGGCCTGGGTATTGCGCGCTTCGGCAGTCTGAGCGACCGAAATCGGGCGGTTTGTGGAGTAGATCACGCCGGTCAAAGCCAGGAATGCTCCCAAGATCACCGCGGCTGCCCCCGCAAAACCGGCAATGATCTTCCATTTTTCGATCTGCTTCTTGAATTGGAGCTGTTCCTCTGGGAATTCTTTATCGAGGTTCTCCTCTTTGTTATCCATGAACAGCCTCCCGGTGATGTGTTTGTTTGATGGTTATATGATTACTGGCTGGCAAGGGGTTCGGGCAGTGACAAAGCTGCTAACGCCCAGCCTCTGGCGAGAACCGGGCGCCCCTCGTAAAATATATCTGCTGACGCGTCCTACTCACGCTGAGGCCGACCGAACGTTACGTTAGGATGAGCAAGCTGTGCTTACCCCTATTAATAAAATACCCTGTGTTGAATTATACCCAGACTCCCAATTCTGGCAACGATCACTCACCTGCATCGATCCAGACATCGAGATGGCGATCACTGCGGTCAGCGTTGGTGAATTGGTGCATGGTGCGACCAAATCGCTGCGTGCTGTGGATAACATGGCGCGGATGGATGTGCTTCTGGCAGTTAGGTCTTTTTTCAACCTGCCCCCTATCTCATGCTATAATCTTTTGATAGTAGTGAGGTAAGTTGGAGGAACTCTATGGAACACCCGGTTGAGGCTCAAGTAATCGACTCTCGCCACCTGAAGTTAAAAAAGCCAATTCAAATTCCACCTGGTTCAGAGGTCATGATCACGATTGAGCCAGCCGAGGCGATTGCTGAAGATCAGGCGTGGTACACACTATCCGCTGGAGGTCTGCAAGCCGCCTATGGCGAGAACGAGCCTGATTATTCCCTGGATACGATCAAGACACCCAATCCTGAATACCAACGATGAGAGCCGAAATTTCTTGTCGGTAACCAAATTGGAGTAAAGCTTATGGAATTCGAATCTAAGCGTCTCACTTTTGAAGAGCTGAGTGAACGGCTGCGCGAGTATGAGCGCAAGTACGGTTACTCGACCATTGAGTTTTACCGCCGTTTCCAGAGTGGGGAGTTGGGAGATGATGACGACTTGATGATGTGGAGCGGTCTATATCATCTATATTTGACTTCTCTACCAGTCCGCCAGTTCATGCAGAGCGAGGTCGCTTCAGCGTGAAGATCGACGACTATTTTATTTCTATCGAACGTAGTTTAAGTCAAAACCCTCAGATTAGTAAAATCGAAAAACCGAATCCGGAAATTGCCACCCACCCCCACCACAAGCACATCGGTGCAAAAGATCGGTTGACTCCTGCTGACCAA
>MGOK01000143.1:7122-8022 GCA_001795335.1 Chloroflexi bacterium RBG_19FT_COMBO_55_16
AGAATGGATAATCGAGGCACTCTCCATAGCTCGTGGTGCACAATCCCCGAAATCCCTGAAATCCCTGTCCCAATCAAATAAGTGTTTCTTTTCTCCCCCATCTGATATATAATTAATCAGCGCCTCGATCATCGCTGAGTCATCGACAACAAGGAGCTAACATCGTGGTTTCTTCCCGCTTGTCTGTCAGAACCTTATCCCTGAACCGATCCCTAACTCTGTTGGGATGGTGAACCTGCCTGGTTATGAATTCAATCACCTCGCAAGGTACCCAAGATAAACTCCCTCGATGAAAGACAATCCCCACACAGAAGGCATGCTGCGACCAGTTGGAGACATCCGGGTGCTTGATCTTTCCCGCGCCCTGGCTGGCCCGTACTGCACTATGATGTTGGGCGACCTGGGCGCGGACGTGATCAAGGTCGAGCAGCCCGGCCAGGGGGACGAGAGCCGTGCCTGGGGCCCGCCCTTCGTGGGCCAGCCCTATGCTTCCTATCCCGGTGAGTCGTCCTATTATTTAGCCACCAACCGCAACAAACGCAGCCTGACCGTAAATCTAAAAAACCCCGCAGGCAAGCAGATCATCGAGCGCCTGGCCGCCGTTTCCGATGTGCTGGTCGAGAACTTCCGCACCGGCACGTTAGACAAGCTGGGCCTGGGGTACGCGCACCTGCAGGCGCTGAATCCGCGCCTGATCTACTGTTCGATCACCGGTTATGGTCGCACTGGCCCCTACGCTGAGCGTCCCGGGTATGACTTCGTCCTCCAGGCCGAAGGTGGGATCATGGGGATTACCGGACCAGTCGAAGGACCGCCCTACCGGGTGGGAGTGTCGTTGGTGGACGTTACCACCGGGATGTTTGCCGCCACGGCCATCCTGGCCGCCTTACGGGCGAGAGA
>MGOK01000143.1:8042-8379 GCA_001795335.1 Chloroflexi bacterium RBG_19FT_COMBO_55_16
TCGTGGACCTCTCGCTGCTGGATACCTCGGTCGCCATCCTGGCCAACGTGGCTTCGAATTACTTGATCGGTGGGGTCGAACCTCCCCGCATGGGCAACGCCCACCTCAACATCGCTCCCTATGAAGTCTTTCGCGCCCGCGATCGCTGGTTTGTCCTGGGCGCGGCCAACGCCAGGCAGTGGGAGATGTTATGCCAGGTGATCGGCCAGCCTGAATTAAAGGACGATCCCCGTTTTGCCACCAACCAGGAGCGCGTGGTTAACCGGGTTCCATTGGGAGAGATATTAAACGCGGCCTTCGCCGTCCGCGATGCGGACCAGTGGGTGGAAAGCCTGCA
>MGOK01000143.1:8403-9364 GCA_001795335.1 Chloroflexi bacterium RBG_19FT_COMBO_55_16
GATCAATACCCTCGCAGACGTGTTCAACCATCCCCAGGCTGAGGCGCGCCAGATGAAGATCGAGATCGAGCATCCGACCGCTGGCTTACTGGGTTTTCCGGGTTTTCCGTATAAGTTTTCACACACGCCAGCGCAGGCGAATCGTCCGCCTCCGCGGCTGGGAGAGCACACCGAAGAAGTACTGCAGGAATTGTTAGGCTATACTTGCGAGGAGGTGGCAAGCCTGCACGCAGGCGGGGCGATCTAAAGCCCTTTGATTGGGAGTTCCTATGTCAATTACCAAAGGTGAAATTCGATCCGGCGTTTACTACGACTCGATTGTCCTGATGCAGTTACAACGCTCGCTGGCTGGGCAGCCCGCTGTGCTCGACGCGGGGGTGGTGATGGGGACGGAGGCCAATAAGCACTTATTGGCGCAGGGCGATCTATTAGCGCCGGAGGTGCAGGCCGCCAGCGCGGATGACATGCTCATCGTGGTTAAGGCGGAAGACGATTCGGCGGCTCAGGCGGCATTGCAGAGAGTGGATGAACTCATCGCTGCCCGTCGCACAGGGGGTGTTGAACAGGATTACCGCCCCAAGAGCCTGGAATCAGCAGCGCAGATGTTGCCCATGGCGCAATGGGTGCTCGTCTCGGTTCCCGGTCGCTACGCAGCTGGCGTAGCCCGCGAGGCTCTCCGGCTGAACAAACATGTTTTTCTATACAGTGACAATGTCGCCCTGGACGATGAGATCGAGCTCAAGGGTACTGCCGCAGAAAAAGGCCGGCTGGTCATGGGGCCAGACTGTGGGACAGCCATCATTAACGGGGTCGGGCTGGGTTTTGCCAACAAAGTCCGCCGCGGTCCGATCGGTTTGGTCGCCGCCTCTGGCACCGGCCTGCAGCAGGTAACTGCCCGCATCCACCAGCTGGGCGGTGGCATCACCCACGCCCTCGGCACAGGCGGGCGCGACCTCTCCGA
>MGOK01000143.1:9372-12604 GCA_001795335.1 Chloroflexi bacterium RBG_19FT_COMBO_55_16
TCGATCGCGATCCCGATACTAAAGTCATTGTATTGGTCTCCAAGCCGCCAGCGCGCAAAATAGCAGACGAACTGGTTAATGCTGCGCGTTTGTCCGGAAAACCTGTGGTGGTGGATTTCATTGGTTATGCAACTACAACCCGCAGGGTGGATAACGTGCATTTCGCCACCTCTTTCGATGAGACCGCAGAGCTGGCCGTGCGCCTTGCTGCCTCTCCCCCTAAAACAAGACCACTGGAAGAGTTCGATACCAGCCGTTTCGCCCCAGGTCAGCGCTACCTGCGCGGCCTCTTCTCGGGCGGCACCCTGGTCTACGAGGCCCTGCTCGTCTTGCAGGATTACCTGCCGCGCGTCTACTCCAACGCCCCGCTGGACAAGCAGTTTCGCCTGTCCGACTCGCTGGCCAGCCAGGAGAACACGATCCTCGACCTGGGTGAGGATGAGTTCACGGTTGGCCGCCTGCACCCCATGTTGGACAACGACCTGCGCCTGCGCCGCCTGGCAGTCGAAGCGGCCGATCCCCGCGTTGCCGTTATCCTGATCGACGTGGTGCTGGGCTACGGCGCTCATCCTGATCCAGCGAGCGAGCTGGCACCAGCCATCACTGAAGTTTGTACGCAGGTTGAAAAAGACGGGCGCCATCTGCAGGTGGTGGCGGTCATAACCGGAACCGACGAGGATCCTCAAGACATGCCCGGCCAGGTTCAGCAATTAGAGGCGGCTGGGGTTAAAATATTCATCAGCAACGATGCTGCTGCCCGTTATGCTGGTCGAATAGTGGAAAAGCTCGACCCGAATGCAGTCAAGACCCGCCGAGCGGGTTTACCCGAAGTTGATCTACTGGCCGTTAACCAGCCCATGGCAGCTATCAATGTCGGGCTGGAGACCTTCACCGAGAGCTTGGTCGCTCAGGCTGCCCAGGTCATTCAGGTAGATTGGCGCCCACCGGCTGGCGGGGACGAGCGCTTAATGGCTATCCTGGCGCGGATGAAAAGCAAGTAAGAGGTGAATTATCGATGAGAGAATTCGTTGCTGCATGCGTGCAAATTGCCATCACTCCCAATGACGTGGCCGCCAATGTAGCCAAGGGAATCACCTGGCTCGAAAGAGCGGTGCGGGAATATCAGGCCGATCTGGTCGTCTTTCCAGAAACGGTGACCACCGGTTATGAGACAGGTTTAAGTGCAGAAGCATTGTGGGACCTGGTGGATGAAGCGCCCGGCCGCATCACGCAAGATGTCCAGGCAGCAGCCAAAGAATTGGGTGTCTACGTGGTCTGGCCTTCCTACCGCCGGGCGGGCGAGCGGGGGAACGTGTATAACTCGGCCATCTTGATCGCCCCCGATGGGGAGATCGCCGGCATTTATGACAAGACCCACCCCGCCCCCTGGGAGCGCGTCGATGGCGGGGGCTGGGCTTTAGTCGGGAACCGCGCCGATGTCTTCAAGACCTCGCTCGGCGATATCGGCATGATCATCTGCTATGATGGCGATTTTCCCGAGCTCTCCCGCCTGCTGGCTGTCAAAGGGGCGGAGATTATCGTCAGGGTATCTGCTCTCCAACGCAGCTACGACATCTGGTACATCACCAACGCCGCCCGTGCCTATGATAATCACGTATACCTGGTCGCCAGCAATTTGGTCGGACCGGATGCCAAAGGCAATTACGGTTTTGGTCACAGCATGATCATCAACCCGATCGCCTGGCGGCTGGCTCAGGCGCGCGGCACACAGGAGATCATCGCTGCCAGGCTCGATCCTGACCCGTTGCGCTATATCACCTGGGGCAGCCACAGCCCGCAAAACTTTGACCACCTGGAAGATCGTAACTTGGACCTTTACCAGGAGATCCTTAAAGAAGCTCGTTCCCGGTTTGAACCGGGTAAACGTTTCCCACGTCAGAAATAAAAATCACCGTAATCAGCGTTTTTAAGCGTTCTATCGAACAGAGAAAAATCCATGAAATCCGAGCCATTCGTGTCCCATAAAATCCGCGTCATCCGCGTTATTCCGCGTCCTATACATAATCAGCGTAATCAGCGTTCATCAGCGTCCCATTCCACGAGGAGAAAATGATGGACATTCAACAAGCCAACACCGAAGTCACCCAACGCATGATGGAAGCCCGGCCGGTTGTGATCGGCATGGGCAAAGCCCTGGACGTCATTCCCGGAATGCGCGCAGACCTGTTACTGCATGCCGGACCGCCCATAACCTGGGAGCGCGCCTCTGGACCGATGCGCGGTGCGATCACCGGCGCCTTGATCTACGAAGGCAAGGCCAAAACCGAGGCCGAGGCTCAGGCCCTGGTCGAATCGGGGGTGATCCAGCTCGAACCCTGTCACCACCACCAATCAGTCGGTCCGATGGCGGGCATTATCTGCGCTTCCATGTCGGTCTACATTTTAGAAAACAAGACCCACGGCAACAAATCCTACTCAAATTTGAATGAAGGCTACGGCAAAGTCCTGCGCTACGGGGCGTACAGTGAGGAAGTATTAGATCGCCTGCGCTGGATGGAAGAGGTCATGGCTCCCGTATTGGGCAAGGCGATCGAAATGTCCGGCGGCATCGATATGCGCGTGCTCTTATCTGAGGCTTTACACATGGGGGACGAAGGGCATAACCGCAACAAAGCTGGCTCGATTTTATTCACCACCAAACTGGCCCCGTTTATCGCCAAAGCTGCCCCTGATCCCGGAGTCGCTGCCGACATCATCCGCACCCTGGGCGATAACGCCCTCAGCGTGCTCAACCCGGTGATGGCCGCCTGCAAGGGGATGGTTGACGCCGGTCACGGGGTCAAGGGCAGTACAATCGTCAGCGTCATGGCGCGCAACGGCACTGACTTTGGCATCCGAGTGAGTGGGTTAGGCGATCGCTGGTTCACCGCCCCGGTGGCGGTACCCCAGGGTCTTTACTTCCCTGGTTTTACCGCCGAAGATGCCAGCGGCGATATCGGCGACAGCACGATCACCGAGACGGCCGGCATCGGTGGCTTTGCCATGGCCAGCGCGCCAGCCATCGTCACCTTCGTCAGCGGCACTCCCAGGGATGCCCTCAACACCACCCTGGAGATGTACGAGATATGCTTCACAGAGCACAAGTACTTTACCATTCCCCCGCTGGATTTCCGCGGCACCCCGACCGGGATCGATATCCGCAAGGTGGTCGAAACGGGCATCACCCCGCGCGTCAATACCGGGATCGCCCATAAGCTGGCTGGGGTTGGGC
>MGOK01000143.1:12612-19485 GCA_001795335.1 Chloroflexi bacterium RBG_19FT_COMBO_55_16
CGCTGGCCATGTTTGAACAGGCGTTGTTAGCTTACGCTGAGGAGTACGGTTTCTAAAATCAGTGAAATCTGTGTAATCTGTGTCCCAATCAAAAAACTGATCACTCAATTAAATGTGAGACACCTATGAACCGTGAACAATTTATCCAAATGTTAGCTGACGCTAAGTTGTTTGACCTGACTCAGGGGTGCAGCATCTTTACGCCTCCCTGGCCGGGGGAGAAAGCTTTGGAGATCCATTTCTTCAAGCGAGTCACCGGAGCTTACGGAGGAGGTCAGGGCGCCAACGGCCAGATTCTGAACTGGAGCAACACTGTCGGGACGCACCTGGTGGGTGAAACAGCCTTCCACTCTGGCGGCCGGGCTATCGCCGATATCCCTTTGAAGGACCTGTGCGGGCCTGGCGTGGTGGTGGATATCTCCGATGCAGTCTCGGATTACAGCCTGTATACGCCCCAGATGATCACAGAAAGAGCCACCGTGAAGGAGGGCGATATCCTGATCATCAACACCGGCTACCATCGCTACTCCTGGGATTTGCCGGACGTACTCAATCCAAACGCTCAAGGCGGGGTCGAGTCCAAGGAATTTGGATTCCTGGTCAGGCACCCAGGCCCTTCCCCCGATTTCTTCAAATGGGCCTTGGATATGAATCTCAAGGTCGTTGGGGTGGATTGTGGCTGCGCTGAACATCCCATGAATACCCCCATCCGCTATATGCACGCCAATGAGTTCAAGAAAGCCGAAGCGAAGTTAAAGGCAGACCATGGAAAATCCTGGGATGAGATGTTCCCCCAGGACGAGTATTACCAGCTGACCCATATCCGGATGCCCAAGGCTCATCTGCTCCTGGCCGAAGCAATCGTTGGTGAGATCGACCAGCTGAAGAATCAACGCGCCTGGATCATGATTCATCCGATCCCCTTCATGGAAGTGGAGACAGCCTGGTCGCGCGCCTGCGCCTGGTTGCCCCCGGATGGGATGGATGAAAACGAGTTCTTCCAGATCATGTCCTCCGCCGAAATGCTGGACTTCACAGTCCCCTTCAGCGTCCAAACGCCTCAATGGGCGAACTATATCCCTTTGACGGTTACCTACACCAAGCGCGTTGGCGGCCAGTACTTTGGCATGGGAAGGAATGGTTCGATCTGCAATGCCAGCATTCACCTCGCCTCCCATATGGATGGAGAGAAGCACTTCTGGCCAGCTGGACGAGCCATCGGCCAGGTACCGCTGGAACATTGGGTTGGCCCGGGCGTGATCGCCGATATCTCTCACCTGGTATCTGACACGAGTGTGTATACGCCCAAAATGATCGAAAGCGTGGTCGATGTCCGCCAGGGAGACATCCTGATCCTGAAGACCGGCTGGTATAAATATGGTTGGATCAGCCCGGACTCGGATGAATTTCGCTATATGATCAAACACCCGGGTCCTTCACCAGACTTTTCGCAATGGTGTATTGACAAACAGATCAAATGGCTGGGCATCGATGCCGTGAGCCAGGACCACCCGATGAATACCATCCAGCGTCTCTGGCATCCCAAGACTTTCGAGGAAGCCAACCGCAAGCTGATCAGGGACTTCGGCAAGGACTGGGATGAGATGTATCCACTGGATAAGTATTACCAGGATACACACTTAAACCTTTTCCCGAAGAAAATCGTCCACGCTGAAAACCTGGGTAAAGATATCGCTCAGGCGAAGAGTGGCCGGTACTACCTGGGCTGTTTTCTGCAGAAATGCCTGGAAGTCACCTCCATGTGGGCCAGGTTTGTCGCTTTCAAAGAACCAGGCTAATCTGGGAAAGGAGTTTCCAACCATCTTATTCGGTGATTACCTGGTATATTCGTAGCCAATCGGTTATGATCCTCATTACTGGCGCTGGCGGTAAGACAGGTCGGGCGGTCATTCGAGCACTGGTCTCAAAGGGAGAACCCGTGCGTGCATTGGTCCACCGCTCTGACCAAACCCAGAGGTTAGAATCTCTCGGCGTGCAGCAAGCTCTTGCTGGAGATATGAATTCTCGTTCCACTATGGCTCGAGCTGTTCAGGGAGTGCGCGCCATCTATCACATCTGTCCCAACGTCAGCCCGGATGAGCTGTCCATCGGTCAGACAGTAATTGCAGCTGCCAGGGTTGCCGGGATCGAGCATTTTGTCTACCACTCTGTGCTTCACCCGCAGACCGAATCCATGCCGCACCACTGGCAGAAGTTACGCATCGAAGAGCAGCTGCTCGAATCCGGGTTATCGTACACCATCCTGCAGCCCACAGTCTATATGCAGAATATCTTAGTCCATTGGAAGAAGATACTGAATGAAGGGATATACCCGGTTCCTTACCCGGCAGAAACGCGCTTGAGTTATGTCGATTTGGATGATGTGGGGCAGGTTGCCGCGATTGTTCTTACTGAATCTGGGCATGCTAACGCCACTTATCAGCTGGTCGGAACGCCGGGCTTATCCCAAGACCAGGTAGCAGGTATCCTTAGTCAACAGTTAGGACGTCAGGTGCGAGTCACAACTGTTCCGCTTGAAACCTGGGAAAGGCAAGCTCGCCGCTCTGGTATGGGAGATTATCAGGTCGATACCTTGTTGAAGATGTTCCGCTATTACGCCCGCTATGGTTTGTGTGGCAACCCCCAGGTTTTGAGCTGGCTACTCCTCCGTCCACCGTTAACTTTGGATAATTTTATCGAAAATACCGTCCATCAACAGGTGCAGCAGGAACCCATATGAAACCCGCTCCATTCGATTATTATGCCCCCACTTCAATCGAGGAAGCCTTATCCCTCCTGGCCAGGTATGGCTATGATGCCAAAGCCCTGGCCGGTGGGCAAAGCCTGATCCCCATGATGAACTTCCGCCTGGCCCAACCTGCGGTGCTGATCGACTTGAACAATATCCCTGACCTGTCCTTTATCCGCGGCGATGAGGGTGGTGGCCTGCGGCTGGGGGCCATGACCCGCCATGCTCAGGTGGAACATGACCCGTTGATCGCTGAACGAACTCCCCTGATATTCGAGACGATGCCCAAGATTGCCACTCCCCAGATTCGCTCGCGCGGAACCTTTGGCGGCAGTATTTCCCACGCAGACCCCTCCGCCGAATTGGTGGCTGTGAGCGTGATTTTGGATGGGCTCTTTCGCTTGCGCAGTCAGACCGGGCATCGCTGGGTTCCAGCCAAGGAGTTCTTCATTGGTATGTTCACTACCCAGCTGGAGCCGGACGAGTTGCTGACCGAGATCGCTTTTCCCCCAATGCAGCCGCGTTCGGGTTGGGCGTTGATGGAGATCGCCCGCCGCCCGCATGATTTCGCCCTGGTGGGGGTAGCCGTGGTAGTTAATTTGGATGATGAGAATCGCTGCTATAACGCCCGCATCGGGTTGCTCAGTGTCGGGGATGGGCCAGTGGAAGCTAACCGGGCTGCTGAGGCGCTCATCGGTCAAGCGCCAACTTCAGAACCGATCAAGGCCGCGGCCGAGATCGCCGCCACTGAAGATATCGATCCTAGCAGCGATATTCACGCCTCGGCAGGATATCGCCGGCAGCTGGTCAAAGTTCTGACTCGCCGGGCTCTGGAATTGGCTTTCGAGCGCGCCAGCAGCATCCCATCCTGAAATGCGATGCTCTCACCCGCCCAATCCCCCGATCAGGAGAAGTTTATGAACGGTCTTTATGAGGTAGATCTTACTGTTAACGGAAAAAATTACCAGCGCGCGGTTGATCCACGGCTCTTGCTAAGCGACTTCTTGCGCCATGAATTAAATTTGACCGGAACGCATGTTGGTTGTGAGCATGGTGTCTGCGGCGCCTGCACGGTATTACTCGATGGGCAGCCAATCCGCTCCTGTCTGATGTTTGCGGTACAGGCCAATGGGCACGAAATCATGACCGTCGAAGGGTTAGGAACTCAAGAGAAACTGCATCCGCTGCAAGCGGCTTTTGTAGAAGCTCACGGTTTGCAATGCGGATTCTGTACACCGGGAATTCTGATGACCCTGCTGCCTTTCCTGGAAAGCAATCCTGACCCCGATGAAGCTGAGATAAGGCATGCCATCTCCGGAAATCTCTGCCGCTGTACGGGCTACCAACACATTGTTGATGCCGTAAAAATTGCTTCAGAGAAGCTAAGCCCCTGACTGGCAAAATCAGATGACCAACATCTTTTTTCGAAACAAACCCTAGTGGACAATCCTACAGGATCCGATCTATGGCGAAGATAATTGGTAAGCGGATTAAACGCAACGAAGATCCCCGACTGTTGACCGGGGAAGCTTTATTTGTAGATGATGTATCCATTCCAGGCATGCTGCATGCGGCTTTCTTGCGCAGCGACTACGCCCATGCCTATTTGCGGAGCATTGACGCCTCTGCGGCGCGGGAACGGCCGGGAGTAATCGCGGTGATCACTGCGCAGGATATGGGCGACGAATGGCAGCCTGGCCCGCCGTTAGTCTCACCTCCCCCCACGGTGAAAGACGTTATCTTCCACTCCCGCCCCCAGGTTCCCCTGGTCAAAGATAAGGTGCGCCATGCGGGCGAGCCGATCGCACTCGTCGTCGCTGAAAGCCGTTATATTGCCGAAGATGCCGTGGAAGACATCCTCGTTGACCTTGACCCCCTGGAAGCGGTTGTGGATATAGAGAAAGCCTTGCATCCCGATGCTCCCCTTGTCCATGAGGATCTCGACTCTAACCTGGCTGCCCATCTTATCCAAAAAAGAGGCGATTATACTGCTGCCCGAGCTCAGGCTGATGTGGTTATTAAGAGAAAGATCGTCATCGACCGGGGAGCCGCGGGAGCCATGGAAAACCGGGGCATCGTGGCCGATTGGGATGCAAAAAGCCAGCATTTGACGGTGTGGGACACCACCCAGGCGCCTATCCCCATTCGCAATGGACTCGCGGCCAGGATGGGTCTGTCCGAAAGTCAGGTCAGGGTTATCGCGCCCTTTATTGGGGGTGGATTTGGCCCTAAAATGATGATGTTCTACCCGGAAGAGTTACTTATTCCATGGATATCCATGAAACTAGGTCGGCCTGTCAAGTGGATCGAAGACCGGCACGAGAACTTCTACGCTACGACCCAGGAAAGGGGGCAGGTCCACGAGGCCGAGATCGCGCTGACAAAAGATGGGCGTGTGCTTGGCGTCAGTCACAATTTCTTGCATGATTCCGGCGCCTATGATCCCTATGGTTTAACCATCCCGCTCAACACGCAATCCCACGTGATGGGAGCCTATGATGTCCCCAATTACTACAGTGATCTCAAGGTCGTGTTCACCAACAAGACTCTTACTACGCCGATCCGCGGGGCAGGTCGCCCTCAAGGGATCTTTGTCATCGAACGCTTGTTAGACCTGGCCGCCAAAGAACTGGGGATCGACCCGGTTGAAATCCGGATGCGAAATTTCATCCATCCGGATGCTTTTCCCTACCAGCGCGAGATCATTGACCAGGCTTTCGCGCCGCTCATTTTGGACAGCGGAAACTATAAACCGGTACTCGAGAAAGCCGCGGCCATGATCGGCTACGATCGCTTCATAAAGGAGGAAGGCCCGCGCCTGCGCGCCGAAGGCCGGCACGTGGGAATCGGCATCGTCTCTTTTATTGAGACAACCGGCGTTGGTCCCTATGAGGGCGCCAGGGTTACCGTTGAGGCGAGTGGCAAGATTCGCGTGGCGACCGGAGTCGGCACACAAGGGCAAGGTCACTTCACCTCTTTTGCCCAGATCGTCGCCGAGCAATTAGGGGTAGGTATCGAGGATGTGCATCTGGCGACCGGAGATACCTCCGAATTCCATTGGGGGACGGGCACCTTTGCCAGCCGCGGGGCTGTCGTCGCTGGCAATGCCATCCACGCTTCAGCCCTGGTGGTTCGCGAAAAGGTGCTCAAGTTGGCCAGTAAGGTTCTCGAAGCCCCTGAAGAGGAGCTGGAACTCGAAGACGGCCAGGTGAGGGTGGCCGATATCCCCAGCATGTCCATCAGCCTGGGCGAGCTGGCTTTGTTGGCGAACCCCTTGCGGGGAGCCGTTGAACCTGGCACAGAACCCGGTCTTGAAGCCACCGCCTACTTCGGTCCCCAGTACGGAGCCGCGGCTTTTGGTGTCCACGCCTTGATTCTAGAAGTAGACCCCGAGACCATGATGGTAGAGATCAAGCGCTACGTGGTCGTTGAAGACTGTGGCACAATTTTAAACCCACTGATTCTAGAAGGGCAGATCCACGGGGGTGTGGCGATGGGCATCGGGAATGCTTTTTATGAGCGGCTCGTATTTGATGAGAATGGACAGCTGCTGAACGCCTCCTTAGCCGATTATTTGATCCCTTCGGCAACCGAGGTGCCTCGTATCGAAGTTGGGCATGAGGAAACTCGCAGCCCACTTAACCCGCTGGGCACGAAGGGCGCTGGCGAAGCCGGGACTATCCCGGTGCCGGCTCTCTTTGCCCAGGCGTTGGAGAATGCCTTACCCGATTTCAATTTGGAAATTCTTGAGATGCCTCTCAGCCCCAACCGGTTGTTTGAGTTGCTTCAGGAAAAGGAGCGAGAAAAATGAAACTGGCGGGAGAGTACACCTTTGATGGTCCCCGGGAAGAAGTGTGGAAACTCGTCCGGGACCCGGATGTCCTTTCTACTGCTCTACCCGGTACCCAGAGTCTGACCCAGGTCAGTGAAAATGAATACCAGGGGGAGATGAATGTTAAAGTCGGACCGGTTGGAGGCGTTTTTATGGGGAGGCTTACCATTTCTAACGAAGTGCCTCCCGAAAGCTTAACCATGACAGTGGAGGGGAAAGGCAAACCCGGCTTCCTCAACGGGAGCGGTAATATCCAATTGATCGCTCAAGAGGATGGCAGAACCCTGATGAA
>MGOK01000143.1:19667-19847 GCA_001795335.1 Chloroflexi bacterium RBG_19FT_COMBO_55_16
TTGCGGCTTCGGTTGCCAAGAATATGGCCGGGGAAATGTTATCATCTTCTCGCATAGTTTGGATCGCTGTCGCCGTCCTCGTCATCCTGGCGATCATCGCCGCCATTTGGATCAGCGCCGGTGCTGGGGGCTGATCGCTGCTTGCGCCTAAAATACCGCAACAGAAAAAATCGGAGAAAT
>MGOK01000143.1:19859-27024 GCA_001795335.1 Chloroflexi bacterium RBG_19FT_COMBO_55_16
GATACCAATCAAAAAGGAGGTGAAAGCGATAGAATTTCTTGTAGCTTCTCGAGATGGAAATAACAAGTAAATCGCTCTCGTCAAACAAACATGAGGAAAGGAGTAAGTCGCAATGAGTAAAAAGTTTTCCCTGTTTCTGGTGACTCTGATGGTGGCAAGCCTGCTTCTCGCAGCCTGTCAACCTCAGGTGGTCGAAAAGACGGTCGTCACAACCGTCGAGGTCCCAGTCGTAACCGAAGTTGTCACGACTGTCGAAGTCCCCATGGAAGTTGTCAAGACTGTCGAGGTAGAGAAGGAAGTTAAAGAAAGTGCGGTCCTGGCGATAGAGCACTTTAGCATCATTGAAGGGACGACCTGGTCTGGAGCCCAAGATCGCGCCGGGAAGCGGATCGCCGAGAAATATCCGAATGTACAGTATGTCAACCGGGAGGAGATCACCCCTGACCTCGTAGTTCCCTACGCCGAAGAGATGATCGCTCAGGGGGCTAACATCGTTGTGGGAAACGCGGAGCACATCGGGCTGCCCTTGTTGGATATCGCCGATAAGTACCCGGATGTCTATTTCATGTCCGTCATCGCCAGCGATCTGACCACGAAGAGGAACTACATCAGATATTTCCCCAAGCAATATCAGGCGTTGTACCTTGAAGGGCTCATCGCCGGGGCATTGACCCAAACCGGCAACATCGGCATCGTCTCGGCATTCCCCAATATTCAGGTCATCCGGCGGACAGCCGGCTTCTACCTGGGGGTGATGGATGCAGCCGCGTTGCTGAACAAGGACATCACGGTGTATGTCAAATATGTCGGTGGCTGGTTTATGCCGACGGAAGAGCGCGATATCGCCAGCACCCTGGTAGACCAGTACAATGTTGATATCCTGACCCAGCAGACCGATTCCGGGTCTCCCCTGGATGTGGCTACGGAAAAGGGCATCTGGTACGTGGGGAAGGACATGGACATCGTGGGGGATTACGGCTGGTCTAGCACGGACACTGTAGCCGTGTCCTTCGATACGCGTTGGGAAGTCCTCTTTGAGAGGGTTGTCCTGAGCTATTTGGCCGGGGATCAAAATCCAGAGACGATCCTGTACCTGGGCATGGCTGACAAGATGACTCTGGCTGATGGCACAGAGGAATATACAGTAGACCTGATGAACGATGGCAAGGTGGGCGTTGAGGCGATCAGTCCAAAGGCGCTTCCCTCGATCCCGCAATCGATCCTGGATCTCGTCGCGCAAAGAAGGAGCCAGATGATCGACGGGGTGTGGGATCCGTTCTTTGAGCACGCCTTCGTTAGCAACGGAACTGGCCTGGAGCTCCCCGGTTTGCCGATCCCGGCTGCGGGGACCGAGGTCAAGGCGGCCGGTGTGAATCCGACGGATGAGTGGCTGCTTTCCCAGTTCAACTTTGACCTGGAAGGCATGGTAATCCTGGATTGACCCGGAGTTCAGCAGTCTTCCTCGATTGGGTTGTCGCGTAACAACCCTCGTCTGTAAGAGACATGAGGCTCCCTTTATTGAGGGGATTCTCCCAATAGCTGTCCGGGTTGGATGGTAGCTGTCTGTATTGGATGGTTCAGCAGTTCAACTGCTGAACCATCCACAAGCCCCATCCACAGGCCGGATCCACAGGCCATGCAAAATGACTGCAAAAAGAAAAATCGGTGAAATCCGAGTAGTCCGTGTCCCAATCAAAAAAGAGAGACAGGTGCGAAAATGGTCCTGGCAGGGATAAAACGCGGAGAGACGGTCTTAGAGGCGCGCGGGATCACAAAAAGATTTCCAGGGGTCGTCGCCAATGACCATATAGATTTCGAGATCAAGGCCGGCGAGATTCACGCCATCCTCGGGGAGAACGGCGCCGGAAAAACCACCTTGATGAACATCCTGTTTGGGTTATTACAACCCGAGCAGGGTGAGATCTACATGGCGGGTAAGAGGGTCAAATTCCGATCGCCTCTGGACGCCATCAACCTGGGGATTGGGATGGTTCACCAACACCGCAAACTGGTCTCCGCGCACAGTGCGATCGAAAATATCATCCTCGGGCACCCGCAGGCTGGAAAAATTCTGAACCTGAAGCGGGCGGAAGAGGAGGTCCAGGGACTCTGCGACCGGTACGGATTTAAGGTGGATCTCAAAGCAAAAGTCTGGCAGCTTTCAGAAGGGGAAAAGCAGGTGGTGGAGATCCTGAAAGCCCTTTACCGCGGGGCAGAAGTGCTGATCATGGACGAACCAACTTCTGCACTGACGCCAATGGAAACGGAGAAACTCCTGGCCTCCATCGAAG
Source organism: Chloroflexi bacterium RBG_19FT_COMBO_55_16 (assembly GCA_001795335.1). The sequence goes on from MGOK01000143.1 coordinate 22,151, forward strand.
CGATGGCCAGAGATGAACTCGCCATCGTCCCGTTCATCACGCATAAACTCCCCGTCGTGCTGGCGATAAGCCACCGGGTGACGGTTCTGAGACGTGGGAAAGTCGCCAGCTGTATCAAGACGGAGCATGCCACCGAGAAAAGCCTGGCGAAGGAAATGGTAGGCAGAGAAGTCATCTTCATGATAGAGAGGGCAATGGTAGAGAAGGGGAAACCCATTCTCCAGGTAGAAAACCTTTCCGCTTTCAGCGATAAAGGGTTTCTGGCTTTGAAAGATGTGTCGTTCTCGATCTGTGAAGGCGAGATCTTTGGCATAGCCGGCATCTCTGGCAACGGGCAAAATGAGTTGGTCGAGGTTCTGGCTGGCCTGCGAGACGCGCAGCGGGGCAAGGTGATTCTGGATGGGAAAGACATCACGCATGCCTCCAGCTTAGAGAGATGGCGGATGGGGATCGGATACATCCCCTCCGACCGCATCGATGTAGGCTCGATCGGTGATTTCTCTCTTGTAGAAAATGTCGCCATGAACTATTACTTCGATCATGAATTCTCCCGGCGAGGGATCGTCGATTACGGAGACCTGCGCAAGCTGACAGAAGAAATCGTCTCCGAGTACGGTGTGGCGACTCCGGGCCCAGACGTGAAAGCCAAAAACCTCTCCGGAGGCAACCTTCAGAAACTCATCCTGGCGCGCGTGCTCTCGCGCAAACCGCGGCTTGTGATCGCCGATCTACCCTCCCAGGGGTTGGATGTAGGGGCGACGGAGTTCGTGCAGAACAAGCTGATCGAGGCCAAGAAGGGAAAAGCCGGCGTCCTGCTCATCTCCGAGGACCTGGATGAGATCCTATCCTTAAGTGATCGGGTGGCGGCAATTTACGAAGGAAGGTTCATGGGCATCCTCCCGGGGGAGGAGGCCAGGAAGGAAAGTGTGGGTGCGATGATGGCAGGTTTGCGTCTGGAGGAGCATGAGTTATGAGGATCGGCAACTACGCATTGAAGCTCGAGAAAAGGGTGACGTTATCCGGTTGGGGTGCTGCGCTTATCTCGATCCTGGCGATCCTCTTCGCCCTGCTGCTTTTCAGCCTGCTCTTCATCCTGGCCGACATCAACCCGCTGGCCGCCTATCAGGCGATCTTTTCCTACGCTTTCGCCAACCCATTTGGCTTGCCGCTGGCGATCAACAGGTTCATTTTCCTGTTGCTGTGTACCTCGGCTTTCATCATCCCCTTTAAAGCTGGGCTGTGGAATATCGGGATGTCAGGGCAGCTTTTCGCCGGCGCCTTGAGCGCCTTCGCCGTCGTAGTCGCCTTTGGTGGCAAGAAGTTCGCTAACCCGTATCTTTCCCCTGGATTACTGATCCCATTAATGTTGCTCGCCGCGGCTTTGGGCGGCGCGCTGTTTGGGGCGATTGCCGGATTCTTGAAGGGCAGGTTCAATGTCAACGAGATCGTGGTGACCATGATGTTGAACTTTATCACTTTCTGGCTGGTTTCATTCATGATCAAAGAGGGCGGTCCCTTCATGAAATCCGGCGGGGAAGGTGATGGCTTTGAGCTACCCTCTTCGATATTCGGTCCGCTGATCAAGGGCATCCCCTTCACCATCTTCATCGCCCTTGGGTTCGCCGGATTGCTCTATTTTATGTTCGCCAAGACCAATATCGGATATCAAATCAAGGCTTACGGTCTCAGCCCAGCGGCGGCCAGATACGCCGGGATCAGGACATTCATGATCCCGCTCCTGGTTTTTGTCATGGGAGGCGCTCTGGCCGGTCTGGCTGGCTATCACTATTTCGCTGCGGTGCCCGGCCTCTATAAAATTCCGACCAATTACGGGTATTTCGGCGATCTGGCTTTCTATGGAATCATTTGTGGACTGATCTCTCAAGGCAACCCGATCGCCGCCATTCCGGTAGCACTGCTTTTCGGAGGATTATCCGTCGGCGGTAGATTTGTCCAGGGACAACTGCATATGAGCTTTGGCGTAGATTATGCCCTGCTCGGAGTATTAATGATTACACTGGTCGCTTTTCAATTCTTCTACCGATTTAAGATCGGCTGGGTAAAGGCTGGGAAGGAGAGCTTAGATGTGGGTATTCCTGGTTAGGAGTTTCGATGCTTCGACGATCTTCACCATCGCTGCTCTCGGCGAACTCATCGGACAGCGTTCCGGAGTCCTGAACGTTGGCATCGAGGGGGGGATGTTGTTCGGCGCCACACTGGGTTTTATCACTGCTCAAACCACCGGCAGCTACTTGCTCGGTTTCCTGGTGGGGATCGCCGTCGGCGGGCTGCTCGGCCTGATGCATGGATTCTTTTCCATAACGCTGGGAGTCGACCAGGTCGTGAGCGGGATGGGGATCTGGATCCTTGGCTTCGGCCTGACCGCCTACATCGGCAACCCGTTCACAGGTCCTTTGGGGATGGGCAGGATCCCGTCTGTCCTGGGTCTTGCCCCATTCTTTTTTCTCGGCATCGTGCTTGTCGTGATCACCTGGTTTGTACTCACCAAGACCAGCCTGGGGCTGCAGATCAGGTCGGTGGGAGAGAATCCATCCGTGGCCGAAGTCTCAGGCATAAACGTCTCCAGGACCCGCTATCTGTGTGTCATTGTCGCTGGGATGCTCATGGGACTGGCCGGTGCAATTTACTCCCTGGATTACAACCCGGTCTGGAACTATAACTTTCTCCAGGGTTGGGGTTTCATCGCCCTGGCGCTGGTCTTTTTCTCCATGTGGAATCCTTTGACCCTGCTGGCAGGTTCCGTCCTATTTGGGACTCTGTGGCAGTTCTCGCTCAACCCACAGCTGGTACTGCCTGGGTTTTTGTCCAGGTACATCTGGCGGACGCTGCCCTTTGCCATCACCCTGGGAGCGTTGCTGCTCATGTCAACCAGGTGGTTCAGGACTCGCTGGGGGGCGGCCAAGCCCGAAGCGCTCGGTCAGCCCTACGAAAAAGGTTGAAATCCGTTCGTCCTTCGTCAGCCACATAAAAAGTATTCGATCAGCGTATCTCAGCGTCCAATCGCCGCGCAAAAAGTATTCGATCAGCGTCCATCCGCGTTTATCCGCGTCCAATCGCCGCGAAAAAAGAATTCGATCAGCGTCCTTCCGCGTTTTTCCGCGTCCAATCCCCGCGAAAAAAGAATTCGATCAGCGTCCTTCCGCGTTTTTCCGCGTCCAATTATTATCCTCCCCCAGAGTGCTGGCGATCAGGATCCCGTTCGCCCAGTAGAAACCCGTCTCGCCGGCGGGCAGCAAGTCGTATGTGGCATAGCCGCTGTACGTGACCCGCTCGGCGGAGAGCACTGCCGCGCCATCCAGCGCGCCGCCGACCTGGATTTGGCCCACGCGGCGACCATCGGCCGTGGGATGGCCGGGTGAAACCCACAGCTGGCGACCATCGTCCAGCACCAGATGCACCACCTGGTGAGTGTCCGGCACGGGCGTGCTCCCGGTGCGCAGCAGGGGCTGCGCTACGCGTACACCGGCCCGATCCAGCGTCCATACCACTGTCCCCGGGCGCAGACTCTCCACCGGCAGCGGGCCTGAAGGGGTGTCGATCAGCGTGCCCGCGGCGAGACAGATCGGGCAGGTGGCGATAGTGGCTTTCCTCTCCTGGACCGTGATCGCTCCCTGGCTGTCGATCAGGCCGCTGATCCGCTCGCCTGAAAGCTTGGCGCCGCCCCCGGTTTTAGCCACCTGCAGCTGGAACTGGTAACCGGAGGCAGTGGGTTCGAACCGGATGGCGGCCAGCTGCTTGTGTTCCCGGTAAATGAGCAATTTCTGCTCGTCGCTGAACTTCCCCAGGCCAGCCAGGTCGTTGTGGGCCAGGATGGCGTCGAATTCTTCGGGATTGGCCTGCAGCTCCGCGAATCGCTGCAGGGCCAGCTCCATTTCGTCGCCCAGGGGCAGGGGATAGAAGTCGCGGTCGCAGAAGAAAATGTCCGGGAACTCTGCCAGCAGGCGGTACTTCAGCTCGCTGATGCTTAACTCGCCGGGCGAGGCTGGGAGCGGAGTCGGCGTGGGGAGCGCAGCGGTAGGGGGCGGGGTGTGGTCGGGCGGCAGCCCGGTGCTGGTGATCGCTTCAACGGTGGCGGCTGAACCAGCATCCGTCGGCGCGGGCGGGGCGCAGGCGACTAATAGCAGAGCCAGGCCGATCACGAGCCAGGCGGTAAGGCGAGTCAGGGGGTTATCTCTCAAAAGCTTGTCACATTTCGTGGGCCACATAAGGACTGTCAAAGAAATAATCCGTGAAATCTGAGAAATCCGTGTCCCGATCGAATAAAGTGGATGGCTATGAAGATAAGACGCTGAAACGGGGCAAAAAGTTCTAACGCGCCAGTCGTCAGTCGTCCGTGGTGGATCTTGACAATCTTACCATATCTGTTAAAATGTACAGTACGTTCAAAATGTACAGATTATCAAATTATTTCGTTGAAACCCTGTCGCGCATTGCGGGCCATGCAACATGACTGTCAAATGCATAATCAGTGAAATCTGTGGTATCCGTGTACCAAGCAAATAAGAGTATTCATTCAGCGTCCCATAAATAAATAGGAGTGGCTTATGGAAAGACAATTGGGCATTACCGAAGCGCGCAAGAAGATGGCTGAGATCGTCGAGCAGGTGCAGCACCAGGGAAAGGGTTTTATCATCAACCGGCATGGGAAACCAGCGGCCGCCGTAGTGCCGGTCGAGGTCTACGAGAACTGGAAGCAGCAGCGGAGAGAATTATTCGACCTGATCAGGCAGATGCAGGGGCAGGCCAACCTTGATCCAGAAGAAGCTGAAAGGTTAGCTGCGGATGCGGTTGCGGAAGCTCGTAAACAGGCTTACAAAACTTCATGATCGTCCTGCTCGACACGAACGTCATCA
>MGOK01000143.1:27047-27876 GCA_001795335.1 Chloroflexi bacterium RBG_19FT_COMBO_55_16
GGCAACCCGGCCAAAATTGTTCAACGTTGGGAGGCGGATGAATTTGAACTGGCTACCTCCCCAGCACTGCTCCAGGAGATCGAGCGAGCGCTCTCCTACGCGCGGGTGCGCGCAAAGATCAAACTCTCAGAACAGGAGCTGGAAACCTTTCTGAGAAAGTTTCGGTCATCGACGGTAAATGTTGAACCCCTCGAGATTCTGGACTTAATTAAAAAAGATCCTGCCGACAACCGATATCTGGAATGCGCTAAAGAAGGCGGTGCCTCTTACCTTGTTAACGGGGATAATCACCTCCTGGAACTCAAAGAGCACGCGGGGGTGGTGATCTTGCCGCCCGCTGGGTTTCTGGTGCTGCTTGAGTTATTAGTTTCCGGAAAATGATCATGTCTCGACCACGAAAGACTGCCGACATCCTTGCCCTTTCCATGCTGATCGCGCTGCTGGTGGTCGCCTTCCTGGCGCGTTCTCCCTATAGCCATCCGGTTCCTCACCGTGATTCGGGTATTTTTCTCAGCATTGGTTCAGATATTCTGCAGGGCAAAGTCCTCTACCAGCAAACCTGGGACAACAAACAGCCCTTGCTTTATTTCTTCAATGCGCTGGGACTCTGGTTGGGGGCCGGCTCCGTCTGGGGGGTGTGGGGATTGGAACTGGTCTTATTAGCGATCGTTTTCCTCGTCGCTTATCCCCTCATCCGCGCCGCCTTGCCGCCGTTGGCTGCGTTTTTAGTCATGGCGATCGCTTTCCTGGCGGTTTTCCCCTTCATGGGCGGCAATTACTCGGAAGAATATTCGCTCGTCTTTCAGATCGGCATTTTGGGCGTCTTGTT
>MGOK01000143.1:27938-28505 GCA_001795335.1 Chloroflexi bacterium RBG_19FT_COMBO_55_16
TGCTGTGGGGATTGGTCTTTTGCATTAAGCAGACCTACCTGGACATCCCCGTAACCGTGCTGCTCTTTATGCTCTTCCTGGCCTGGATCGTGAAGGATCGCCGTGTTCTCGCTGATATCCTCTTCGTGGGGCTGGGATTCATACTGGTCAACATCCCGGTTTTTTTATATTTCCAGGCGCATGGAGCGCTGCGCGATTACGTGATCGCCGCTTTCCTTTTCAACCTGTATTACTCGGACCTGTCCATTCTGGAAAGAATATCTTCGTTCCTGGATAAGATCAGGTTTGTCACCTCGCATCCCTTTTTCGTTCTGGCTACCAGCCTGTGGTTGGGGACCCTGATAATTTTTTCCGTCAAAGCGCGACGTGTGTTTTTGAGTTTGATCGCTCATCCCTACACCAAACGCCTGGCGTTGACAGCTGCATTGCTGAGTTTTACCCTTTTCATCGTGCCGCAGATCCGCGATCGATCGCCCGAAATCGGCTATCTTCAAGGGATGGCTCTCGCCGCTGGGGTCATTTTGGCAGTTTTTAGTCTGTACCTCCATCTGCGCAAGCCTGGCCCAA
>MGOK01000144.1 GCA_001795335.1 Chloroflexi bacterium RBG_19FT_COMBO_55_16
CCTGGTGCTCCTGTCTGGTTTAATCCTTGGTTTACTGTACGTGTTCCTCGTTCCACCCTGGCAGCATTACGATGAGCCAGGGCATTTTGAGTTCGCCTGGTTGGTAGCTAATCGGGGTCAATTACCGAGCCTGGGCGAAGTAGATCAGCGGATGCGCCGTGAAATGGCCGCCTCGATGATGGAACACGATTTCTACAAGAGTATGGGATTTCACCCTAATCTACTTCGACAAGAAGGGGAAATATGGATTGGGATTTCGCAAATCAATGACCGGCCGGTCTATTACTTCCTTCTAAGCGCGATTATACGCTTCGTGCCAACCAGTGAAATAACTTTCCAGCTTTATTTGGGGCGACTGGTCTCCTTGATACTTTTCTTTATCTGTATCCTTTCAGCCAGGGGTGTGGCAGTTGAACTGACGTCACCGGGTCATCCAATTCGCTGGATGCTTCCAGCCTCACTCGTGTTGCTGCCCGGGTTAACCGACATCATGACAGCCATCAACGACGACGTTGGAGCTACAGTAATATATTCCTTGTTTCTTTGGGCGGGTGTCCGTCTGATAGCCAGAGGTTTTAACTGGGCGCGGTTCCTGGTCTTGCTGATTACTGCTGGTTTGTGTTTCTATACAAAAAATACAGTTACGATTGCAATCCTGTTGATCATATTACCGCTATTACTCTCAATTTTCCGCGGTAAGCGCCGGCGTCTGGCGTGGGCAGCCATGGCGATAGGCGCAGTTGCCCTGGCGTCTTCTTTGTTCGCATGGGGTGATGCTGCGCTTTGGTATCGGATTACACTACCCGATCTCCCCACCCGCGAGAGGGCTCAGCAGGCTCCATTGGGCTCGAACGTGTTTAAATTTTCACTTTTCCCCCAAACTCCACCACCCAAGTTGATTCAGGTTATTCCTGTTTCGATTGAAGAAAATCTGCGTGGCAAACCGGTTACCCTCGGAGCCTGGATCTGGGCGAGCAAACCGGTAAAAGTGCGGACTCCGATCCTTGTTACCCAAACTCAAACCATAGTCCAGGAAGTTGAGGTAGGTGTTCAGCCCTCTTTCTTTTCATTTTCGACCAAAATTAGACCGGATAACTCAAAATTGAATATAATCCTTTCGCCAGTTAAAGGCGCGGTGAAAGAAGCCTTTTCGGTATATTACGATGGGGTTGTTATGGTCGAAGGAAAGCGCCCGCCCGATAAGCAGCCTGATTTTGACAACGCTGATGGAGAAAGAGGCCGGTGGGGAAAGTTTTCCTTCGTAAATGTCCTCCGCAACGGGTCCGCCGAAGACGCTTGGCCCTGGTTAAGGGATTGGGCTGATCGCTTCATTAGCAAATTATTTCCAGGAAGAGCTTCCCTTATTCTCGCTTTCTTGCTTGATCGGGCAGCAGCTAAGTCGTATTATCTGTCCACATTCATAAGAATTTCCCAATCCTTCTGGGCCAGGTTTGGTTGGGGGCATGTCCCCCTATTGGGAGAATACTCGTATCCGGTTTTGGGTTTTCTCACCCTGGTTGGGTTGGTTGGCGCATTGCTTTCAATGGGACGGCATCGAAAGAAATTGCAGTGGGATTTGATCTTCTTTTTTGGTATGTCTTTGCTTTTCATTTGGGGATTAACGATCATGCGCGGGAGCGGCTCGATTTTAGATGGGCGGTATCTGATCCCGGTGGCGCGTTATGCTTATCCGGCCATTATCCCAACCATGTTGATTCTCAATTTGGGGTGGTTGGAACTTTTTTATTGGATTAAACGATTTATAAAAATTCCATCCACAGTGGGGTTTGCATTATTCCTATTATTATTTTTAGGGTTGGATGCATTATCCTTACTAACTATTGTTAAATTCTATGGAAATTAAATCAGGCTTACTTTTTTGATTGGACCATAGATTACACTGATTTCACTGGTTTTTCCTTCGACAATCATTTTGACTGGTCCAATAAGTACGACCAGCTTAGTAATATGGTATAAATTATTCATATACATTTGAGATGCTTTGTGATATTGTTGGCTGCAAGGTTTATTTAATGCTTTCCAATAAATATATTGGGGTATCCCCTATCTTTAGGAGTTTAAAATGAATTTTGTGATCCGGCCGATTAAGCTGCTCCTGGTTGCCTTAGTTCTTATTTCTGCGGTTGGATTGTCCTTTCGACTGGTCCGGGATTCTGTCGCTTCTGCATCGACAGCCTCATCCAGCTCGATGGTTTATTTACCCATCACTATTAAAGGATATCCACGGCCTGTGACAGGTTTTGGTGCACAAATCTTGCCTCATAAATCAACAAAGGTGATGGGTTTCTTGAAGGAAGCGGATGTGTATTGGGTTCGGGTAAACGCGATTAATTGGAACGATATCGAACCTGATCCACACACCGAGCCTCCCACCTATAAATGGGGAATGGTCAATGAATCCGGGCTGAGTTTTGCCGCTAAGAATGGAATGCAAATCATTGCCACGATCCGCTTTGCGCCAGATTGGGCGCAGAAAATTCCCGGTTATGCATGTGGTCCAATCGCACCAGAGGCATTGGATGAATTTGCCAAATTCTTGCAGGCGCTTGTGCAACGATATAGCTATCCCCCTTATAATATCAAATACTGGGAGTTGGGCAATGAACCGGATATCGACTATAGATTGGCTGATCAAAACAGTGGTTTTGGATGTTGGGGGGATGAGAACGACCAATTTTACGGGGGAGGATATTATGCTGAGATGCTGAAGGTGGCTTATCCGGCGATCAAGGCGGTCGATCCAACTGCCCAGGTGTTGATCGGCGGACTGCTCCTGGATTGCGATCCTACTCATCCACCGGCGGGAAAGGATTGTAAACCGGCCAAATTTCTGGAAGGGATCTTGAGGAATGGGGGAGGACCCTTTTTTGATATCGTCAGTTTCCATGGTTACCCAACCTACTCGAGCTCTTCCCCCGACGGTGAATTGTATTATGATCTTAACTTCCCCAGCTGGGGGGCGCGCGGGGGTGTGGTGCTGGGTAAGGTGGATTTCCTGCGCGAGGTATTGGCCCAGTATGGGTTGGCCAAGCCGATAATGCACACGGAGGGGTCTTTGATCTGCCCGGAAACGAACGGTGCTGACTGTAATCCTCCAATTGAGGCTTTCTTTCAGGCTCAGGCGGACTATATCGTCTGGTTGTACGTGCGCAACTGGGCCGCAGGATTAAAAGGGACAATCTGGTACCAATTCAACGGTTCTGGTTGGCGGTATGGGAGTATATTAGATGGAAACCAGGACCCCAAACCTGTGTATTACGCATTGGATTTCTTGACTCAAGAACTCAAAGGAGCAACTTATGTCGCTCCAGTCACCCAGTTTCCATCTATTGTGGGGTATGAGTTCAGGAATGCAACGAAGAAGATTTGGGTATTATGGTCTCCAGGCGCAGGCACTTATGCGATCCAGCTACCGGGCGGAGTACTGCAAGTCTACGATAAATATGGAACCGATATCACCCCGGCGGGACCCGAAATCAATGTGAAGAGTCCGATCTACGTTGAATTCGCGCCTTGATAGAGGGTGCTTGCAAGATTGGATATCAATGATGAGACGATCACTTCTGCTCTTTAGCGTTGGATTGATTTTGACTTTGGGTATGGTTGCTTGCCGGGGCAAGTCCGTGACCGGTGAACTTATACCCGCTGTCGAACAACCCCAACAGACCCCAGCTTCCCCGGCGACTCCGAGCTCAGAATCGACATTAACCGATACACAGCTGCCTGCGCTAACCAACCTCCCATTGCCCATGATGGGAGCCGAAATCAATCGAATCGGCTCGGGACCAATCGTTAAATTGTTCGCAGAGGCAGGAGCGAGACTTGTGCGCCACAATTCACTGGTATGGTCTGACGTTGAGCCGGTCGAAGGAGAGCGTCATTGGGAGGCCGTAGCGAAACTGGAAGAGGGACTGATCAATGTATCAAAACAGGGGCTTGACATTCTCCTGGTCGTTCGGAGCACACCGCCCTGGGCACAGCTTTATGAAGGTTCATATTGCGGACCGATTAAACCTGAAAAGTTTTCGGCTTTTGCTGTCTTTATCAGCGATCTAGTAGCTCGTTATAGTGTGCCACCTTTCAATGTTAAATACTGGGAATTAGGTAATGAACCGGATGTCGATCATGGTATGCTGCCTGGAAATAGTGTATTCGGGTGTTGGGGGGATGAGGAGAATGAATACTATGGGGGCGGGTATTATAGTGAAATGCTTAAGGCGGCTTATCCAGCGATCAAAGCGGCCGACCCAAGCGCCCAGGTGCTGATCGGTGGTCTGCTCCTGGATTGTGATCCCACCCATCCTCCGGAAGACAAGGATTGTAGACCAGCCAAGTTCCTGGAGGGGATCTTGATCAACGGGGGTGGGGATTATTTTGATATTGTCAGTTACCACGGCTACCCATTCTATTCGAGTGACACACCGGGGGGTGAGTTGTATTATGATGAGCACTTCCCGAGCTGGGAAGCGCGTGGAGGTGTTGTATTGGGTAAGGCAGATTATCTGCGTGAAGTAATGACCCAATACGGCGTCGAAAAGCCTTTGATGCATACCGAAGGAGCGATGATTTGTCCGGGATGGAATACAACCGATTGCAATCCTCCGGGGGAGGGATTTTATCAAGCCCAGGCAGATTATGTCGTTTGGTTGTATGTGAGAAACTGGGCTGAAGGAGTGCAAGGGACAATCTGGTTCCAGTTTGATGGTCCTGGTTGGCGTCACGGGGGGATGCTCGACAAAGATCAGGAGCCCAGGCTGGCCTACCTGGCTTTTAAATTTCTGCTTGATGAATTAAGCGAAGCAACCTATTTGGGGAAAGTCCAGGAATTTCCGGACTTAACCGGGTACGAATTTATATCAGGGACGAAGAAGATTTGGGTGCTCTGGTCAGGGGATGGACAGCCTCACCAGGCTCTGTTGCCACCCGATGTCAGTGGTATTCTGGATAAGTTCGGCAACCCACTCCAGGTTGAAGCGGGTGAAATTTCTATCCAGAGCCCTGTTTATGTTGAGTTTAGCCCTTGACCAGACCAGTATTGCTGGGGGCTATTTGGTCATTGTTCTTGCTCGCCAGCTGTTTGAACTTACGTTATTTATTGCGTAAGTATCCAACGCCACCAAAATATGCCTGGCTGTGGATAACTTTAATTGCCCTTTTCGCCCGGTTGATCCCGAATGTGATCCTTCCGATGGGGGCGGAGTATGACATCGAGTCTTTTCGGATCGCAGGAAGCCTTATTCTGCAAGGAGAGGATGTGTATGCGAGTCCGTTAGCGATCGACCGCCATCCTTACCTTCCCTTGCAGTTGTATTGGATGGCTGCTGCAGTGTGGATCGCTGATAATCTTAATCTATCCTACGTGGCAGTCTACCGGCTTCTTCCAATATTTGCCGATTTGGGCGTTGCCTTACTTTTGTTCCAGATCCTGCGGGTTAAAGATCAGCCGGCAGCATTTCACGGGGCTTTATGGTATGCACTCAGTCCGATCCCGGTATTCATCTCCGCTTATCATGGTCAATTTGACGCGCTGCCGATATTTCTGATAATCCTTGCGCTCTATTATTTGGGTAGATCCAGCTGGTTGAGCGGCACGTGGATGGGTTTAGCCATCCTGGCCAAGAGTTGGCCGGTTTTAGCGCTGCCATCTTTGATTCAAGGCGTGCGCAAGTTGCGCGATAAGGGTTCTTTGATACTGTTTGCGTTCCTGATCCCGCTGATTGGAGTGATAGCTTATTCGATTTTATTCAAAGCAGAAGTGTGGAATGTCCTTACCAGGGCGTTAGCTTATAACCGGGGGGTCGGTGTTTATGGGTATACCTACTTTATTCGACTGCTTTGGATGCTTGATCTGGTAAATAAACAGGTCTTCGAATTTGTCATACATTATGGAAGGTTTCTAACATTGGCCATTCTGGGGCTGGTCTGGATAGTCCGGGGGCGGAAAGAAGCGCCGGCGGCCGGTATCCTGACGGTTCTGATCACTTTCTTCGCGGTAACCCACGCTTTTGCGATCCAGTACCTGGGATGGCTGATCCCCTTCGGGATATTGAATTCAGAATATCGCTGGTTGAAATGGTATTCCTTAGCAGCTTTTGGATATATGGCGCTGGTCTATTTCACTCTGATCCTGGATAACTCAATCACCCGCCTCCTGCCCTGGCCTGAGGCGGATTTGTTTATTATCATCCCCGCGTCGATCCCTGTTTGGCTGCTGTCTCTTGCCTGGATGTTTACCCGCCTGCGCGGCTCTCATTCTAGAACTGCAGAGGTAGTGCCCGGGTAATAAAATTAAACCCCCAAGTTATCAAGGGGTGAGTGCGCAGCGGATGCCATTATTTTGTCTTGATTCGTCAGGAAAAATCCTGCCTCGCAGGGTAACTTCGGCTTCATCTCCGGGCTTGTCAAACCTACCCCCGCGGACAACGCGCACCTTGGTGCCGAAGTCCTCAGAGGCCTGGGAGTCTCCACCGGGGTAGACATCGAACCAATCTTCGACGAATTCCCGAACATTGCCACCCAGATCAAAGACACCGTACGGGCTAACATCTAGAGGGTAGGTGCCCACCTCGACAGTGTCGCCTACACAATTGTCGACATTGGCATAATCGCAGTTAATCCCTTCACCCCAGGGAAAAGTCCGGCCGTCCGTCCCACGGGCGGCCTTTTCCCATTCTGCTTCAGTTGGTAAGCGTGCGCCGCGCCATTCACAAAATTGTTTGGCATCTGCCCATTGAATATTAATCACTGGATAATTGGCGAATAATGGTTCACCAAAATACAAAGCCCTGGTCAGAGAGCCCAGTTCGATTGGCGGATCACAGACATCGTCATTGACGCAGGCTGCGTACTGTTCATTGGTTACCTCGAACTTGTCGATGTAATAATCTGGCAGATCAACCGTATGACTCGGCCGCCTAGGCGGTAAACTTGCATCGGTTCCCATCTCAAACGGCCCGGCAGGAATTAACAGCATCACCGCGCCAGAATCGCCTGTAATTTCGGGGGGAGCGACATCGGGCAATGGATAACAATTGCCACTATTTGGTTGTACGGAGTGATCGGGATTGGCGACCAGGATGCACATTTGGGTGGCATCCTTGCGGTCCGAAGCAAGATAGCCTGTAAACGGTCTTGGGCCACCATAGAGGATCCAGGGCCCATGACCGGGAACTCCAGCCTCCTCCGGAGCGACCGTATTGAAGAAGAAGTGGACATGCAAAGTGGTGGGAGATATTTGCTCTGTGAATTCGAAGGTTTCATATTCTACGACATAACGGCCTTGGTTATCGATGGTCATGGCGTTTATTCTGGAAAAGGGGCCAGCCGGAACCGTTGGGGTAGAAGTCAATGTGACGGTAGCTGTGGTAGCTGGCGGAAAAGTGGCTGTGGGCGGGGCTGGCGTGAGGGTGGGGGCATTTGTCGCAGTCAGGAGCGGGGACTCTGCCAGGTTGGCTGCACCTGGTTCTTGGGTGGTGGCTGTGACCAACCCAGCTGGGACGCTGTTCCGGCTTCGGATGAACTGGTTGTACACAAAAATACCGCTAACGATCAGGCAGGCGAGGATCAGGACTCCAGCTATCCCACCGCCGATCAACACAGGTCGCATGCCGACTTTTCGCAGGGCTGCCGGCATCGAGCTACGACTAGCAGGGGAGGCGGGGATGCCAGGCGGCCTTTCTACCGCGATTGAGCCAGGTTTGGCGGCTATATTTTCAGGTGAAGAGGTAGGTGGACCCTCAGGGGCTGCTGGCTGCTCGATCATGGTTGCATCGATCGGTTCTGGTTCAGGTTGTTCGATGAGCGTGGCTTCGCCAGCTGGTATCACAGACTTAGGGCGCGTCGAGAGCTGAGTCTGGACATCTTTCAGGGCGGAAGCCATCTCGCCAGCAGTTTTATAGCGGTCATCGGGATTCTTGGCCAGTGCTTTATTAATAACAGCGACTAACCCGCCAGGTAGATCTGGATTCAGTTTGTGTAAGTCTGGCACCTGGTCATTCACATGCATCATCATTAGAGTCATGGCAGAGTCGGCTTCGAAAGGTGGACGGCCGCTGACCATTTCAAATAAAGTAACACCTAATGAATAAATGTCTGACCGCTGATCAAGATTTTGTCCCTTGATTTGTTCAGGAGACATGTAAAGGGCGGTGCCAATTACCGCGCCGGTTGCGGTATGGTGCTGACCACCGATGATCTTGGCGATGCCAAAATCCATCAAGATGGCTTGACCGTGGACGGAGAGCATAATGTTGGCCGGTTTAATGTCGCGATGGATCAATCCGCGCCCATTGGCATACTCGATGGCATCACAGATATTCACCGCAGTGTTGACCACATCGGGGAGAGGCATCCGCCGGTCAGCATCATTAATTCTTTTAAGCTGATTCTGGAGAGTCTCCCCGGGGACAAACTCTAACACCATGTAGTAGGTGTCAGCTGCGTGGTTATAGTCGTAAACCTGGATGATGTTAGGATGCCGCAACTGGGCAACTGCAGTAGCCTCTTCTTCGAAACGACGCACAAAGTCAGGGTCGCTAGAAAGGTGGGGGTGGATCATTTTCACGGCAACGACCCGCCGCAGGTTCGAGTCTGTAGCCCGGTAAACTGCGGACATCCCACCTTGCCCCAATAAATCTTCTATCTTATACCTATCTGCGAGGCTTTTTCCAATCCAGCTGGATTGACTCATTTAATCGCTCCAAGTGTGAAGAACATCGAGTTTGAAAAGGTCGCTCATTCGATTAACCATAACCAGGCGTTGTTAAACTGACACACCGTGTGGCCCGATTCGCTTAAAGCGACCATGGCGATGAATCCGCGGTCGAATTGTGTATCAGCTGTCTTGAATGCAGCAACCCGGGCGTTGTGATCAGATTTAATTTGAGTGACAATTTCCTTATATTCCACCGTTTTCTGCAGGTAATCCTCCATGGCTTTGGTGTCTTTCGTGTCGATGGGTATCTGCGGAGGTGGTGGGATGCTCGGTTGGGGGGGTGGAGCGCCCGGATCGATCTCGCCGATTAGCTTACCGTTGGTGTAGATCAAGAATCTGTTGCCGCGACCGACGACTGTCAGGCGATTGGTGGCATCGTTTTGCCAATCGAAGTTCGGGTCGATGCCATAGGCGTAAATGTCTTGCCCGGTTACGATTTCTCCATCAGCCATCGTGGCAAAGGCCACGTGGCCACTGGCCCCACGTGAGGCGATGACCATATATTGGTTTAGAGCATCCTGGTTACCGTCTGAGCGGAGGACGAATCCACAACCGGATGAGCCGTAAGAAGTGTTCCAGGTGATGTCTGCGGAGACGATGAAATCGGCGGCGACTGTATTCAGGAATTGGTTCGCATAGTCATATTGGGCATAGCCTTCAATATCCAGAGTGACTGGAGGATGAACCCATCCAACCTGCCCAAGGGAGGGGTCGACGTCGTATTTCGGGAGTTCAGCCAAAATAGGCGCAACCGTAGTGGCTGTTGCAGATTGCTCCTCCGAGCTTGAATTCGCTAATGAAGTTTGGGTAGCAACAATCGATTGGTTCTGGAGCGTGGCTTCGGCTTGGACGGTTGAAATTAATTGCTCCGATCCTCCTGAGCTTGCGGCGGCTGCAGCTGTAGCGGTTGAGCGGACTGAGCTCGCGATGGCTTGTGCAGTCGCCTGTTTGTCATCGCCAGCATTATTAAAACCCAGGTTGCAGGCAAGCACGGCGCCGGCCAGAAAAAAGACAGACAGTAAAAAACGGGGGGTATTTCTTGATTTAGCGGGCATCTTTACTCTTTTGAAGGATCAAAATCGCAACCATGAGGATTGCGATCATGATAAGTTGTGCGATCCAGGCAAAAGCGATATGTGACCGGAAAGCAGATGGATTCTCTTTGTCGACAAACGACCAGCCGATAGTTGTAACGGACAGGCCGAGGACGCTCTCAGCTGGTTTTACTGCCGCTGCCCTGGCGATATTCCATTTTGCGAATTCCTCCTGATAACCAGCCATCTCAGCTTCGAATACATTTGCGCGGGCCTGATAGGCATCCACCTCACGTCTGTAATTATCTTGAATCCCCTGGACTTCGTTTTCCCAGGCTTTGAGATTATCGAAGAATTCTGACATGGCAATGGTATCGGCCTGGTTAACCGGTTCAAGCGGGCGGTCGGGGAGCACAGGTTCTGGCGGCGGGTCGCCTAAAAGAGCCGGCTGTACCGGCTGAGGTTGGTCGATGGCTGGATTGTAGAACTTGCCCATCCCGGGGAAGTTGCATGATTCTGCGTTCAGGATGTTCGTCCCCATACACCGGCAATTGTTGTTGGCTTTATCCTCCAGCGTCATGGCTTCGCGCACATCCTCGTCTAATGTCCAGCAGATGTCAGCGGCGACATCGGAGCCGACCCCGGAGATGCCCATAAGGGCGGAAAAAGCCCAATGGGTGGCGGTCAGCCCGCTGATCGTGCTCGGGAGTGGGATCAGCGCGCCGTTCAAGATCATTTGCGGCAGGATGAGCAGGATGACGAATAAGGGTGCAGCGTTGGCGTTGGGGGATAAGGCGGAAGCAAACAATCCTAACATCATGCCGGCCAGGGTCACAATCACGAGCGTAATGTAAATCATGATATATTCCGACAGGCCGCCAGGCATATCGAAGGCAAATTTGCGAATGATGACGTAAGCGGCAGCCTGGTAGAAAGCTAACAGAGCAGCCACCCATACTTTCGACAGCACGTAGGGGAAGATGCGCAGGTTGACTAATCGCTCGCGTTTGTAAATATCTTGCTCTTTGACGATCTCCCGCATTTGGGATAGCGCGCCGACCAGCACGCCATATACTGTGAGGATAAACAGAGTGGTTATAACGTCAGCGATATTGCCGTCGAGTTGGCTGAAAGGGTTCGATCCTAATGCGAGCGACAATACGACATCCAGCAGTCCCACCAGGGGCGCTACGGCCAACATCAACACCAGGCTAAAACGGTCGCGGGTGAGGATTTTTAAATTGCGGGAAGAAAGGACAAGGAATTGGCGGAGAGAAGATATCTGGCGCGCCTTTTGGCGAGATTGTTTTACGACGGGTACCTTCGCCGATTGGCTTGCCTGTAGAATCTTGTCTTGCAATGGTTGGAGAACATATTTTTGAAAGGCAGGGTGCTGCAGGAAGCGTTGTTGCCATTCTTGCGGCCCGCCTTTGCCAGGATCTTCCAGAATGCGGTAGATCTCGTCAAATTCCATCTCACCTGCATGGCGGGCACGGTCGGAGCGATAGCGATCAAAATACCGGAGAGATTCGTCTGGAGGGCCAAACCAGGCCAGATAACCACCCCGCGCCAGGAACACAACCTTATCCGCCAGCATAACGTTCTTCGTAGCGTGAGTGATCAGCACGATCGTGCGTCCCTGGTCAGCCAGCCGGCGCATGAGCTGCATGAAAGCTGTTTCGGTGCCTGGATCGAGGCCAGAGGTTGGCTCATCTAAGAAGAATAGACCGGGTTTTGTCAACAACTCGACGCCGATCGAGACGCGCTTTTGCTGGCCTCCGCTCAGGCCGCTGATTTGAACGTCCTTGCGCTCGAGCAGATCGAGGTCCTCCAGGACTTCGATCACACGCTGATGCCGTTCTGATTTGGTGGTATCGGGGGGCATCCGTAATTGAGCAGCGTAATCGAGGGCCTGGTATACGGTCAATTCCATGTGGATGATGTCCCGCTGGGGAACATAGCCAATTTCATTGCGGATAGCATCGAAGTTACGGTAAACATCAATCCCATTGACCTGTACCTGACCTTGGGTAGCTGGTCGATATCCAGCGATCGCATCGACCAGGGTCGTCTTACCGCCGCCGCTCTGGCCGACAACAACAATAAATTCACGCGGTTGGAAGGATAATGAGATATTCTGGAGCAGGTTGAGGTCTTTCCGCACCCATTTATGCAGGCCGATTGCATCCACCTGAAGTCCATGGGTCTCGTTATATTGTAAGAGCTGGTTCTCGCCGACGATAAACCGGTGAGGCCCAATTCGAATAGTATCTTCTGGTTTTAACCAGACTTCACCGGCGATGCGCTGGTCGTTGACAAAGGTTCCATTGGAGCTGCGTAAATCCCGCACCCGATGGCGTTTTCCAACCCGTTCGATCTGAGCGTGAAAGCGGGATATCTGCGGCGAATCCAGGATGACATCGTTACTGAGGTCGCGGCCGATCTGGATGTGCGTGTTTTCGCCGAAGGAGATCGGGCGAGCGGTCTCTGCTACAGCCTCTCCTGGCGAGTTGTACGTCAGGCTCACCATCATCCCAGGGTCGTGACCACCGATCCGCAAGGTATCCTGGTGGTGCAAAACCCGGGGAGCCTGCAATGGGCGCCCTTCGAAATAAACCGGATTGGTCGCGTCAGGGAGCAATGAGAGCTGGTAGCGGCTGTCGACGTGCTCTATGAAGGCGTGATGGCGAGAGATGATCGGCACCGGGATGACGATATCGTTATCCTCGGCGCGTCCAATGCTCAGGCGTTCTTTGATCAGCGTAAAAGATTGGGGAGGCTGACCGGCAATAGTTACCACCAATTGGGGGGGAGAAGAGGGTTGGGGGAGATTGAGGTCCTCTCCCAAGACAGTTTCAGCCAGCCGTCCAGCCCGATCGCCGGAGATACCAGAGGAGGTCTCGAAGGTCAATATGATCGCCTGGCCCAGGCCAATGCGGTCTCCGGGCGTTAAAGGCGAGGCTCCAGTTAGGCGTTGCCCATTCAGGAAGGTACCATTACTGCTGCCTAGATCTTCGATGAGGTACCGGTCTCTTTGGCGAATGAAACGGGTATGACGCCGCGAAACGACCGGGGACGGGATGATAATATCCACGCCCGATTCGCGGCCGATGATCACCTCGTCTTTTACCAGGTCATATTCCTGGCCGGGTGAGGGACCTTGCGTTACAATCAACTTACCAATGGAATGGGGAACCGAAGCCATCTCCCACCTTAGAAGGCCGTCCGGAAACTTGCATACTTCCTTCGACCGACAGTCTTATTTGGATAATTAGGATGAGAATAATTATACTTTTTATCCAGGGGGTGTCAAGCTTGTTCCCGCCACATTAAATCTTTTACTATTGGATTCTCAACGGCGAATTGCTTAAGTGATTGGCGATAATCTGTACTAAAATTTATTATGTTGCTAGCGGCCTATCACCGATGAAATGGACCAATAATCAGCCAAGAGATGAAGAGACCATTCAAAGTTCTGTCCCTGAGCGATGTCCAGGTTGAGTTTATCTACAGTCCCCGCATTTCCGCGCGCTTTCCCGATGTTGATTTTGTAATCGGGTGTGGTGATTTGCCTCATTACTATCTGGAATATGTGGTCACGACGTTGAATATCCCACTTTACTACGTGCGAGGAAATCACACGAACGTGATCGAATATACTTCAGGGGGCACGCGTACCGGACCACACGGGGCAGTGGACTTACACCGCAAGGTCATTTCTCACCAGGGCTTGCTATTAGCGGGCGTTGAAGGATGTCTACGCTACCGCGAAGGTCCGTATCAATATTCCCAGGCGGATATGTGGAGTTATGTATTCGGACTTATCCCCAGGTTGCTAAGGAACCGGATCGTCTGTGGAAGGTACCTGGATCTATTCGTCAGCCACGCACCTCCCTGGGGAATTCACGATCAACCCGATCTACCCCACCAGGGGATTAAAGCTTTTCGTTGGTTCCTGCAGGTATTTCGGCCAGCCTATCATTTTCACGGCCATATCCACGTTTACCGTCAGGACACGGTCACTCATACCCAGTTTCAGGATACGCAAGTGATCAATACATACGGATATTTAGAAACTATCCTCGATCATGGCGTCCTTAAGAAGGGTAGGACGGTATGATTTTCGACCAAATGGCAAAATATGATTTTGAACGCGCCAGGGGAAAAGCTTTCTGGCGGAACGTTCTCAGCTGGTTGACCGGCGAAAGGAACCAGCTGTTGCCTTTCGATGAAGTCCGTGAACATATCCCGATGATCGGGCAACATTATATCGGTTTGCAAGAGGTGCCCATCGAAAACATCGTGGGCAGCCTGGGTCGCTATCGAGACTTTGACCGGGCATTTTTACCGATCCAGAAGCGGACGAAAGACCGCTGGGTCAGCATTGACAGAGCCCGTTATGAAGAGGTTGATTTACCCCCGGTGGAGCTATACAAAATGGGGGAAGTCTATTTCGTGAAGGATGGCAACCATCGCGTATCCGTAGCGCGCGAACGCGGACAATTATTTGTAGATGCTGTCGTAACTGAGATCCAGATCGCCATCCCTCTAACGGTCGAGACGCAAGTGTCTGACCTGGATATGAAGGGAGAGTATGCAACTTTCATCGAGAAAACCAGACTGACCACGATCCGTCCTTCTGCCCAGGTTGAACTTACACTTCCGGGAGAATATGACCGTCTATTAGACCATATCAATGTGCATCGCTGGTACCTGGGTGAGCAGCGGAAGGCGGGAATCTCTTTTGAAGAGGCAGTGGCCTCCTGGTACGACAATGTTTATGTTCCACTGAGTCCGGTGATCGCCAAGCACGAAATATTGCCCCATTTCCCGGGACGGACTGTCGCGGACCTATACTTATGGATCATCGAGTATCTATGGTACCTTCGGGAAGCCTATAAGGAGGAATTCGCGATTGAGGAGGCGGCGCAACTTTTCACCCAAAATTTCGACGGCTGGCCGGAGAGCGAACTGGTGAGCTTACTGAAACGAGCCTCTTGGGTGGATTACCTGATCTTGAAACATGAGCGGGCCAGCTTTTTGGCACGTACAAAACTAGAGGATTATCGCCCGCAGGCGAACATCGAGCTGACGATTCCCGGCCTATATGAAAAACTGATCGAGCACATCAATGTTCACCAGTGGTATTTGGGCGAACAGAGGAAAACTGAAGTTAAGTATGAGGAGGCAGTTATCTCCTGGTACGATCATGTTTACATGCCCCTGGTGAACATCATCCGGAAGCAAAAGATCCTGGATGAATTCCCCGGCAGAACGGAATCTGACCTTTATCTGTGGATTATCGAACACCAGGGTTTCTTGCGGGAAACTTTTGGAGGCGATATATCGCTCGAAGCCGCCGCGGAGCATTTCACCGAAGATGTTTCCGTAGAATCGCCTAAGGATGAAAATGATGATGAAGGCAAGTAAAATTAATTGCATGAGACTCAAAGAAGGAGTATACTTTTAAACATGAGTCCAACGAAAACTCTCTCTGAGCCTTTGTGGTGGGGATTGCTGAGCACAGCCCACATCAACCGCGCCCTGATCTCGCCCTTGCGCGCCTCGAAACGAAGTAAGCTGGTGGCGGTTGCCAGCCGGACAGCGGAAGGCGCACAAACTTATGCCCACAAATGGCGAATCCCGCGTGCATACGGTAGTTATGAGGCCATGTTGGACGAGGCAGGCATCGATGTGATCTACAATTCTCTCCCGAACCACCTGCACGCTGAATGGACGATCAAGGCTGCCCAGGCGGGGAAGCATGTTTTATGCGAAAAACCCTTGGCCTTATCAGTGGAAGAAGTAGATGCCATGTCTGCAGCCGCCAGGCGGGCTGGCGTGATCGTCGCCGAAGCGTTCATGTATCGCCACCACCCACAGACGCTTAAGGTAAAGGAACTGGTGGAGAGCGGGGCGGTTGGCAAAGTGCACCTGGTGCGCGGATCGTTCACCTTCATGATCTCCCGCCAGGACGATGTCCGGCTCGACCCGGCGATGGGGGGAGGTTGCCTATGGGATGTAGGTTGTTATCCGGTCAGTTACACGCGTTATCTTCTCGGACGGGAACCCGAGGAAGTCTTGGGATGGCAAATGACCGGACCCAGCGGGGTGGATGAGGTTTTCGCTGGTCAAATGAGGTTTTCCGGTGATGTTTACGCCCAATTTGACAGCGGCTTTAGGGCGCCTTACCGGGCGCACATGGAAATCGTGGGCGAAACAGGAGCGCTCGTCGTCCCCAAC
>MGOK01000145.1:0-9342 GCA_001795335.1 Chloroflexi bacterium RBG_19FT_COMBO_55_16
GTTGGCCAGCCACTGGGCTTGGCCAGCCGCAGCCCCTGCCGGAGCCAACCTGCTCGATCCGGTAACAGCAGCCGCCCCTCCCAGAGCCGGGGCTGACCCGGGCATCTGTAAATATACCATCCAAGCCAAGGAAAACTGGTATTATGAAGACAAAACGTAAACCCCACTCTCCCCCAAAAGAACCCCAAGGCAAGCAACACGGCGGGCGCGGAGACGTAACCCGACGACGGGTGTGGATCTCGCTGGCAGCGATCCTGTTGGCGATTATATTTCTTGCTGGCGAGTGTGCTAACTTGCTGCCGTTGGATTAGTGTGATGACTCATATCCTCGGCAGCGACGTGATGAAGGAAAGACGCAAAGGAAGACAACATGATTGCCCAATGGCTCAGACAGGCGCTCTGGTATTTTCTGGTTGATGTAGTTCTTTTCGTGACTTTTTGCCTGCTTGCACTTTGGTCGCCACTCGCCCGGCTGGTGCGCCAGTGGCGAAATTCTGTAAAGCGATAACCTTAGGGATGTGATTACTACAGAAAGAGGGAGACAATTTTTGGGAAGACGAATTATACGACCGATTTACCTTGGGTAGTTTTGCGGGGGAAAGGTAAATATCAAATCACGCTTCACGCCTTCATGGCAATCTCTTCCAGCATGGCGGTGGTCACAGACTTTGGCCGTTCGATCGGTTGGCTTAAAGCCCGCGCCCAGACCGCGTTGGCAGTCACCCCAAGTGACCGTCCGACGCCAAACATCACCGTGTAGTAATCAAATTCCTGCATACCATAATGGTATTGCAGCACACCACTAATGGCATCGACATTCGGCGATGGATTTTTTGCCTTTCCTTGATCGATCAACACCTGAGGGACTACCTCGTTGACCAGCTTTGCGATCTGGAAAATCTCATCTTCAGGCAAATTTTCTTCAGCATACGAATATAGTGCTGTAAAGCGTGGATCGGGCTTCCGTAGCACGGCATGTCCGTATCCCGGAATAACCTGGCCGCTGTGAAGCGTATCCCAGGCAAACTGATGTAACTGCTCTTTCTTTGGGACACCACCAAACTTTTCGTACACTTGCAATAACCACCGCAGGGCTTCCTGGTTTGCCAGTCCATGCAAAGGACCCGCCAGGCTGTTCAAGCCGGCGGAAAAGGCGTAATATATATCCGAAAGGGTCGAAGCCGCCAAGTGGGTGGCGTGAGCACTGGCGTTGCCACTCTCGTGATCGGAATGCAGGAGAAAGTACAGGCGCGAGAGGTCCATGTACTCCGGTGTTGGAATGCCGATCATGTATGCAAAATTTGCCCCCCAGTCCAATTCTGGATTCGGGGGTATAGAAGTGCAACCCTTATATTTGAGGCAGTAAATGATGGCGGCGATAGCAGGTAACTTCGCGGTCAGGTTCAGGCTGTCTTCCAGCATCGCCTCCCAATACTCGCTCCGATGGAACCCTTCATGGTATTGACGGGCGAACACAGACTCGCTCTGCAGAGCCAGGATGGCTGAAGAAAACAGCATCATAGGATGGGATTCGCGCGGCATGGTGTTTAAAACGTCGAACACAAACCGAGGGAGGCTGGCGCGCGCCTTCCATTCATTTTCAACTTCTAAAGCCTGTTCCACCGAAGGCACTTTTCCAATCAGCAACAAGTAATACAGACCTCCGACGTAGGGAATCTTAGCACCTGGGGGTTTCGGCAACTGTTCCAAAACCTCAGGGATGGTCAAACCTCGGAACCGGATGCCTTCATTGGGATCGACGTAAGAAATATCTGTAACCAGCGATACAACGTCGCGCATACCACCATAGACCTGGGCGATGGTGACTTCATCGACCTTCACATTTCCACTTTCCTTAACCAACTTCTTAACCCGCTCGCGCCAGCCAGGGATTTGGTCTGCCAATTCATCCTTTAACGTCATGTCATCGCTCCTTAAATACTCAGATTTTGATCAGCGAGTGGAGGGCGCTGATAGATTGGCTTACTGCTTCAGCAGATTTCTGAAGGGCAGCCATCTCCTGGTCATCAAGTTGATATTCCAGGATCTTCACCACGCCCCGGTGACCCAGCTGCACTGGCACTCCAAAAAAAATGTTGTGCAAGCCATATTCACCTTGCAAGTAAGCCGCGGCGGGCACAATCAAGTTCTTATCCTTGAGAATGGCTTCCACCATCTGGGCGACCGCCGCTCCAGGAGCATAAAAAGCGCTGCCGGTTTTCAGCAAGCTAACGATCTCCCCGCCACCCTTGCGTGTGCGTTCGACAATTGCTTCCAGGCGGTCGGGCGGTAGAATTTCAACCAGCGGAATACCCGCTACGTTCGAGTGGCGGACAAGAGGAACCATGTCATCCCCGTGGCCTCCCAGTACGTAGCAATGGATGTTCTCCACACTGACACCCAATTCCATGGCGACGAAGGCGCGCATGCGTGCCGAATCCAGGATGCCCGCCTGGCCAACTATCCGCTCCGGCGGTAAATTACCCACTCTCATCGCCAAGTAAGCCATCGTATCTAAAGGATTGGTGAGCACGACAAAGATCGCCTCTGGTGAGAGCTCAAGCGACTGCAGGGTGGCAGCACGCACGATCTCCGCATTGGCCGTCAACAAATCATCGCGGCTCATGCCCGGTTTGCGAGGCAGGCCAGCTGTGATGACAACAATATCCGACCCTGCCGTAGCTTGAAACGTATTGCTGCCCACCACCCTGACATCCTTACCGACGACTGGCAATGCTTCCTGCAAATCCAATGCCTTACCTTGCGGCATACCTTCAATGACATCCACCAATACGAGGTCGGCGATCTCAAGTTCGGCCAACCAATGCGCCGTGGTGGCACCAGTCATTCCAGCGCCAATCATGGAAACCTTGTTTTTCATGGATCGCTCTCCCTGACAAAAAGATAATATATCCTCTGATGGTGACTCACCAGGAGGGAAACCTTAAACATTATGCCGATGAATCTTCATCTAAAAAGTGACCGGCCTGAATAGCTGCGGCTGCGCCCATCCCAGCCGATGTGATCACCTGGCGGAAAAAAGGATCAGCTACCTCTCCAGCGGCGAACACTCCTGGGACACTCGTATGCATCATCTGATCGACTCGCAAATAACCGCGTTTATCCATTTCGAGCTGGCCTTTGAATAGGTCTGTGTTGGGGGAGTGACCAATAAAAATGAATACTCCATCCACTCGGCGTTCAATTTCTTTTCCAGATTGCTTATCCACAAGACTCACTGATTGGACTGTACCATCCCCCTTGATTTCAGTCACCACGGTATTCAGCATAAGATTCATTTTAGGATTCTCCATGGCGCGTTTTGACAGCAATGGCCCGGCGCGCAACTGATCGCGACGATGGACGATAGTGACCGAATCTGCATACCGGGTGAGGAATAACCCTTCTTCCAAGGCGCTATCTCCACCACCCACTACAATCACCTCTTTTCCCTTGAAGAACCAGCCATCACAGGTGGCGCAATAGGAGACTCCCCTTCCGGTAAACTCCATCTCCCCTGGCACATTCAAGTGTAGTGCGCTAGCCCCGGTGGTGACGATCAAGGTTTCTGCCAGATAGAGTTTCCCGTTTTGCGTTTTCACCCGGAATGGACGCTGTGAGAGATCCGTCTCGGTTGCTGAGTCATACTCAATCCTGGCACCGAAGCGTTCCGCTTGTTTCCGAAAAAGATCGACCAGATCCAGGCCACCGATTCCATCGGGAAAACCAGGGTAATTTTCAACGGCAAATGTCAACGAAACCTGCCCACCCAATTCCATTCCGCTCAGCACTACCGGGTAGAGGTCGGCGCGCGCCGCATAGAGTGCGGCACTCAATCCGGCCGGCCCGGAACCCAGGATTAGGACCTTTACAGATTCCTGGTCAGAGCGATCGCCGCTCGAGAAATCAGATGGATTACTTCCTAAATTGAAAACCATACCACAATCCTTATCATTACCGAACACCCCTGAGTCGGCATTTGCTCGATTTCACATAGATCAGATGCGGAATGCGCTGAAAAAGTTACATTAGAAATCGATTAATACTGTTTCGCCTGAGACGGGTTGGTTCATGGAGACAAAATCCAACCACTCATCTGAGTGCGCTCCCTGACCGTGCACGTTGTCTGAGAATGCCTGCGACAGGGCTTGGGTGATTGGTCCTGGTCTTCCCTTACCGATCTGGCGGAAATCGACCATTCGCACGCCAACTATCTCTGCTGCCGTTCCGGTAATAAAAACTTCATCGGCAATGTAAAGCTGATCGCGAGTGATCATCGCTTCGACGACCGGAATGTTCATGTCACCCGCCAGGGTAATAACCGTATCGCGAGTGATACCTTCCAGAATAATGCTGCGTGGCGGGGTATAAAGGACGCCTTCCCGCACCAGAAATAGATTTTCACCCGTGCACTCGGCGACAAACCCTTCCGGATCGAGGATCACCGCTTCATCGTAGCCAGACCGTAATGCCAGAGTCTTGACTAGCATCGAGTTGACGTAATTTCCTGTTGTTTTCGATTTGGTCAGGTTGATGTTGGGGTGCAGACGAGTAAACGAGGAGACCATCATATGAATTCCGCCATTGCGGGCTTCCTGTCCCAGGTAAGGCCCCCACTCCCAGGCGGCGATGGCCAGCCTGGGAGTTGATTTATCCATGTTCAATCCCATCTCCCCCTGCAAATACATCAAAGGTCGGATATAGCATTCCGTGAACCCATTCACCTTAATGGTCTGGTGAACAGCTATGCGCATATCTTCGACCCCAAACGGAAATTCCCGGATGCCCAAGATATGGATCGAATCCAGGAAACGTTCCAAGTGCTCGCGCAAGCGAAAGACAGCTGATCCTTCTGGGGTTCGGTAGCAACGAATCCCCTCAAAGACACCCACGCCGTAATGGAGCGTGGGTGTAATGATAGGCACTGTTGCTTTTTCGTAGGGTACTAAATCACCGTCCATCCAGATAAAATCAGATTTCATGGGATACTCCTAAACAATTGAACCGCTAATTACCGGAAACCAAGTTTTTCAGGAAGGCAGGATACCCATTACCGGTCAGTATGCCAATTATATAAACCGGATTGCTCTTGATGATTATATCCCGAATGGCAGCATTATTTCCGATTAACGACGGTTGCGGCTTCCGCCACCTCCTCGGCGGTCATCTCTCCGGCCACCGCCACCACGCGAGCCACCCCCACCCCCTGGCCGACGGCCACCTGGGCGATCCCTCATTAAGGCTTCTTCCGCTGACCAACCCTCCAGGACTGCTTGCCGAGAAAGACGGACCTTCCCCACGGGATCGATGTCCGTTACCATCACTGTGATTTCATCTCCCATGCGGACGACATCTTCCACTCTTTCCACCCGTTCTGTATCCAGTTGTGAAATGTGCACCAAGCCGTCTGTGTTGGGAAGGATCTCAACAAAGGCGCCGAAATCGGTGATGCGCACCACGCGCCCGGTGTAAATCCGCCCGATTTCGGGGACTTCCGTGAGGGAGAGAATTCGGTCGCGGGCCATCTGCTCGCCTTCCCCATCGACAGCGGCGATGTAAATCGAGCCATCCTCCTCGATGTCGATGCGGGTATTGGTCTCCTCTTGAATGCTGCGGATCATCTTACCGCCCGGGCCGATCACCGCGCCGATCTTGTCCACCGGGATGCGAACGATTGTGATGCGTGGGGTGTGTGGTTTTAGCTCGGGACGGGGAACAGGAATGACTTCTACCATTTTGTTGAGGATGTGTAAGCGCGCCTGGCGGGCCTGCACCAGGGCTTGCGCCATAATCTGGCTGGTGATTCCCTTGATCTTGATGTCCATTTGCAAGGCAGTAACGCCTTTATCGGTACCTGCCACCTTGAAATCCATATCTCCCAGGTGGTCTTCTATTCCTAAGATGTCAGTCAGAACGGCATACTGATCGCCATCCCCTTTGATCAGTCCCATGGCCACCCCTGCAACCGGTGCCTTGATCGGCACCCCCGTATCCATCAACGCCAGAGTAGAACCGCAAACGGAGGCCATCGAGGTAGATCCGTTCGAGGACAACACCTCCGAAACCAGGCGCATTGTGTAGGGAAACTCTGTCTCGAGGGGGAGCACCGGGAGTAACGCCCTCTCGGCCAGAGCACCGTGCCCGATATCACGCCGGGAGGAGCCGCGCAATGGGCGCACCTCACCCGTGGAGAAAGGCGGGAAGTTATAGTGGTGCATGTAGCGTTTCGACTCAGCCGGGGACAAGGTATCCAGCTCTTGAGCCTCGCGCGGCGTACCCAGGGTCGCCAGGGTGAGCACCTGCGTCTCGCCCCTGGTGAATAGGCCTGATCCGTGGGCGCGCGGGCTGACTTCCACCTCGCACCAGATCGAACGGATATCGGTGGGGCCGCGCCCATCCGGCCGCAGCCCACGTTCCAGGATGCGCCGGCGCACGACCGATTTGAGTGCCTCGTTGAAAGCCTGTCTAACATTTCCCGCCTTGACTTCATCCTCTGGGGATAGCTCGACGACCAGGGAATCTCTCAGATTGTTGAGGGCATTGTCGACCGCCGTTTTATCGTTAGGCTGCTCGAAGATCTCTTCGAGGGCGGGCGTCGCTTTTTCAGCAACGGTGGCTTTGAGAGCCTCGTCGAGTACAAAGCTGAGGTATGCCCGCTTGGGTTTTCCAACCTCAGCTGCCAGGCGTTCCTGCAAATCAATTAACGTCTGAATAGCCTGGTGACCGAATTCCAGGGCAGCAACGATCACCTCCTCTGCTACGATCTCCGCCCCACACTCGACCATCAAAATGGCGTCACGCGTCCCCGCCAGGCGCAGGTCGAGATCCGACTCCTCCTTTTCGCTAAAGGTCGGGTTGACAACGAAATTCCCCTGGATGCGACCGATCCGCACCGCACCCACCGGTCCACCCCAGGGGATATCGGAGATCATCAAAGCCGCGGAGGCCGCGTTGACAGCCAAGATATCGATCGGGTTCTCGCTGTCGGCAGAAAAGGAATACAGGATCACCTGCACATCGTTACGCAGGTCTTTAGGGAAAAGCGGGCGGATCGGGCGATCGGTAAGACGGGCGGTTAAGATAGCCTCCTCGCTCGGCCGACCTTCGCGACGAAAGAAGGAACCCGGGATGCGCCCACCGGCGTACATCCGCTCTTCATAGTCCACCGTCAAAGGGAAGAAATCTATTCCCTGGCGGGGTTCATCCCCCATTGTAGCTGCAGCGAAGACTACGGTATCGCCAAGGCGTACCGTGACAGCACCGCCAGCCTGTCCGGCCAGGCGGCCGGTTTCCATGGTGATCGACTTATCACCCACCATGGTCGTATATTGTTTTGTTTCTGTGTGCATTTTCTCTCCTAAAAAATCGCCTGGCAGGTCAGGGACTGGAAGCTGCTGGCAACGATAGCGGCGCAGCGATTGCGAGGGTAACGGTTCCATGAAATAGGTCGCAGTAGCGCCTTAACGGTTGTCACCAGTCTCCAATTCCTGAACCCGCTGGCAGGTCTGAAATATTATAGAGTTTCTTGATCTCTATCCAATCTCTTGAATTTCCGCAGCTGAGTTACCCCTGGCGGCTATCTCCAGCTAGAAAAGGAGTAGATGGGAGTCCAATACGCCATCTACTCGCTTGGGTATCCTACTTGCGCCGAATGCTCAACTTATCCGTTAAAGCCTGGTAGCGTTGATAATCCTTACGGCGGACATAGGCAAATAAACGACGCCGGCGACCCACCAACTTGAGCAACCCGCGCCTGGATGAGACATCAAGCCGGTGCGTCCGCAAATGATCGGTAAGCGAATTGATGCGATTGGTGAGCAACGCGATCTGCACTTCAGATGAGCCCGTATCGCTGGGATGCCGGGAATACTGCGTGATTACTGTTTGCTTGGTCTCTTTATCTATCATGACGTCTGCTAACTCCCTGAATACGTAAGATTTTCCTGCAGGTCTCCATACCAGCAGTCCAATAAACCAAAACCACCGGCAGGTCTAGTCAGTGGAGGTGATTATACCAGAGAAATCAGAGCTATTTGTTCTCGTGTAAGGCAGTCCGTAAGTACGTCTGGATCTCCGCAGGAAAGGAATGCAAGCTTTGGCGGATCAACCAGGCGGTGATCGGGTTGTCGCTTTTGACCGCCAAGTTTTGGCGGAGAAAATATGCCGTCTCCTGAGGCGATCGCTTTGCCAGGCCAGCGATCACGTCTATTAAATCAGGCCGCAATGGGGAAGGCGCGCTGCGGATCAGGGGGGTCAACATCTTGATAATAAGGGGGATATCTTGAAATTCATGTAAACCAAGCAAAGGAACGAGTGCTTGCAGGCCGAGCTGCTGGGAGAATAGCTCCGGCGATGCGATCCATGCTTCAGCTATCTGCAGATAACGAGCGGGGTGCTCACGCCGAATCCGGGTAAGGCCGGTATTGATCAGATCCCTGGTGAGGCGCGCCTCTGTCCTGGGCCTGGCCCAGGCTCGCACTCTCCCAAGCACTGGCTCAAGAGGGTGAGGCGAGACCAACCCGAGCAAAGACGTCGCCAGCAGGCGAAACTCCAGGTAAGGCTCAGACCACAGCGCATCACTCAAAGCTAAAGCAGCTTCAGGTGTGCGGTGCGTTAATGGGGTTAATTCCTTGATCACCTCACGCAATACCGGCGGTGGGACGTGATAAGCTGCTATTAAGGGTGGTGGATCCCCGGACTGGCCTGGACGGTAAGCCTGGTCAGCATAAAAATCCAGCAGATCGTGAAGGCTACGGCAGAAAACCACTGGATCGGCGAATTGTTCGGCCAGTTTCGCAACCTGGATTTTCAGGCGAGGCAGCTGGATAGCAGGCATGGGTTATGGGAGACGTGGAATATGAAAGGTGATGCCTGATACGGATTTCGTAAAAGGTGACGCGCGGTCCTCAAGATTCAGTCTTCGAGTGATCAAGCATTTTGAATGCAGTTTCAATATCCGGAGCAAAGAGCAACCAGCGGCGGTGTCGCTCGGAAATGTAAGCATCCTGTTGGCTCACGAACTGGTCGAAGACGGCGCGCCAGCCAGAGCCGATCAGGATGAGCGGGCGCGGGGAGATAGCCCCGGTTTGCAGATGAGACCACATCACCGCGATCTCAGCCAGGGTACCGATCCCGCCAGGCAAAGCCAGGGCGGCGTCGCAATTTTCGATCAAGGCGAAAAGGCGCTGCTGGATGGTAGCAAAGCGTCGCTCCTCTTGCACCCACAGATTGGGTCTTACCGGACGCCAGGCTTCGATCTGCTCGCAGGTGACGCCAATCACATGCCCCCCACTTTCCGCTACCCCGCGCGAGACCGCTTCCATGGTTCCAATATACCCGCCA
>MGOK01000145.1:9366-15482 GCA_001795335.1 Chloroflexi bacterium RBG_19FT_COMBO_55_16
CCGATCAGCCTGCCCAACTGCATGGCTGCCTCATA
This sequence comes from Chloroflexi bacterium RBG_19FT_COMBO_55_16, assembly GCA_001795335.1. Next base: position 9,402 of record MGOK01000145.1, read on the forward strand.
AGCCGGTTCACCGGGCTTGGGCTCTGCTCCACCGAATACGGTAACACGCATGATTTATTTCCCCTCCCAACTTCGCCCGTAATTGCGCTTCAGTTTTACGAGGATAGCTTGCTCCAAGTCGATCCCGGCCAGGCTGGCAAGCTGCAGCAGGTACAACGCCACGTCGGCCAGCTCGTCGCCAAGCTCTTCTGGGTCGGGGACTTCATCTGTCCACTGGAAATGCTCCAGCACTTCGCCCGCCTCCAGGGTGAGGGAAATTGCCAGGTTCCGCAAGGTCTGCGGGCGCGAGCTGTCGTCCGCGTACCACCCTTGTGAGCCCACAAAGTTGTGCATCTCTTGGGTAAGTTCTTTAATATCCATAAGACGGCTTGATTATTATTTATGAATTCGATTCAACGCCTCCAACGCGACTTGAGCGGAGAGGCGCTGTTCGGGATGCCAGCCCACTTCGCTTACCATGCGTTCAAGGTGGTCCAACACTGCCTTTTTTTCCATCTCGTCCAGGCTGGCATAGGACGCCTGAACCTGCTCCGGCAAGCGGGATAGCAACCCATCCCATACGGTTTCCAGGGAATTGCCCGGTTTGTCCATATCCAGCTATTATATTCTGATTTCAATTGTAGATTACAATATTGCTTGGTGCAAATTGTCGCATCAAATTCTAAGTACGCTTTACGTTCACGACTTACGCTTCACGCTTATGCACATCATCCTCACCCACGAACAGGCTGACTTCGACGCCCTGGCTTCATTGCTGGGTGCTCACCTGATGGACGAAATATCCATTCCGGTCCTGCCTCGGCGTATGAATCGCAATGTGCGCGCTTTCATTACCCTATATGGCGTAGATCTACCTTTCGTTGACCCGCGTGACCTGCCCAACCGGCCAGTAGGGCGGGTTACCCTGGTAGATACACAGTCGATGATCAGCGTTAAGGGCATTGGACCAGAGACAAAAGTCCAGGTGATCGACCACCACCCGGCGCGAGAAGGGCTACCGCCGAATTGGGAGATCACCACCGATGACACGGGAGCCACCGCCACCCTGTTCGTGGAAGTGTTGCGTGAGCGCGATAACCTGCTGAGCACCGTCGCGGCCACTCTACTGCTCCTCGGAATCTACGAAGATACTGGTTCACTGACCTACACGCGTACCTCGTCGCGTGACCTGAGCGCGGCGGCCTTCCTGCTGGAACGCGGCGCCAGCCTGGAGATCGCCACCGACTTCCTCAACCATCCACTTTCCCCAGGACAACAGGCCTTGTACGACCGCATGCGGGCGAACGCCAGGAGCCATAATGTGCATGGGCACACAGTTATCCTGGCCTGTGGTGATGCCCAAGAAGTGGACGAAGAGCTTTCCACAGTGGCACACAAGATTCGCGATTTGCTCGACCCAGACGCGCTCTTCCTGCTCGCCAATACGCGCGGCGGCGTGCAGATGATCGCCCGTTCTACCAGCGACCACATCGACGTGGCCCAGATTGCCGAACACTTCGGCGGTGGCGGCCATGAACGGGCTGCTGCCAGTCTGATCAAGGATCGTGAGCTCGAACGCGTTTGCCAGGAGCTGCTCGCCATCCTACCCCACCACATCCATCCAGCGATCACCGTTGCCCAGATCATGTCCGGCGACCCACAGATGCTCTCTCCCGAGACGCCAGTCGAGGAGGCTGCCCAGCGCATGCTACGCTACGGCTACGAAGGATACCCTGTTGTGCAGGAAGGAAAGGTAGTCGGCTTGCTCAACCGCCGCGCCGTAGATCGCGCCCTCGCCCACAAGCTCAAACTAACAGCCGCCAGCTTGATGGACGCCGGAGAGGTTAGCGTGCGTCCTGAAGACTCGATTGAACATTTGCAACGCGTGATGACCGAGACCGGCTGGGGGCAAGTGCCTGTCGTGCACCCTGAGACCGGGCATATTGTCGGTATCGTTACTCGCACCGATCTGATTAAGACCCTGTCAGGTGCACAGCACATACCCAGCCGGCAGAACCTGGCTGACCGGCTGGAGAATGCCTTGCCACCTGCCCGCTTATCTCTGCTTAAATCGATCGCCCGCGCCGCCCACGAACAGCGCGCTGCCCTTTTCATCGTCGGCGGGTTTGTGCGCGACCTACTGCTCGATCGCCCCAGCCAGGACTTCGACCTGGTCGTCGAAGGGGATGCCATCGAACTGGCCCGCAGCTTGGCTGGCGTGTATGGCGGACGTGTCACGAGCCACTCCCGCTTTGGCACTGCGAAATGGCATATCGCCAAGATCCGTCCCAACCTGGTTGAAACACTTAGAAAAGTTGGTGAGACCCAGGTTGCAAACGGCAAATCGCAACGCGCAACTCTTAATTTTAATGTCACCGACCTGCCTGAGTTTGTGGATTTGATCACCGCCCGTACCGAATTCTATACCCACCCCACTGCGCTGCCAACAGTCGAACGCGGCAGCATCAAGCTCGACCTGCACCGCCGCGACTTCACCATCAACACCCTGGCATTACGGCTCGATGGCCATCACTACGGAGAACTCCACGATTACTGGGGCGGGTTGAACGATCTCCGCAGTGGTTTCGTGCGCGTATTACACTCCTTGTCTTTTGTCGATGATCCCACTCGCATGCTGCGAGCGGTGCGATTCGAACAACGTTTCGCTTTCCAGATCGAGGAGCGCACCTTGGAGTTAATCCAGGAAGCCCGCCCACTCCTGGAGCGTGTCTCCGGCGACCGTATCCGCCACGAGCTCGACCACATTTTGCAGGAAAACCGATCTTGCCTTATGCTGGCGCGGTTACACGATCTAGATTTATTGACTGCCATCCATCCAGACCTGGTTTGGGACGAATGGCTCTCAGCCCAAATTCAGAATCTGGCGCAAGCTAAACCTGGACCGGAATGGAATTTAGAAGATTGGAATGGGACTTGGTTAATACCAGGCCTGACATACATCCTGTGGCTGATCCGCCTGCCTTCTGCCCGCGCCCACAGCTTGATCTCTCGCCTGAAGCTCTCGCGTGCCCTGAGCGAGGTGGGACTTGCCGCTCGCCGGCTGTGGCGCGACTTGCCTTCTTTAGCTAAAGCCGCCCCGAGCCAGGTCGTAGCCCGGTTGGAGAGCCTGCCGCCCCTGACGTTGTATGCTAACTACCTGGCGAGTGCGGACGCCAACTTGAAACAAGTCTTGCTGGATTACGTTACTCGCTGGCAGAATGTCTCGCCCACCATCAATGGACACACTCTTCGCGCCCGCGGCCTGCCGCCGGGTCCACGCTATCGCCTGATCCTGACGGCCTTGCGCGCCGCCTGGTTGGACGGTAAAATCGATTCCGTAGACCAGGAAACAGCTTTATTGGAGGAGATTATTAGCATACAAGGGAATAGGGATTAGGAAAGAACACCCTAATCACCTTATTTCCTTACCCCCTGTCTTTCTTTTCCTTATGGTTACTCTCCCCTTGCTCTATCAGACCCAAATCCGCAAGGCCACTCGGGAGGATTTGCCCTCCCTGGAGTGGGATGGCGAGTTCACTCACTTTCGGCGCCTGTTTGCTGAGGCTTACCGATACACGGAAACAGGCGAGGCCTTGATGTGGGTCGCCGAACAGATCGATACAGGGATCATCGGCCAGCTTTTCGTCCTAATGGAAAGTTTAAATACCACCTTAGCAGACGGTCACACGCGTGCCTACATCTACGGCTTCCGAGTCCGTCCAGCCTATCGAGGGGCAGGGGTGGGGAGCCGTCTCCTGCAAACCGCTGAGACCGATCTGGCTCGCCGTGGTTTCCGATTGATCTGCCTGAACGTTGCCCGCGTCAACCAGGACGCCCGTCGCCTGTACGAACGCTTCGGCTACCGGGTTGTCGCCGCAGAGGCCGGCATCTGGTCTTACCTGGACGAACACGGTCGTCGCCGCCAGGTCAATGAGCCTGCCTGGCGTATGGAAAAAAAACTCTAATTTGGCCTTGCACCGGGTGCATGTCAGTTTAGGGGCGCGAGGATGTGAGAAAATAGGCCTTGCACCTGTCCCATTTCTATGTTAAAATCTACACTGTAGAGGGGTGGTGGTGATATAGGCTTCTCCGAAAAGTGGGAACAACCCACTTTTCTTTATGTATAAAGCCTGTAGCCCAACCCAAAAGTGAGCGGCTTATTCATTTGGAGAAATTGCACGCATGAAGAACGAGTTTACCCTGGCCTTCAATGAGGTCCTGGAAGAAAAACAGCTTCCCAGGGAAGTGATCATGGAAGCCCTGGAAGCTGCAATGGCGTCTGCCTACCGGCGGGCCGTGAACGCCTCGAACGCCCAGCACGTTGAAGCCAAAATCGATCCAGAGACCGGAAAAGTGAACGTCTACGCCGAGAAAGAAGTGGTGGAAGCCGTTCAAGACTCGCGAACAGAAGTTTCCTTAGACGACGCTTTGAAAGTGGACAAAGAGGCCAAACTGGGTGGTATGGTGATCGTCGAAACCACGCCACAAGATTTTGGACGCGTCGCCGCCCAGACTGCCCGGCAAGTCATCCAGCAACGCATCCGTGAGGCCGAGCGAGATGCCCAACTGAACTATTTCAACAAGCAGCTGGGCGAAATTGTCAGCGGCGTTATCCAGGCGATTAGCTCGCAGGCCGTCACCCTGGGATTGGACATGAAGGCGGAAGGCATCATGCCGCGCAACCAACAAATTGGTGGCGAGCGCTTCCGCTTGCATGACCGTGTGCGCGCCTTACTGGCCGAGGTCAAATCTACCCCCCGCGGCCCACAACTCGTGCTTTCGCGCGCTCATCGGAACTTTCTCCGCCGCCTGCTGGAAAACGAAGTTCCCGAAATTTACCATGGCCTAGTTGAGATCCGCTCCATCGCCCGGGAACCGGGACAACGCTCCAAGGTCGCCGTGGCTGCCCTCCAGGCCGGCGTCGATCCGGTTGGTGCCTGCGTCGGCATTCGCGGCGTACGCATCCAGGCTATCGTGCGTGAACTGAATGATGAGAAAATCGACGTAATCGAATGGAACCCTGACCCTGCGGCTTACATCGCCAAGGCCCTCAGCCCCGCGCGAGTAAATGGTGTCTACCTCAACGAACATGCCCGCGGCACCAAAACGGCTACTGTTGTGGTTCCGGAGGACCAACTTAGCCTGGCGATTGGTCGGGACGGGCAGAACGCCCGCCTGGCAGCTAAGCTGACATCCTGGCGGATCGATATTAAGAGCCTGCCAGAGGCCACAACCGATGCGTTACATAAACTAAGGACTGATCCCGAATACGCCACACTGGCCGAAAATGAGGCTGGATTGTTCACGCAGGTTGAAGCCGTCCTGGCCAAGAAAAGCGAAGGGCGGCCGGTTACTCCTGAAGAATACGCGCTGCTCAGCCAGTTTGTCGATCGCGTCGAACGGGGCATTATCAGCCAGCGTCAAACGGAGAAGAAAGTCGAAAAAGATCGCCGGGATGCGGTCCTTGCTACACTCCCTCCCCAGGCATTTGAGATGCAATTGGAAGACCTGAGTGTACCGGAGCGGGTTAAAACGTTGCTCAGCGTAGCCGGTTACATCACGGTTGGGGATCTCATGCTGCAGATCCAATTAGACGCTGACTCCATCCTCGGCTTAAACGGCATTGGGCCAAAATCCATGCAGGAAATCGAAACCGAATTGACCAACTTGTCCTTTCCAGAAGCCCCAGTCGAGGCCGAAGGCGAGGAACTCGCTCCAGAGGGAGTTGAGGTTGTCGAGGAGGGGGTCGAACCTCTTATCGAGGTCCCGACTGAGATCGTCATGGCTGAGCCAGCCGAAGCCGAATTAGTCACCGCACCGATTGCCGAGGAAATCCCGGTCGCAGAAGCGGAGGAGCCAGAAATCCTTGAGACCACCCCGCTGGCCGAAGCAGACGTCGAGGAAGTCTCCGTGGCGGAACCGGTCAGCCCAGTAGAGATAGAAGAGGAGTTGCCGACTTCCCTGGATGAACTCTTCACCCTCAAACCAGAGGTGTTCGATGTCAACCTGGAGGAGATTGAGGAAGACGAGGAAGGGGAGGAAGGCGATCGCAAGAAGAAGAAGAAGAAAAAGAAGTACGTTGAGATGGAATATGACCCAGAC
>MGOK01000145.1:15573-21929 GCA_001795335.1 Chloroflexi bacterium RBG_19FT_COMBO_55_16
AGTTTGCGTGCCGAATAAGTCAAAGAAGCAAAAACACGTCCCCAAACGCACATGCGTCGGCTGCCGAGAAGTCCTTTCCAAACGGTCGCTGATCCGCATTGTGCGTTCTCCGCAGGGAATCCGGGTTGACCCGACAGGCAAGATGGCAGGCCGCGGAGCTTATCTGCACGACCGGCGTTCCTGCTGGGAACGCGGCCTGAAGGGATCCATCGCCAAGGCTCTAAAGACTGAGCTATCGGCCGATGACCGGGAAAGTTTATCTGCTTTTATGGCTGCATTACCGGAAGAACCATCTGCTCAAGAGCCAATCCGGAATGAGCAAGGGTAGGGGTGTTCTCCACAAGAATGCGTTCGGCAAGCGAGTGGAGCGTGCTGAGATGAACCAATAATTCGGCCCGCCTCACTGGCTCATTAGGACGCGAACGACAGATTGCAGGAGGTACCAAATGAGCGAGAACGGGCACAAGAAGATTGAATTACCCGCCAGCATCACCGTGCGAGAACTGGCCTTGAGCATTGAAGCCAGCCCCATTGATGTCATTAAAACGCTGATGGCCAATGGGGTCATGGCAAATATTAACCAGCAAATTGACTTCGACACCGCCGCTATCGTAGCTGCTGAAATGGGCTACGAAGCAACGATGGAAACCCCAGAAACGACAACTGAAGAAGAAAGCGGTGAGATTCCGCTCTGGAGGCAGTTGATCGCTGACGAAGATCCGAAAAACCTGGCGGATCGCCCACCGGTCGTTACTATTTTAGGGCATGTTGACCACGGAAAAACCACATTATTAGATGCAATCCGCCACACAAATGTCGCCGGCGGGGAGGTGGGTGGCATCACGCAACATATAGGCGCTTACCAAGTGGAGCATAACGGTCAGGTGATCACATTTTTGGACACGCCTGGCCATGCCGCTTTCACCGCTATGCGCGCCCGTGGTGCGCAGGGAGCCGACGTCGTAATCCTGGTCGTCGCCGCTGACGATGGCGTCATGCCCCAGACGCGCGAGGCAGTCGCTCATGCCAAAGCCGCCCATGTGCCGATCGTCGTGGCAATGAACAAGATCGACAAGTCGAACGCCGATCCCGATCGCGTCAGGCAACAGCTGGCAGAGATCGGGCTGGTCCCTGATGATTGGGACGGGGATACGATCGTTGTCCCTATGTCCGCTAAGCGGAATGAAGGCCTGGACGATTTGCTCGAAGCTATTTTGTTAGTCGCCGATAATAGCGATATCCTTGCCAACCCGGAGGGGCGCGTCATCGGGACTGTCATCGAAGCCGAGATTGACCGCGCCAAGGGTATCCTGGCTACTCTCCTGGTGCAAAACGGCACCTTGGGTGTCGGCGATGTGGTCGTCGTGGGCACCGCTTATGGTCGCCTGAAGGCTATGTTCGACCACCTCGGTCGCCGGCTGCGAAAAGCTGGCCCATCAACGCCCGTGGCGGTGATGGGTTTGAACGATGTTCCTCAGGCCGGGGATCTGTTTCAGGTGGTGGAATCTGACCGGGAAGCGCGTGCGATTGTCGAAGAGCGCAAGCTCAAACAAAAGCTTACTGCGACTCAGGAGAAGAAAGCGCTTACCTTAGAGCAGTTATTCGACCGGTTTAAAGCCGGCGAGGTACGTGATTTACGCCTGATCGTCAAAGCAGATGTCCAGGGCTCCCTCGAACCGATCATTTCCTCGCTGAAGGACATCGGGACTGGTGAGATCGCCATCAACATTCTACATGCCGAAACCGGCAACATCGGTGAGAACGACATCATGCTGGCAGCCGCCTCCAAGGCAATTGTGATCGGCTTCAACGTCGGGGCCGATTCGGCTGCTACGCGTCTGGCCGAGACCGAGGGAGTTTCCATCCGCCTATATAACATCATTTACCGCTTGACGGAAGATGTGGAAAAAGCCCTCAAGGGTATGCTCGAACCCGAGCTCAAAGAGAACGTCATCGGGCATGCCGAAGTGCGCCAGATCTTCCGCATCTCAAAAGTGGGCAACATTGCCGGCTGTCGCGTCCTGGACGGGGAATTGCGGCGCAACAGCCATTTGCGCGTGCTGCGCCACGGGCAGGCTGTCTTCACTGGCGACGTGGCTTCCCTCAAGCACCTCCAGGACGATGTGCGTGAAGTGAAAGTAGGCTTCGAGTGTGGGGTAGCTGTCAGAGGCTTTAACGATTTTGAAGCCGGGGACATCCTGGAATGCTATGTCATTGAGAAAGTAGCGGTTGTCTGAGTTGGAAAAAGTGAGTGGTTTCTAAACTGCGCGTGCAACGCATTGCTGACCGGATCCGAGAAGAACTCTCGGAGATGATGATTCAGGAGGTGCACGATCCGCGTCTGACCGGAATATCGATCACAGATGTTACTGTGGACAGAGAACTGGCCTACGCAGAGGTATATGTTTCTGCACTGGAGGGTTCCGAGCGCGCCGCAGAGGTTTTGGCTGGGCTTGAGCACGCTGGCGGCTTTCTTCGTCGGGAACTGGCCAACCGCATCGACCTGCGGGTTTTTCCCCGCTTGCGTTTCCATTGGGATCCAACTCCTGAGCGGGCCGAGCATATAGAACAATTGCTAGATATGCTACAGGCCGAATCCTCCTCAGGGTGGAATGCTCAAGCTACTACGGATGAGCAGGATAAAGCAGATGGATGAGCAACTGCTCAAGATTGCCCGAAGCGAGGTGCTGGAGGCCGATCGGTTGCTGGTGGCTTCGCACATTCGGCCGGATGGCGCTGCAATCGGATCGCTATTAGGATTAGGATTATCTTTACAAGCCGCGGGTAAGGATGTACAGATGGTTTCTGCCGACGGTTTGCCATCTATTTTCCGCCACTTGGCTGGCAGCGAACTGGTGTCCAGCCGGTCAGAAGGACATTTTGACTTGATTATCGTGGTCGATTGTTCTGACTTAGACCGGGTTGGGAGCGCTCTGAATGGTTCTTCATCCCCTGACTTGAACATCGATCACCACCCGACAAATTTAAACTTTGCCAGGCTCAACCTGGTAGAAACTGAGGCTGTGGCGACAGCGGAAATGCTGGCAGAGTATCTGCCATACTTCGGGCTGCCCATTACCCCTCGCGTAGCGAATGCATTGTTATTCGGGATCATCACCGATACTTTAGGCTTTCGTACGCATAATATGACTCCCAGGGCTTTGCGCAGCACAGCGAACTTGATGGAAGCTGGCGGCGATCTGCCCAACCTTTATCACCACGCTTTACTGAAACGTTCCTTCGAGGCTGCCCGTTATTGGGGGGCCGGTCTCTCTGGATTGCAGCGCGATGGCCGGTTAGCTTGGACCAGTCTCACGCTCGCTGACCGGCGAGCCGTCGGTTACCCTGGTCGCGATGACGCTGACCTGAATAATGTACTCTCCACCGTGGAGGATATCGATATTGTGGTGGTGTTCGTCGAACAGGGTAAAGGGCACATTAAAATCAGCTGGCGTTCACTGCCGGGATTTGATGTCTCCCAGGTGGCGCTCCGCTTCGGAGGCGGCGGGCACGCCGCCGCGGCCGGCGCTGAAATTGAGGGCAGTCTGGAAGAAGCACAGGCAAAAGTTCTGCCCGCAACGCGCGCTTTGCTTAATCTAATTTGAAGATTTTATTATTATGGCGAATTTATCAAGTTTGGTAGATATATCCTGCGATTTTTCGCATAAATTCTTCTAATTGGGGATGAGGACATGGACACAGACCAAATGAAAAACGTTGTATCTGGAGTGTTGGTGGTAGACAAGCCGATTGGCTTGACCTCCCACGATGTAGTCCAGATCATCCGGCGGGGGACCGGGATTCGCAGGGCTGGTCATACCGGCACGCTTGATCCGCGCGCCTCCGGCGTGTTGGTGATCTTAATCGGGCCGGCAGTCCGCTTGAGCGAATATGTATCCGCGTCCGATAAACGCTATCAAGCCACTATCCGGCTGGGCAGCTCTACAGATACCTATGACGCGGAAGGCACCGTGACTGGCTTGTCATCGGAGGAACATATCTCCGAGGACAAATTCTTTGACATCTTGCAGACTTTCGTCGGTGAAATTGAACAGGTGCCGCCGCCTTACTCAGCAGTCAAGGTCAAAGGACGCAAAGCCTATGAGATGGCGCGGGAAGGAGAAGAAGTTAACCTTGAACCGCGCATGATTCAGGTTTTCAGCCTGGATGTGCTGGAATGGGCGCCCCCGGAAGTGGTCATCGATGTGTATTGCTCATCTGGCACTTATGTGCGTTCATTGGCCAACGACCTTGGCAAGTCTCTTGGCACGGGCGCCCATTTGATCGGCTTGCGCCGTACCAAGAGCGGACGGTTTACGCTGCGCGATGCGGTCCCTTTGCGCCGCCTCAAAGAAGCCTTCGACGCCGGAGACTGGTATAAGTACTTGATCCCAGCCGCCGACGCCCTTGGGGACTGGCCGATGGTTGAACTGGACGCCGACCAAGTCGAGCTGGTTCGCCATGGACACCGGCTCACTGCTGAACCTGACGCTAAAGGATGGGCGCGCGCCATCAGTCAGCAAGGCGATCTGGTGGCATTACTCGAGATCGATGAAGAGACCGGCGAGTGGCAACCCCGCAAAGTCTTTTTCCAGACCTGAGTGAGTAGCGAAGTTTCTGGTGCATAGGCTCCCTGCGCTAGGGATGGCAGTATGAGCGATTTTCCCACCACGAACTATCCTGACTAAATTGAATGCTTTATGCGCCATTTCCTGTCCTTGGAGGGGCTGCAACTTAAAGATACATGGTTGACGATCGGTACGTTCGACGGCGTCCACCGCGGCCATCAAGAAATTGTCCGGAAACTGGCTGCAGGTGCCCACTCGACTGAATCCCAGGCTGCAGTGCTCACCTTCTTCCCTCATCCCGCCTTAGTGCTTGGCAAACGTAGAGATCCGTTTTACCTGACCACTCCCGACGAGCGCGCTGTCCTGTTAGGCAAGCTTGGGGCAGATATCGTCATCACCTTCCCGTTCAACCTCCAAACAGCTTCCACCTCGGCCTACGACTTCATGGCGCTGCTCAAGCAACATCTCGGCTTGCACCATTTAATAGTCGGCTACGATTTCGCCCTGGGAAAAGACCGGCAAGGTGATGTCCCAACTTTGCAGAAGATCGGAGTGGAACTTGGCTATACGGTAGAAGCCATGCCCCCATTCAAGATCGAGGGCGAGGCAGTCTCTTCCAGCCGAATCCGCTCTGCCCTGGCTGCAGGGGATATGGAGCTGGCCGCGCTCCTTTTAGGCCGGCCATTTCAGGTGAGCGGCAAGGTGGTAACTGGCGACGGGCGCGGCCGGACGATCGGCATCCCAACCGCCAACCTGAGCCTGTGGGCTGAACGCGCTATCCCCAGGGCTGGGGTGTACGTTTGCCAGGCCGTAGTGAATGGCAAGGTCTGGGGCGCGGTAACGAACGTCGGCTTCCGCCCCACTTTCGAGTCGCAGCCAGTCCCCCCACGGGTCGAGACTCACCTGCTTGATTTTATAACCGAAATCTACGGGCAAGAGATCTCCCTGAATTTCCTCAGCCGTCTCCGCGACGAACAACGCTTTCCTAACGTGGAGGCGCTGGCGGCACAAATTCAACGTGATATCGCCCAGGCGCGCCAGTTCCTTGAAAAAATTGAATTCGGATCAGATTGAGCCTTTTCTCCAGGAGGGCCAGTATGCGACAATATCTGGATTTACTGCAATATATCCTCGACCACGGCGTCAAGAAAGCCGATCGCACCGGCACGGGGACGTTATCAGTCTTCGGTTACCAGACGCGTTATAACCTTCAAGCAGGATTCCCCCTGCTGACAACCAAGAAACTGCACGTCAGATCCATCATTTACGAACTGCTCTGGATTTTAAACGGGGACACCAACATCAAGTACCTGCAAGAACACGGGGTGCGCATCTGGAACGAATGGGCCGACGAAAACGGCGAGCTGGGGCCGGTTTACGGCGCGCAGTGGCGTTCCTGGAGAGCTGCTGACGGGCGCATCGTAGACCAGATCGCACGGGCGATCGAGCAGATCAAAACCAATCCCGACTCACGGCGGATCATCGTCAGCGCCTGGAACCCGGCGGAGATCGAGGCCATGGCCTTACCGCCCTGCCACCTGTTGTTCCAATTCTATGTCGCCAATGGGAGATTATCCTGCCAGCTGTACCAGCGCTCGGCGGATGTGTTCCTGGGCGTGCCGTTCAACATCGCTTCGTACGCCCTGCTTACCTTGATGTTCGCCCAGGCGTGCGGCCTCGCAGCTGGCGAGTTTGTCCACACCTTCGGGGACGTTCACCTGTATCTTAACCACGTCGAGCAAGCCCGGTTGCAGCTCACCCGCCAACCCTATCCCCTGCCTCGAATAC
>MGOK01000145.1:22033-23621 GCA_001795335.1 Chloroflexi bacterium RBG_19FT_COMBO_55_16
GACGCAAAGAGCGCGAAGGTTTTGCATCAGCGTTTCTCCGCGTTTGTCCGCGTCCCTAAAAAACAGTGAACATCAGCGTGAATCAGCGTTCATCAGCGTCCTACTAAAAGAACATGATTATATCTATTATCGTGGCCATGGACGAGCAGCGCGGCATCGGTAAAGAAGGCCGCCTGCCCTGGCACCTCTCCGCCGACTTGAAGCGCTTTAAGCGCCTGACCATGGGCCACCACCTGATCATGGGGCGGAAAACCCATGAGTCGATCGGCCGGCCTCTCCCCGGCAGGACGATGATCGTTATCACGCGCAACCGGAGCTACGCAGCGGAAGGTTGCTTGATTGCAGCCTCGCTGAAGGCGGCGATAGCCATCGCCGAGAAGGGTGGAGAAACAGAAGCCTTTATCGCCGGAGGCGGACAGATCTTCACCCAGGCGCTGGAGTTCGCCGACCGCATTTACCTGACCCTGGTGCACACGGTCGTCAAGGCGGATGTCTTTTTTCCAGAATATAAACCCGATAGCTGGATCGAGGCAGAGCACAGCTACCATCCTGCTGATGAACGCAACCAGTTCCCGTTCACTTTCAAAAATTACGAAAAGGTCGATCTTGACAAATCCCACCTTTGGCATATAATCCACCCAAACTTATTAGAAAAAGACTGTGAAGAGGACGAGTAAGCGCTGGACCGGTGGCCAGAGAGCGGGTGCCTGGTGAAATTCCCGCCCATACGCCAACGCCAAATGGACCTCGGAGTCGCAGGGCAAAACACAACACGAAAAGCGCGAAAGGCGCGAAAAAGTGGAGTAGCCTGAGCCGGAGTTGCCTCCGTTAGCAAGGCATTTAGTTATTTTGCCTTGTAGTTGCATAGTCTAATCGTTACATTGTAGTAAGTTCTTGACGAACAGACTATCTGACTACTCGACTAACTGACTAAAATTGAGTGAGGCTGGCCCTCGTGCAAATTTTGCACGCTTTCCCCGTCGCATCACCGGCGGGGTTTTTGATTAATCGAAAGATCGTCGCCAGCCTAAGCGGGGTGGCACCGCGGACTACGCGTTCGTCCCCACAGGGACAGGACGCGTTTTGTTTTCCCCTGTCCCCAGATTCGGCAGACTACTGCCAAAACCAATCTTTATCATCTAGAGACGGAGGAACCCAAAATGTCTGACCAGACCCGCTTTACACTCAACGAATCCGACCTGCCGCGCCACTGGTACAACATCAACGCCGACATGCCAGTGCCACCAGCCCCGGTGCTGCATCCCCAAACGATGGAACCGGTCACCCCTGATTTTCTATCTGTGCTCTTTCCGATGGAGCTCATCCTGCAAGAAATCAGCACCGAGCGCTACATCGAGATCCCCGAGGAAGTGCGCGAGATTTACAAGCTCTACCGGCCGACTCCGCTGGTCCGCGCCCGCCGACTGGAAAAGGCTCTCGGCACACCGGCTCACATTTATTACAAAAATGAAAGCGTCTCCCCCCCTGGCAGCCACAAGCCCAACACCGCCATCCCTCAGGCCTTCTATAACAAGATCGAAGGCACTCGGGCGATGACCACCGAAACCGGCGCTGGTCAGTGGGGCTC
>MGOK01000145.1:23748-27826 GCA_001795335.1 Chloroflexi bacterium RBG_19FT_COMBO_55_16
CCCACCGACCGCACGCAATTCGGCCGAGCCGTGCTGGAAAAAGACCCAGACAGCCCTGGATCGCTGGGTATCGCCATCTCCGAAGCCGTGGAAGTTGCGGCCACTTCGGGTGGGACGAAGAAGTACAGCCTGGGGTCGGTGCTCAACCATGTGATCTTGCACCAGTCCGTGGTCGGCGAAGAAGCTCTTAAGCAGATGGATCTGGCGGGCGAGTACCCGGACGTGGTGATCGGCTGCGTCGGCGGCGGCTCCAACTTCTCCGGCCTGGCTTATCCCTTCCTGCGCCAGAATTTGTTAGATGGGCAGCAGACGCGCTTGCTGGCTGTGGAACCAACCGCCACCCCCTCTCTGACGAAAGGTGTCTACACTTTCGATTATGGCGATACCGCCAGGATGGCTCCGGTCGTCAAGATGTATACCCTGGGTCATGACTTTGTACCTCCGCCGATTCATGCTGGAGGCCTGCGTTACCACGGCATGGCGCCCAGCCTGTGCGCGCTGTACAATGCGGGCTATATCCAGGCTGTGGCCGTGCAGCAAATGGCGACCTTCGAGGCCGCCGTCCAGTTCGCCAAAGCCGAAGGCATCATCCCTGCGCCAGAATCGGCCCACGCCATCCGCGCCGCTATCGACGAAGCTCTGGATGCCAAGGAGAAAGGTGAAAAACGGATCATCCTGTTTAACCTCTCCGGGCACGGCCATTTCGACCTGGGGGCTTACCAGGCTTACCTGAGCGGCCAGTTACAGGACTACGTTTACCCTGAAGAAGCTGTCCAGGCTGCCCTGACAACCTTGCCGAAGGTGACGGTACCGACCTAAAAAGGTGCGTCACCCATTCCTAGATTTTCCTTCACGGATTTGCTGCCGTTGAGCACATCCGAATTCGTTCGTCCTCGTTCGTCCAGCAGTTGAACTGCTGGACGAACCTTAGAACGCTTCGTCAGCTAAATATTGGTCGTTTTCGTATTTTTCATCGAGAAATTGCATGCTCATCTTTGATTGTAGTCATCTATGACCGCGGTCTGGTAATCTGAAAAATGCTGAGAGCGAGGCGAGCGTGATAAATGCTCATATATCAAGTCAGAAGGAAATAGGCTGAATTCGGGCTCTTCGTAACATGTACAAAACCCTTGACATATATGTATAATACATGTACAATATGAGTCTAATGAAATACTTAGGGAAACAGGTGACTACTCAACTGAATAGGAGACTAAATGGCTTTTATCTTGCCTTGAAAGAAGTCTGGAGTAAGAAAAGAGCAGCAAGTAGCTTCTATATAATGACATCACTCTCACACAAAACCAAATTGGAAAGGTGGCATCCCTCATGGATACTAAAATCGATACCATTCGCTTCGTCGACCTGTTAGAAGAGGCGGATCTGGAGAAATCCCAATTCAATGGACAGGTCGCTTACCTGACGCGTGACCTGTTGCTCGCTGTTGGCGAGAACCCCGAGCGAGAGGGGTTGCAACGCACCCCGGAGCGGGTTGCGCGCATGTACGAAGAACTGCTGGCTGGTTATCGCACTGACCCAGTCGCCCTGGTCAACGGCGCCATCTTCGAGAGCGATTATAAGAACATCGTCCTGGTGCGTGACATAGAATTCTACAGTCTATGCGAACACCACATGCTGCCCTTCACCGGAAAGGCGCATGTTGCTTACATCCCGGATGGCAAGATCATCGGATTGTCCAAGATCCCTCGCCTGGTAGAGATGTACGCCCGGCGTCTACAAGTGCAGGAGCGCATGACACAACAGATCGCCGAGGCGCTGGAGGAAATCCTTCGCCCCAGAGGGGTCGCCGTGATGGTTGAGGGAGCGCACATGTGCGCCATGATGCGTGGAGTCAAGCAAGCCGAGGCTAACATGGTCACCAGCGCTATGCTTGGAGCTTTCGAGAGCGACCCCAAACTGCGCGAGGAGTATCTGTCCCATTTGCAGCGTGGAAAAAATGGAATCTTATAAGGAAACCAAGAGAGATGGAAGCATGGCAGTATGACTCACTATAATTATCTGATCATCGGCGGCGGGATGACGGCCGACGCGGCCGTGGCCGGCATCCGCCAGGTGGACCAGCAGGGCTCGATCGGCCTGGTCAGCAGCGAGTCACATCCACCCTACGACCGCCCGCCGCTGAGCAAGGGGTTGTGGAAGGGCAAGCCATTGGAGAAGATCTTCCGCCAGGCTTCGCAGGCGGGGGTCGATCTCCATTTAAGCCGCAGAGTGGAGTCGCTTGAC
This sequence comes from Chloroflexi bacterium RBG_19FT_COMBO_55_16, assembly GCA_001795335.1. The sequence goes on from MGOK01000145.1 coordinate 25,993, forward strand.
CCGGATGGGAAGCGCGCCACAGACGACCAGGGAGAGGTTTTCACCTACGATAAATTGCTCCTGGCGACTGGCGGAACACCCCGCCGGCTGCCCTTCGGCGGCGACGAAATCCTCTACTATCGCACCCTGGATGATTATCAGTACCTGCAAGAGCTGGTCGAAAAAGGCGGGCGTTTTGCTGTGATTGGCGGAGGGTTCATCGGTTCAGAGATCGCCGCCGTCCTGGCAACCAAGGGCCAACCGGTGGCCATGCTCTTCCCGGAATATGGGATAAAAGCTCGTCTTTTCCCCCCCGATCTGTCTTTATCCCTCAACGATTATTATCGAGAGAAAGGGGTCGAAGTTCTGGCGGGAGAACTAATTAGCGGCCTTGAGCGGCGCGGGGAGAAGTCAGCTTTGCTCACCAAGAGTGGCCGGCAAGTCATGGTCGACCATGTTATCGCCGGAATCGGCATCCTCCCTAACACAGAATTGGCAAGCGCGGCCGGGATCGAGGTAGCTGACGGGATTATCGTGGATGAAAATCTACGCACCAGCCAGCCTGACATTTACGCTGCTGGGGATGCAGCCAACTTCTATAATCCAGTGTTAGGCAAACGGATGCGCGTTGAGCACGAGGACAACGCCCTCACCATGGGCAAAATCGCTGGCCGGAATATGGCCGGCGAATCCACTCGCTATGATCACCTACCCATGTTCTACTCTGACTTGTTCGACCTGGGCTACGAAGCCGTGGGAGAGATGGACCCCGAGCTGCCGACCTTCGCCGACTGGCAGGAGCCCTTCCGCAAAGGTGTGGTCTACTACCTGCAAGGGAGTCGCGTGCGCGGTGTGTTGTTGTGGAATGTTTGGGGTCAGGTGGTAGCCGCCCGTCGTCTGATCGGTGAACCGGGACCCTTTAGTCCTGTAAACCTCAAAGGGCGTTTGCCGGAATAGAATCCCCACTCCGGATTTTTATGTCAAGGACTCGTCGTCACGCTGGATACCGCTCCGGTTAGAAGGTAAAACAGCACCGGGCAGCCCAAACACAGGCTGATCACCAGGAAGACGATCCCCAACACCAGGCTGAGCGTAGAACCACCCGCCTTGCGTTCCAGAACCGCTTCCCCCGGATTGTTCGGATCATAATACACGGTAACCTGCCCGCCAATTGGGAATCGCGCCAGGGCAGCTTCGGCTTTGGCATGGCTGCTGAAGCTTTGCCGGAAGCCGAAAGTGATATTGTGGCCGGAATATTCTTGCCCACCCACCTGGTAGGTATACTCTATCGCCGGCGCGTAGGAGTAGTCCACGTCGCCTTCACTGTCCGTCCTACGACTGCGGTCCACCCTGGCCTCGGTGATTTGCCCTGGTGTGCTGGGCCAGGACTGGCTGATTTCCGCTTTATTACGATCGCGAAAACTCTTGTATATAAGAAAACCCCCTACTCCAGCAAAAAGCAGGATCAAGAACCCCCCACACAAGAATCCGATCAACGGACCGCTGGTTGCTGACATGTTTAACCTCCGATGTGTTGGATGGCAGAACTATACAGCAAGGACTGAATCCAGTCAATGCGCTAACCAGCCCGGCGCCTGACAAAATCGATAACTTTCGCTTTTTTATTCATTATTGGTGCGAAACGCGCTCCAGCCGCCGTCCGCGGCGGCGAGACCTGCGCTGGAGAAGTCAATCTGGCGGGCAATGCCGCCGGATTGACTATAAGGATCATTTTTCAAAAGTAACCACGACCGTCATGCCCCATCGCAAGCGTGGGTCTACTTCATTGACAAGTATGCGTGCGGTGTAGGTGACGTCGCCGCGTTTCTCCTCGTAGACATCCCCGATCGACTCA
>MGOK01000145.1:27898-30150 GCA_001795335.1 Chloroflexi bacterium RBG_19FT_COMBO_55_16
ACTACATCGATCTCGGTCAGGTTATCGGTCTCAACATACCACTGCGAGAAATCCGCCAGCTGGACGACCAGCGTGCCGGGCGTCACCTGCTCGCCCAGGATCAGATCCAGGTTGACCACCGTACCAGCGATGGTCGCCACCAGGTCCAGGTCTGCCAGGGCAGCTTCAGCGGCCGCCAGGGCGGCCTCGGCGGATTGGATGCGGCCTTCGGAGGTTTTCACTCGGCTCTCGGCCAGGGCGACAGCTTCGGGGTCTGGCCCGGTTTGCAGGGTCTTGAAATCCTTCTGCGCTTGCTCCAGACGCGCCTGGGCGATCTCCATTTCGGCTTGCGCCTGGGAAATGTCGAAGTCGCTGCCGATCACCCCATCCAGCCGGTTCAGGCGGCGCACGGTATCGTCGTAAGCGCGCTGCGCCTCCGCCAGCCTGTTCAAAAAGACGGCCCGAACCAGATTGTCCTCCGGCTTGTTAGCATAGGGTTCAAAATCGTCTTTTGCCTTATCCAGGACATCCCTCGCCAGGACCATACTCGCCGTGGCTGAATCGATATCCGCTTGATCAGCAGGCGAACTCAGCGAGTTCAGCCTGCGCTCGGCGCCATGCAGGGCATCCCGGGCGCTGGTGATAGCTTCGAGCGCCTGAGTCTGGGCTTGCGGTAAATTGTCATCGAGCGCGACCCGCGCTTGTTGGGCGTCGAGCGATTCTTGCTTGGCAGCGAGCACGTCCAGCTGCGCCGCAGCGATGTTGGCTTCCATCTGTTCGCGGTTGCCCAGCCGGGCAAGTACATCACCAGCCTTGACCTGGTCGCCCTCTTTCACCAGGACTTCAGTCACCTGTCCGCTGGCGACAAACGACAACTCGACCGATTCGCGCGGCACCAGCCGCCCTTCGGCGACGATTTGGGTATCAGCCACTGCGATTGGCACCTCGGTGGCGCTCGCATCCGCCGCCGCCCCTCCCACCCTGCCACACGCTACCAGGGCTAAACCAAAGATCACCAGTAAGAGAGCTAATTTGGGAAATTGATTGGTAGTCATTATCCTCTCCTTCGTCATGAACTAAATCGCTAAATTGCTGATCGCTGATTGTTGATTGCAATCAACTGACTACTGGTCACTGACAACTGTTTACTGATCACTCGTAAGCCAGTACCTCGCGCACGGTAAGCCGCGCCGCGTTACGCGCCGGCAGGAAACTGGCCAGGGACGACAGGATCGCCACGATCACCAGCCATACCAGGAAGCCATCCCAGGAAAATACGAAGTCCAACGGGCTTTGCAGGAAGGCGATCCCGACCACGTTGGTCAACCCGATGCCGATCGGAACGGCCAGGATGGCGCCGATCACCCAGCTGATCAAGCCGATCAATACCCCTTCGACGATAACCATAAACATGATGGCTCCATCCGAGGCGCCGATTGCCCGCATGACGCCGATCTCGCGGATGCGCTCGATTACGTTCATGCTCATCGTGCTCATCAATCCTAGGCCACCTACCAGGGCGATCAACACGGCCATGACCAGCAGGAAATAGACCAGGATGTCGGTCGAGGAGGTGTTGCGGGCGATCTGCTCGACGCCGGTAGTCATCACCGTCACCAGTATGCCAGCTCGTTTAAATACCGCCTCCAGTTGCCTGCCCACCCGCTGCTGGGTGAGGAAATCATGCTGGGCAGTGGTGACGCGCAGGTCAGATACCTGGTTGACCTCGCCCAATACTCTTAAGAGATATTCTTTGTTGGCATAAAGGATCGGCGGCGACACATTCCCCGCCATCTTATAAGTCCCAACGATGGTCCAGGTGCTCTGGATATTGTTCAAATCGAGTGTCACCCGGTCGCCCACCTTTAGCTCCGGGCGCACAGCGAGCAGGTGGTTGCCTATCACCAGAGCATTTTCGTCTTCCGGCCTCAACCAGCGTCCCGAAGTGAGAGTCGGGTCAATCAGCTTGGATTTGGCCGGCGGCGCAAGGATAAATACCTGTGTGGCAGTAACCCCATCCTCAGTCAAGACCTCCCCGAGGGCTGACCCCCAACCTTCCACACTCACCACCCCGGGCACGCTCATCGCCAGTGGTTCAATCTTTTGTATCCGGTAAGGTTTATCCAGACCGAGGTTTACGTCGGTAAGGATATAGCCAAAGGTCTGGTTGATCGCCACCCGCATCGCGGCCCGCAAGTTGAAAACGGCGATGAAGATCGCCCCCGCCAGGATTAACGTAGACAGGGTGAGGAACAGGCGGCCTTTGCGGCGGA
>MGOK01000145.1:30163-35310 GCA_001795335.1 Chloroflexi bacterium RBG_19FT_COMBO_55_16
GGAGATCAACAGCGGGCGGGGCAAGCCGCGGATGCGCTCCACCAGCCGGTCAATCCGGCCTTTCCCAAAGCGCCCACCGCTCAGGCCATAGCTGGTGATCGCCTCCCGGATGGTCATGCGGGTGCCCATCCAGACCGGGATCAGGGCGGCTACTACGGGGACGATCAGTGCAACCGCTGCTTGCTGGATGAGCGAGGTGGGTACGAAGCGGAACTGGCCAAGGTTAAAATTTAAATATTGGCCGATCCCAAGGGCGATCACATACGCCGCGTAAGAGGAGAGGGGCGCCGATATGATCAAAGCCAGCAAGCCGTAAATCAGCACCAGCACCAGGTAAATTCCAACCAGCTGCCCGGTGCTCGCACCCAGCGACTTCATCACTCCGATCTGCCGAATTTGCTGGCTGATCAGGGCGTTGATCGTATTCACGACCAGAAAGCCGCTTAACAAGACTGCCAGCGCCCCCAGGACGCTCATCATCACCCCTAAAGCGCGGGTGATATCCGTGGCGAAATGCCGGCCCGGTTGGAAGACAAAGGTACCGTATACCTGCCGGCCACCCTTCTCGATCTTGTCTGCCACATCCGCCGCCACGGCATTGACGTGTTCCTCGTCCGTCTTCTGCTCAGCCACGGTCAGGTACACCTGGTTATAGCCGGTCGTCCCGTCCAGCCATTCCAGCGTTTCCGGGGTGACATAAGCTGAGACCTGCTGCGTAAAAACGAACGGGAAGCTGGTTACGTCATGCACCCAGGCAGCCACGCGCAGCGAGCGCACCCGCCCATCAAATAGTTGTATATTCACAACCTCCCCCGGCTTAACCGGCAGGTTGGCGCGGGCAGAACCCTCGAGGAAGATCTCTTTATCCCCCAGATTCAGATCGACTCCGTGTTCGGAGGGCTCGATTTTATCGATCTTGATCTCGTTAACTGGCGGGATAGCGTTGAGGGTGATGAGCAACTTCTCATCGCCCAGCAGCAAGCGGGCCGTGGTCCCGCTGCGGCCTTCAACATCACCGACTCCGGGGACTTGCTCCAGAGAATGTAGCAAGTCAGTCTCAAACGGCATGGTATAGATGATCGCCGCATGCGGGTTGGCAGCCTGGTAGTCTGCATCCATATCGTAGAGGATTAATACAAAGGAAGCACTGACAAAGCCGACAGCAAAGACGCCGACAGCGATGGTCGCCATCACCAGGACGGTGCGCGCCTTATTGCCCCACAGGTCTTTCACAACTTTACGCCAGCGTGGAGAGATCATCCTTCGCTCCCGTGAATATGAGGGATGGATTCGTGCTCAGCCAGGCGCGCGGCCACGATTTGGGAGAGGGTATCACGCGTCTCTGGTGACTCGGCCATTAACTCTGTAAATGTCTCCCGGTCCAGGGCGACCACCTCCACCGGCGCGTCGGCGATGGCGCGCACCGTGGCGATGTACTTCCCACCCCGCATCACCTCAATCTCGCCGAAATACTCCCCCGCTCCTGGCCGCATCACCACCACATCCGAGCCACCCGGGCGCTTCAAGGCCACTTCCGCCCGTCCCTTGGTGACGATATAGAACTTATCTCCGACCACCCCTTCTTGGACAATCGTAGCCCCGGGGTCGAAATGCATCGGCTTGAGCTGGTGGGTAGCTTTCAACAGCTGTTGCTGGTTGAGCATGGGCAGCGCTCGGGCGATATATTCGTTGACGATCTCACCATCGACAATCAGCATCGTGCGGTTGACGCGCCGCGCCAGGCTCGAGTCATGCGTCACCATGATCACCGTCTTCCCTTGCTTTGCCAGGTTTTCGAAAATATCGAAGATCACCCCGGCCGTCTTCGAATCCAGGTTTCCGGTCGGTTCATCTGCCATGAGGATCGGCGGGTCGTTGGCCAAAGCGCGTGCGATCGCCACGCGCTGTTGCTGACCGCCTGAGATTGCCGTCGGCAGTTTATCAGCGTGATCTGCCATCTCAACCAGTTCCAGCAGCTCCATCGCCCGTTGCTTGCGCTCCCGCGGGGTATACATCTTGCAGAAATCCATGGGCAACATGATGTTCTCTAACAAAGAGAGCATGGGCAGCAATTGGAAGAATTGGAAGACAATACCAACCTGGCGCCCGCGCCACACAGCCATCCGATTTTCGCTCAGCTCGTGCAGTGGTAGATCGCCCAGGTACACTTCACCGGAGGTAGGCCGGTCGATGCCCGTGATCATGTTGATTAAGGTCGATTTGCCGCTCCCCGATTTGCCGATCACTACCACGAACTCGCCAGCATAGAAATCGGTGCTGATCCCTTTTAGCACAGTGAAGTCGCCAGCCGCCGTGGAAAAGGTCTTGACGATATCCCGCAGCTGGATGACTGGCTGTTTCCCATTGCCTCCAGCCACAGGTTGGATGGTTTCGACGACATCTTTGTTTTGGGATGAATTTCCTGACACTTGGACCTCCTGCGGTCTCCTGGATGCCAATTAATATTCCCTGAATTTTTTTGGTTCCTCCAAAGTGAGGATTATATACTATATACGAATCCCAGGCAGAGTTTGTTGTCATAATTTGAACATGAAAAAGTTCATGACCCTGCCAAAATCCAATCTTGATGCGGAAGTCTACTCTCTCACGCATCATTCTGACGGTATTGAAGCTGATATACTATACGATGCTTCACACCCTAATCACCTGTTGAGGATTATGGAAAAAAAAGCATTCCAGGAATACTACCCCGACCAATTTAATTACTGCTACGGATGTGGGCAGCTGAATGAACATGGCTTGCAGATCAAGAGCTATTGGGATGGAGATGAAACAGTCTGCCTCTTCCAACCCAGGCCCTACCATACGGCGATCCCGGGTTATGTTTACGGGGGGTTGATCGCCTCGCTGATCGACTGCCATTCGACTGGCAGCGCGGCGGCAGCTGCCTATCGCGCCGCGGGGCGCGCGATGGATACCGAACCGGCGCTGCGCTTCCTGACCGCCTCTCTGCATGTCGACTACATGCGACCCACTCCCATTGATTCCCCCCTTGAAGTGCGAGCGCACATAAAAGAAATCCGAGGTCGCAAGGTGGTCGTGGTCTCCACGCTGTCGGCCCACGGTGTTGTTTGCGCCCGGGGTGAGGTGGTGGCCGTCCAGTTGCCGGAGCACTTATTACGATTGTAGGACAACGTGCCAAATTGACTTACAAGCAGATTGTGCTACGAATTGGTCACTGCTGGTATAGTAAAGTGGAAAGTCGTTCCCTGGTTTAATTCGCTCTCAAACCAGATCCGTCCCCCCTGCATCTCGACTAGGTTTTTAGTGACGCTCAGCCCCAACCCAGTCCCGGTAACTTCGCGCACCCTGGGATCCTCTGAGCGGAAGAATTGTTCGAAGAGTCTCAGCCGGTCTTCTGGACTGATGCCGATCCCGCTATCCTTGACCCAGGCATGAACTACCTGTGTTGCGCCTTCGGCATCCCAGCGGTTGGATACACACTCGGCCTGGATTGCGATCTGCCCACCGCTGGGTGTGTACTTATGGGCATTGCTTACCAGGTTGGTCAAGATCTGGACCAGCCGGGTATTGTCATACCACACCAGTGGCAAACTCGCAGGCACCTCAACCACCAGAGTCTGTAGCTTCTCTTCGATCTGTTTTCTCAGGGTACGCACTACTTCGTCGACAGCGTCCTTGAAGGAAACCTCGCTATATTGGAGGTGCAACTGCCCGGCTTCAATGCGAGAGATGTCCTGCAAGTCGGAGACCAGGGTGCCCATCCGGTCAGCGTTGGAACGGACAGTGGCAAGGAATCGCGCCTGGCCTTCATTGACCGCCCCCACCGCGCCGGAGACTAGAAGGTCGCTATAACCCTTGATAGAAGTCAGTGGATTTTTTAACTCGTGCGCAGCAGATGAAACGAACTGGCTTTTCGCAAGATTAGCGGATTGAACCGCCGCGTAAAGCTGGGCGTTCGAAATAGCGATGGCAGCATGGTCGCTGAGGCGCGCCAGAAAAGCCAGCAGTTCTTCAGGGAAACCAGAACCTGATTTACTTTCCAATAAGATTATCCCGATCAGCTGGGATTCGCGGCGGATTGGGACAATTGCCTGGCTGTGGGCATCGGCCAACAAGTAAGATTGCAGCTGACCACTGCGAATAGCCTCTTCGAGCGCAGGGATTTCCAACATGAGATGCGAATTGCCAGACGTGACCAGTTCAGGCGAGTAACCCTGCGCCGCCACGACTTGCAACCCAGCCTGGTCTAACAGCCCAGCCAGGCCGGCATCAGCTTTGGACCGGCTCAGCGACCACTCAAGGGTGATGTGCAGTACTCGTTCCAGATCGAGGCTGGCATTCAGATCGCGGTCAACGCGTTGCATCACCGACAGTTCTTCGACGCGCGCTGCTAAAGCCTGGTCGGTGAGGGTGTATAACCGAGCGTTTTCGATGGCCACCGCTGCCTGTCCGGCGAAAGCGCTTAACAATTCCAGGTCTTCCCAGGCGAAAGGTGATCCATCCCGTTTGTTCAGGACTTCCAACACTCCGGTGACCCGATCTTTAACCACCATCGGCACGACCAATAGATCCCTGGTTGTATAGCCGGTCTGTTGGTCGGTATCGAACCAGTCAGTGCTTTGCTGAACTGCGTTTTGGATAAGCGCTTGTTTGCTCTTGACCACTTTCCCAACCAGCCCAACCCCAGGCGGAAGGCGCTTCCCAACCAATTCCGTCCCAACCGGGCCTAACGCCACGGCAAATACCGCCTCCCCCGTGCCGTCATCGATCAATAACAAGCTGCCAGCTTCGCAGTCCAGGATCTCCACCGCACTCTGTAAGATACGGTTCAGCAGGGGCTGCAGCTCCAGCATCGAGGTTAAGCTGCGCGTCACTTCATTGAGCGTAGCCAGCTGGCGAGCGCGCTTCTCCGACTCCTCGAGCAAGCGCGCTTTGACGATCGCTCCAGCAACCAGGTCAGCGATAGCCTGGAGCAGGTTGGCCTGATCTGAGGAGTAAATAACAGATGGATCGCGGCTCCCCAGGCTAACCGCTCCGATCGTATCCGCGCCAACATTTAAAGGGACACTCATCCAAGCTAAGATGCCCGGTGAGTCAGGCAGAACCCCGCGGCCGTGGCATTCCCGCTCGAAATCCTCCGTAATGATCGCCCGCCGACCGCG
>MGOK01000146.1:0-4836 GCA_001795335.1 Chloroflexi bacterium RBG_19FT_COMBO_55_16
GCGCTGTCAAAGGCAATACCAACTGGATTTTCAAAGTGAACGTTATCTGGTCCACCTACCCAGGTGACCCCCAGCTGCATCAGATAGTTACCCTCCGAATCGTATTTGACAGCGCGGTGGGAACTCCAATCAACGACCCAGAGATTGCCCTGGCTATCTACTGCTGCATCGACAGGATCGCTGAAGTGTGTTTCGTCCGCTAAAGCCCACAAACCTGCTGTGCCGATGGACATCAGGAAAGAACCACCCGCACTGTACTTGAGCACCCGTGCGCCAAATTCTTCAGCCACCCAAAGATTGTCTACACCGTCCAGGCCCACACCGTAGGGGTTATAGAGGTGTTCATGATCCTCTAAATAGGCGCCTTCTGTCTCACCAAAGGTCTGCTCATAATAGAAGACTTTCCACGACAGCCCCAAAGATACACCGGGTCTATTCACAACGATATCGTCTCCAATTGGTGTTATGGTGAAGATGTCTCCTGCTGATCCAGATGCTTGAACGCCAGCCACCCCGAAGACCAACAAAAGAGCTACAGTCAGATAGGTAAAACGTTTGTGTTTCATCTCTAACTCCTTACTCTGGTGAAATCACGGCCAACTCAAATCTATCCACCTCCCGGGCATTTCGCCCTTAGGCGGCACTTCCGATGACTGTATCTTGCCTAGCCCAGAGTTCAGCCTGCCAGCTTCACCAGGGCAAGCCTTTGCCGCAAACTGAATCCTGAGGGTTATCCACTTCCCTACGATTCAAGAGAATTCCTGGGCAAGCCTACCTCCTTTCGATCCATTGTTGATCGAATGTATAGGGTCAATTCTTATCCCTCCTTGATCAACTCGTTTAGATAGGACCATGGCTTTATTCGGTACACCCTGCGACGCCCTCCCCAAAAAATAAAAGCGAAACCACCGGCCGGTTTCGCTAATAGCTCTCAGAGACCTTTACCTTACACAGATGGGAAAGCGACCACATTCAGGTCCCGGTTCGACGCCTCCGTTCGTTCAGGGCGATCTATTCAATTGTTGGTCGTGATAATTGTAACAAGCGCCCTATGTATAATATCGCGCAATTTTCAAAAAAGTCAATAGGATTTTTTCTGAAGTTTTTTCCACACACGGTGGGTGAATTTCAGAACCGCCAAAAGTAGAATAGGGCGACTAGGTGCGCCAGGCCGACAAAAGGCTTGAATCCTGGACAGGCCTGAGCAACAGCGGGCGGAGGCTCTTAGCCCAGGCGCGAATGGCGTTCCAATCCCGGTGATCGCCCTCCGACCAGACGCCGAAGGCGACACTCAAGCGGAATTTCAGCCTATCGCCAAACGACGAGACCTGGCGAATGTCCAGTATTCCGGCAAAGAGGCCCTCGCTCACCGGTTTCACCAGCGCCCGCACCGGTTCCAGCCATGTCGCGACGTGCTCGCGGTAATCACCTTTCGGCATGGCCAGCGTCATACACACCAAGAATGCGGCGAAGGGCTTTTGGGCCAATGCCGCCTGATGAGTCTGCATGAATTGCATGGCCTCCGGCAGCCATTTCCCCCCGCGAATGGCGCTGCCGGCCACCACTGCCTGGTATGGAGCGAGGTCTTTTATATCCTGCATGGGGAGCACGTCCACCTGCACGCCGCTTTCGACCAGGGTCTGGCCGATGGCTTCGGCCACCTCAGCGGTAGAACCGGTCCGGCTGACGTAGGCAACCAGGATTTTGTTCGACATAGGGGTTTCTCCTATTCTTTTGAGATGCCCTGCCCCAGCTGGAAGAGCCTTCGGGCAACCAGGATGTACCATGCCATGCTCAAAAGCCCGCCGCCCATGGCAAATATCATAGCCAGGTCTAATGCTGGCACGAAGGATGAGCAGATTTCAAAGATTAATAAGAGTCCAAATCCTAGAATTCCCGCATAAGCGGTTGCTTTGCTGAAGACTTTGCTTCGCAGCATAACAATAGAGATTACTATGCCGGCAACCTGGTCTACCTGGGAATGGTCGGGCACAAGACGGTGCTCGAATCGATCCGGGCGAGTATCCAGGCTAGGCAGCGCAAGAAGCTCTTTCTGCAAGGGCGGCCGGTTTACCCGCTGGCAACCCACTACTGCCAGACCTGGCAGCACTTACCAGACTATGGTGCGTACCACGCGGCATTGATCGCCGATCCCGCTTTGCCAGGTAAGTGGCAGCCAGGGGAGGATATGATTTACCTGCTTGTATTCGAAGGTGAACTCCTAGGTGGCTGGACACCGGATACCCTGGCTCGACAAATGCTAATTTCTCGCCTTTCAGAAACATTACCAATCCCTGTTCTGGACGAATGGAATGAATCTCTCTGGGAGGTCGCGCAAATGGAGAACCTGATTGTTGGGCTGGAAACCGGTGGCGATTGCCAGGAGGAATACTTGGTTCAGTTGACGGAGACAGTGTGGAAGGAGGTGATTACCAGATTATTGAAGGAACGACGGATTCGCATTTTCGGCGATCGGTGAGAAAAACCATAACAAGACGGGATGGATTAGCATCCTATCTTGTTATGGTTCACACGATTCACTCAGAAATGGGACCATCAGTAACAAGCCTCATCGATTTCATAATCGTCTTCAGGAATCGCTTCTCCGGTTATGCAAGTGAAGCACATGTTAGCGGCGAAAGCCGATCCGATTACCCAGAGGGGATTTCCACAATTTATGCATTTTGCCCCTTTTTATAATCTCTTCCAAAGCACCCCTGAGGGCAATAGTTATTTCCTCTCTGCTTGTGTCAGGGTTGCTTTTGAGATGAAGTTCTACATACTCTTCAAGAGTAATCGGAACAAAGCCGGTTTTCATAATCGAATTTGCCCTTCTCCCCTTTTATTATCAAAGTATGGCTCTGCCCAACAGCAGACATCAGGCACGGAGCTGTTGTTAGTAGCAGAGGATGGAAGCCCGGTCACATGAACGCAGGATTGGCAACTTATTGTTTTACCGCGCCTGGTCGGCACTCTGCCACCATGCGAATGTTGCCGCAATTCCGGCGACGAACGTCAGCACCACCACCACATAGCTGTGCATTCCAACCGGCTCGGCGTGCGACCCATTCAAACTACCTAACAGCCCCGGCACGGACCATGGAAACCAATCTCCCCATCCCAGCACGATAGCGATTTGGGCCAGGGCCATGGTGAGAAAAGCCCAACCCAGCGGGGGCAGGTAACCGCGTCCCACGCTGGCAAACAAAGCGACAAACGGCATGAGCATAAAGGTCAGGAGAGCGATGAGCATAAGAGACCAGAATGATGACCATGCCAACCCGGGAGACCAGCCCGGTATATCCACGGCTTTTCCAATACCAAGCCCAATCACGAAGATCATAAGGGTGAGCCCCAACATCCAAAGCGCCGTCAATACAAACTTCGCACCAACGATAACTCCGCGCGGGGTGGGCAGAGCCAGGATTTCTTTGACGGTATGATCGGAAAACTCGCGTCCAAAGACCCAGGCCGTGGTGAACGCAAACACAATTGCTCCCCCAATCGCGGTTCCCAGCAAGAGCACCTGGAAATATGTCGGCCAATCGGCAACCCCTGCGGTAATTTGGGCTTTTACGCTGATCAATCCCATCCCACGCGCTCGCTCTGGATCTTTCAAGATGAACATAAATAGTCCGTCGATGATGGGAAAGATCAGGAACGCGGCGACCGTCAGCAGAGACACTTTGGAGCGGCGTGCTTTGAGTGCCTCGGCCCAAAATGCGGAGAGGAATGCCTTCATTCTTTTTCTCCCGTCAGGCGCAGGAAATAATCTTCGAGCATCTCTTGTTCCACGGCCAGCCTGGTCGGAGGCGCTCCCGCTTTGACCAGTATGATTGCCACCTCCTCTGGCGCCTCGATGGCGTGCGCTTCATACAAGAGAAGCGTGCTTCCGCTTGCTTTCACAGCATATCCAGCCTGGGCAAGCGCGCATTGAGCGGCTTCCGGGTTGCGCGCTTTGATTTCCAGGCGCTGCGAGCGTAATTCCTCCAGTTTTTCCGCTTCAAGTTCCACCAGCAAATGGCCCTTGTGGATGATGCCGATGCGCGTGGCGAGGCGGTCCACCTCCGTAAGGATGTGGCTCGACATGAACACAGTCACGCCTTTCTCGCGGACCAGGCTCGCCAGCAGTTCGCGGATCTCCACCACCCCCGCCGGGTCCAGTCCGTTGGCGGGTTCGTCGAGGATCAGTAACTCGGGCTCGTGCAATAAGGCGCGTGCCAGTCCCAGGCGTTGCAGGTTGCCCGTCGAAAGCCCGCCCGCTTTTCGATCGGCGTAAGTGGCGAGACCCAGGCGCTCGATCACGTGAGATGTAGCGCTCCTGTCCAGAATCCCATGCAGACGGCGGGCGATCTCCAGGTTCTCCCTGACGGTCAGCTCAGGATAGGCGGCGGGCCTCTCAACCAGGTGGCCAACCCGACGCCAAGGCCCGCGTCCATTTGGACCGACTGCCTGCCCCAGCACGCTCACAGACCCGGCGCTGGGACGGATCATACCCAACAAGGCGCGGATGGTGGTGGTCTTGCCCGCGCCGTTAAGGCCGAGGAAGCCGTAGATCTCCCCCTGCCCTACACGCAGACTGACCGAATCAACGGCATGCACCTTGCCGAAAGATTTCGATAACCCATTTGTTTCGACTGAAGAGTTCACGCCACACCTTATCGTTGCCCAACCATAGATTCTCTGGAATTATTTCCACGCGAATTGGATTCATCAAAAAGCGTGGGTCTCTAAACGTTGGCAGGTACAAAGGTTCAGATAATTTAAGTCAGGAGGTGAAACCCGACTACATTTTAGATCAGGACCATAGTTCATACAAGGTTATTTTATCCCCTG
>MGOK01000146.1:4965-5402 GCA_001795335.1 Chloroflexi bacterium RBG_19FT_COMBO_55_16
CACATGGCGTTCGCAACGCAGTTGCGCAGCTACGGTTTCCTGGTTCATCCCGCTTCCGGTGGGCACACGCGGGCGGCTGCTCGACCCCTGCGCAGGTGAAGGTGAAATCGCCAGCCTCCTCGGCAGGCTGCTCAACTGCGAAACCCTTCGGTCTGAGCCTCGGGGCGAAGCCTGGGGCTGCGAGCTGTTCCCCTACCGCGCCGAAAAAGTTGCTGCCCGCATAGACAAGTGCCACATCGCCGTCTGGGAGAGCTGTTCCCTGACCGACGAGTCGGTGACGCTTCTATGGCTCAATCCACCTTACGATGACGATCGACTCGGCGACGAGAAGCGACTGGAGTTGTCTTTCCTGAAATCCACCACGCTCGAGTTGGCGCGTAACGTGCTGCGCGGCGCGGAGTTGGACGATCTGCAGTCGCTGTTCGCTGATGAGATGC
>MGOK01000146.1:5424-5771 GCA_001795335.1 Chloroflexi bacterium RBG_19FT_COMBO_55_16
GGCTGCCCAACCGAGATCAGCCCGGTACTCTTGCCAATGCAACCACTAACTTGGCTGGAATGGATGGAGAAACATCAGGCAAGAGGCAGAACATCGGACCGGAGTAGAACCGGTAAACATGGCAGCAGAGCATTGCCTAGGCAGTTGTCAATTTGGGATAATCTGAATCCGAAGGGAAAATAGATCGGTGGGGCAGGCATCTGCCCCACCGAAAATTATGTACCAGATTATGTGAACACTTGATTTAGGTAGATTGCGTCTCAGTTAATACGATTCTGGCATGACGCAAAATAGACTCATCCTCAGAAACTAACCTACCCGAAAGCCAGTCTTGTCGCGTCTGACGA
>MGOK01000147.1 GCA_001795335.1 Chloroflexi bacterium RBG_19FT_COMBO_55_16
TTCGCTCCGGGACAGTTTAACGAGCCAGTAGGATTAGCGCTCGATGCCGCGGGGAACCTGTACGTGGCTGACTCCTGGAACCAACGCATCCAATCCTTTGCGCCAGATGGGGCCGGCAGCTACCTCCCACTCACTGCTTGGGACGTCTACGGGTGGTTTGGCCAATCCCTTGATAACAAACCTTATCTGGCCGTCGACGAGCGCGGGCACGTTTTCACCACTGACCCGGAGGGCTATCGCATCTTAGAGTTCACCTCTACCGGCGAGATCGTCCGCTTCTGGGGAGATTACAGCCTAGGACCCGATGGATTCGGTCTGGCTGGTTCTATAACTGTTGACCCACAGGGTGGGGTATGGGTCTCAGACGCAGGCAACAGCCGGATCATGCACTTCAACTTGCCGGAGGAGTAGCTGATATAATCCCTTTCGCACGCCACACTGGGCCTAAGGTCTATCCTAGGGGAGATACCCTGCATGAAATTACACGAATATCAATCCAAACAGATTTTTTCAAAGTACGGCATTCCGATCCCAAAAGGACGGGTAGCGGCCACCGCTAATGAAGCAAAGCACATTGCAGAAGAATTGGGTGGCCGCGTCGTTATTAAATCCCAGGTGCTGGTGGGAGGGCGAGGCAAGGCCGGTGGTATCTTGCTCGCTAAGAATCCCCAACAAGCCGAACGGGTGGCCGCTCAAATCCTGGCTATGGAGATCAAAGGCCTACCGGTGCGGAAAGTGCTGGTCGACGAAGCCGCAGATATCGAAACCGAAATCTACCTGGGGATCACCAACGACCGGGCCGCGCGCAAGCCGGCGATGATGGCTTCTGCGGCTGGCGGTGTTGACATCGAACAGGTTGCTTCAGAAACTCCTGAGAAGATCGTCAAAGTACATATTGACCCTCTGCTTGGATTGCGCGATTACCAGGCACGCGACCTGGCTGCCGGCATCGACCTGCCGCGTGACCAGTGGCGCGCCTTCGAACAGATCGCCCGGGGTTTATGGCAGGCTTATAAAGATAACGACGCCACCCTGGCTGAGATCAACCCACTGGTGATCACCTCCGACCATCACCTGGTAGCCCTGGACGGTAAAATGGTCCTGGACGACAATGCCCTTTTCCGGCATTCAGACCTGGCCGAAATGCGCGATCTAGATATAGAAGCGGAAGCTGAAGTCGAGGCGCGCAGACATGACTTGTCTTTTATCAAGCTGGATGGGCAAATCGGCTGCATGGTCAATGGCGCTGGTCTGGCTATGGCGACTATGGATATCATTAAACATTTCGGCGGTGAACCAGCCAACTTCCTTGATATCGGAGGGGGAGCCAGCTCAGAAAAAGTTGCCGCAGCTTTGCGCATCATCCTGGCCGACTCAAATGTCAAGGTGGTCTTGTTCAATATCTTCGGCGGCATCACGCGTTGTGATGAAGTCGCTCGAGGCATCGTAACCGCCTTGGGAGAGGTCAAAACTCAGGTGCCGATGGTTGTCCGCCTGGTGGGCACCAATGCCGAAGAAGGCCGTCAAATCCTGGCCAACGCCAACATGATCACCGCGAAAACGCTGGCTGATGCCGCCCAAAAAGCCGTCGAAGCCTCTCAGGGAGGACCATCGCAATGAGTATCCTGATCGATAAAAATACGAGCCTTCTGGTGCAGGGTATCACCGGAAATGAAGGCCTTTTTCACACCCAACAGATGGTGGCTTACGGCACCAACGTAGTTGCCGGTGTGAGACCTGGCAAGGGTGGGGAGTGGGTACTCGATGGCAAGATCCCAGTTTTCGATTCAGCGAAAATCGCTATTGAGGCCACCGGCGCCAACACCGGTGTGATCTTTGTCCCCGCTCGCTTCGCCTCCGATGCCATTTTCGAGGAAGCTGATGCTGGCTTAGCTTTAATCGTCTGCATTACCGAAGGCATCCCGGTGCAAGATATGATGCGTGTGCGTAACTACCTCGACCAGAAAGGTGTACGTCTGGTGGGGCCAAACTGCCCTGGATTGCTCACCCCGGGCGAAGCTAAGGTAGGCATTATCCCCGGCGATATCGCCATCCCAGGCAATGTGGGCGTAGTCTCCCGCTCCGGCACATTGACTTACGAGGTGCTCTACGCCCTCAAGGAAGATGGAATGGGCGCCACTACATGTGTTGGCATCGGCGGAGACCCTATCAATGGGACGAACTTTATCGATGTCCTGGGGATGTTCGAAGCAGACCCGTACACCGAGAAAATCGTTTTAATTGGTGAAATTGGCGGCACGGACGAAGAAAAAGCTGCCGAGTTTATCGCCGACCAACTGACCAAACCCGTCGTCGCCTTCATCGCCGGACAGACTGCCCCTCCCGGGAAACGGATGGGGCACGCAGGGGCGATCGTCGAGGGCGGCTCAGGTCTGGCGGTTGATAAGATTAGAGCTTTGGAGGCAGTCGGTGTACGCGTCGCCTCACACCCAGAAGAGATCCCCAAACTATTAAGGTAACCCAGAGAAAACAACGCCATCAAGAGCCTTAACGCATACCAGGATCTGCAGGCCTTATCCTGAAAGATCCTTTATATAAGGTCAGATATTGGGATTAAGGCACTCGCTGTACCGAAATGGTTACAGATACAAAACCGCCCAATTCGTTCTTCTGCATACTGATGTTGAGCCTATCCTTGGCATCATTTTCACGCAAGAGGGTGGCCATCGCTCCCATAGAGGTGTCTGGAGAACGCACCTCATGCCAGCCGAAATTGGGTAGCTCCAATTGGTAGAAAGTCACCACATCTTCGATAGTGCCATCCACCTGGAAGATCACATAGGCACCGGCCCGAGCTACCTGGAGTTTGTACGCCCCTTCCATGACAGGGATATCTTCTGGCACACCAGGCGTCGCCTGCGGCGCTTCATTTCCCGTCTGTTCGTCAACACCGGCCGGTTGAGTTTCTTGAACTGGCGCAGTGGTTTCCACCATCTCTCCGGCGCCCTCGTCGGTGGCTGGTACTGGGTTTGCCTTTGGCGAACAGGCAGCTGCAAACATCAGGATAAATAACAAAGCCCCCCACAGAACGATACGGATTATTTTGCTCATCGCTTTGTCTCCTCCTTACCCAAAGCCTCTTCATCGTAAATATAATGGGCGTACACCTAAATGTCAATTTAAATGTAAATCGCCTTTCCAAGAGCTGGCCAGGCATGCACAAAGAGGCGCGGGAATTTCCGCGCCTCTTCGAAAAGAGCAAACGGACAACCTATCACAGCATGTGAACTTCGATATATTTGACTGCCTCTCCCACCGTGGTGATCGTCTGGGCGTCCTCGTCCGAGATCTCCCCACCAAATTTATCTTCAAAGGCCATGATCAGCTCTACCAGGTCGAGGGAGTCTGCTTCTAGGTCTTCGCGGAATTTCGCCTCAGGCTTTACCTTAGCCTCGTCAACGCTAAGCAAATCCACGATAATTGCTTTGACGTCCTCAAATGTGTCAGCCATATACAATCCTCCTTGCACAAGGTCTCAACTTACTGCGCCAATTGTATCCCCGTAGCCCGATCTGTCAAGCCCTGATGTTGAAACCAGCAAGGTTTATTGCCAGCAGGGGAATTTGTTGACAGCCAGGAATCAGGCTGGTAAGATACTTCAAATCACAGGAACACCGCTTAATGCCAAAAGTTACGCCGATCAGTACCCGGAAATCCGATCATATTCGGATCAATTTGGAAGAAGACGTGCGTTCTGGCTTATCTTCCGGGCTAGAACATTATCGGTTTATCCACCAGGCAGCGCCTGAACTCAACCTGGAGGAGATCGACCTCAACCTGAAGCTGTTTGGCCGCGCCTTGCGCGCGCCAATTCTGATCTCATCGATGACCGGTGGCACGCCGGAAGCGGCAGCAATTAACTGCATCCTGGCCACGGCAGCCCAGGAGACCGGCATCGCCATGGGGCTTGGCTCCCAACGGGCGGCGATCGAACACCCCGAGCTGGCCTCTACCTTTCAGGTTCGCCAGGTAGCTTCGGATGTATTGTTGTTTGCCAACCTGGGCGCCATCCAGCTGAATTACGGTTACTCAGTCGAGCACTGCCAGAGAGCAGTCGAGATGATCGCTGCCGACGGCCTGATCCTGCACTTCAACGCTCTTCAGGAAGCTGTCCAACCGGAGGGCGACACGCGCTTCACCGGATTGCTGCGTAAGATCGAAACTGTTTGCCGGGCACTGCCTGTGCCAGTCATCGCCAAGGAAGTGGGTTGGGGGTTTTCTGAACAGGCGGCGCGCCAGCTGGCAGAAGCCGGGGTGTCTGCCATCGACGTGGCCGGGGCTGGAGGCACCTCCTGGTCACAGGTTGAGATGCACCGCGCAAACGACGAATACCAGGCCAGACTGGCAGCCGCCTTCATCGACTGGGGTATCCCGACTGCCGAAGCGATCCAGAACGTCCGCCGGGCAACGCCACAGTTGACTGTCTTCGCTTCGGGTGGCTTGCGCGATGGAATTGACATCGCCAAGTGCATTGCCCTGGGAGCCACCCTGGGGGGCATGGCCAGCCCGTTCTTGAAAGCCGCCGCACAATCCCAAGAAGCCACCATCCAAACCATCCGGCTGCTCCAGCGCCAGATCCAGGTATGCATGTTCGCCACCGGGGCTGCTAATTTAGGACAATTAAGGGAAACGCAGCTGGTTAGAGAAAACAAGTAGAATGTCAAACATGAAGATAGAGTACGCAACAACATTCTTGCCGGCCATCGAAGAGGAACTCCGCCAGGCGATCCTGCTGTCGAATAGCACTAACCTCGAAGAGTATCGCAACATGCTGGCTTACCACCTGGGCTGGGAGGGAGAAGGCGCCGGGCCTGAAGCGCGCGGCAAGCGCGTGCGGCCAATCATTGTGTTGCTGACCTGCGCGGCCGCGGGAGGGGAGTGGCAGCACGCCCTGCCGGCAGCAGCAGCCGTTGAACTGGTACACAATTTCTCATTAATCCACGACGATATCCAGGACAATAGCCCCTTGCGCCGCGGTCGCCCGACGGTTTGGAAGCAATGGGGGGTGGCGCAGGCGATCAATGCCGGGGATGCCATGTTCGCCCTCGCCCATCTCAGCCTGCTCCGCCTGGAGGAAACAGCTTTACCCGGGATTGCCATCCAGGCATCCCGTATCCTGCAGCTCGCCTGTCTCCACCTGACCGAGGGGCAATTCCTGGACCTGGCTTATGAAGCCCATGGGGACCTTTCCCTGGAAGCATACTGGCAGATGGTAGGTGGCAAAACGGCAGCATTATTAGCCGCCTGCACCGAGCTAGGCGCCCTGGTTGCCCGGACATCTGACTCGCACCGCGAAGCCTTCCGGCAGTTTGGATTTTCGCTTGGCATGGCTTTCCAGGCCCAGGACGACCTCCTGGGGATTTGGGGCAACGCCGCTTTGACCGGCAAATCCGCCGAAAGCGACCTCTTGTCTGGTAAGAAGTCTTTGCCAGTGCTATACGGATTAACCCAGAATGGTGCCTTTGCCAAAAGGTGGACGCAAGGTCCAGTAAATCCTGGGGAAATCCAATCCCTGGCTGCGCAGCTTGAGGCTGAAGGCGGGCTTGCCTACACCCAGGCAGCCGCCAGCCGGATGACCGACCAGGCCATCCAGGCGCTCGCCGAAGCTCAACCTCTTGGAGAAGAAGGCCAGGCTCTGATCGCGTTGGCAGATCAATTGCTTGGGAGGCAAGGGTAATCCACTCGAAATCGCTAAATGAACCGCATAAAGACCTGATTGCCCAGCAGCCGCCCCCGGGCAGTCAAGCGTAGGATCTCTTGCCCTGGTCCAACCCACTCCAATAAGCCCAAGGCTACCAGTTCGTCGATCTCCTCCCCAAAC
>MGOK01000148.1:0-252 GCA_001795335.1 Chloroflexi bacterium RBG_19FT_COMBO_55_16
CAGCGCTGAGGAGCAGCTCATCTACCGGGCAGTGATGGCTGCCGGGATAGCCGCCAGATCCGATTTCGACCGCCGTCACCCCAGCGGCGACCGCTTTGTCAAGGGCTGCCTCGAAAGGCAGGTTTTGGAACAGTACGATGAACACACCAACGCGCATAGGATTCTCCTTTCAAGAGCTTAAACCGGTAGACAGTTGGTCTTGCTCTCGCCGCAGTCGGACGACTAGGCTGCTCTCGTCCAACTCGACATCTT
>MGOK01000148.1:370-4933 GCA_001795335.1 Chloroflexi bacterium RBG_19FT_COMBO_55_16
CGGTCGCCGGGCTTCAAGTCGCGCTTGGCCAGCGTCAAGACTTCCGCAACAGGTTGGTCCAGGGGCACCAGAGTGGTCTGGCGGTACAGGAAGGCGCGCGCCACGGAGATCGGCGCCTCCAGGAACCATAAGTGGTAAGGGCGGAAAAAGGTGTAATATTTGCCCTGGCCGACCTTGAGATATTCCAGATCAGCCCGGATGCGTTCGTCGGTGATACGCACGGTGACGAATACCCCGCCCGCCATGGCGCTGCCCTGGACGAAATCAACCGCGCCAGGGAACTTCGCCATCCCCCCGTCTTCTTCCAGGGCAAAGATGCGCGAGACGGTTTCGAGCGTCGCTTCCGGCCCGTACATGCCGCGCTGCATGGGGAGGCAGCCAGTGGCATTGGCAGCGCAGGTCATTTCGAACATGGTCTTAGTGCCGTCCACATAGGAAGCCACCTGGTAGGGGTCTTTGTTCGCCCGCCGAGCTGATTCGGCTACCATGTCCGGGTTGGCCAGCGGGTTGAGCGGGTTGTTCTTGCCCTTACCGATCACGATCGGTTCATACCCCAGGGTAGTCACGAAATCCCACAGTTCCATCAGGCAGCCGGGCTCGTCACCAGAAGAAACTGTATAAAGTACGCCCGCCTGGCGCGCTTGCTGATTGAGGATGCGCCCGACGGTAACGTCGGCTTCGATGTTGACCAGCACGATGTCTTTACCGTGCTGGATGCAGGCAGAGGCGGTTTCAGCGCCAGTGGCGGGAGAGGGTGTAACGTCGGCCACGATATCCACCGATTCCAGCTGCGCCGCCAGGGCATAGGAAGCAGTCACCACGCGCTTGCCAGCGCGCAGGGCGTCTTCTGCCGGGCCGGATGCCTCGGCTTCAATAATATCCTGTGGGGAGAGACCGGTGGCCAGGAAAGCCTCCCGCGCCAGGCGCGGGTTTGCGTCGGCCAGCACGCTCACCCGCATGCCTGCCATGTGCGCCACCTGGGCCACGAATCCGCTGCCGATCCAGCCCGCTCCACTAACGCCGACCCGGATCGGTTTGCCCTCGGCTTCACGCTTGGCTAAATCTTGTTGAAGCATATAGGTTTAATTCATCCTCCCGCACTCTAGGCTTGAGCCGGTACTACATCGGCCGTCTTACGCTTAGCTGCTAAAACCTCTACCGCCGCGGCAGCGATATCCTTCGCCGTCATGTGGTATTTCTCGAGTAATTCATATGGATCGGCGGATTCGACGTAGGTATCGACCAGGCCGATGAAGCGCATCGGCACAGGGCAGGCTTCAGTGACTATCCGGGCGATATTGCTGCCCATCCCGCCCTGCAGTAGGTGTTCCTCGGCGGTCACGATCGCCCCGGTCTCTCTGGCTGCCGCGATCAGCGCTGCTGTGTCCATTGGCCGCAAGGTATGCATGTCCAGCACGCGCGCCTGTATTCCTCTTTCGGAGAGCATTGCAGCCGCGTCCAGTGCCATCCCAACCATCAACCCGCAAGCCACGATCGTCAGATCGCCCCCCTGGCGTACCACGTTAGCCTTGCCGATCTCGAACGGGCAGCGCTCTTCTGGATAGATTTGTGGCATCGGCACCCGGCTGGAGCGCAGGAAGACCGGCCCAACGTAGTCAGTGGCGGCCTTGACCGCCGCCCGCAGCGAGGCTTCATCGCATGGCACCAGGATGACCATGGTGGGCAAGCCGCCCATCAGGGCCAGGTCTTCGATCCCCATCTGCGTTGGGCCGTCTTTACCCAGGGTGATCCCGCCGTGGCTGCCCAGTATCTTGGCGTTGATGTTCGAAATGGCAACCGCCAGTCGGATCTGGTCATAAGCGTTGCATAGCAGAAAGGAAGAGAAGCTGGTGATCCAGGGGATTAATCCACAGCCAGCCAACCCGGCTCCGATTCCGACCAGGTTGCTCTCGGCGATGCCAATGTTAAAGAAACGCTCTGGCAAGGTTTTACGCACATACTCGGTCTTCGTAGAGTTGCTCAGGTCGCCGTCCAGTACCACCACGCGTGGGTTTGCCTGGCAGACCGCCAGCAGGGCTTCACCAAATACGTCGCGCATCGCTTTGCCGAGTTTAAGCCCGGCTTTCTCGCCTATTTGCATAGGATCTCCTCTCGGGCTTTGGCGGCCTGCTCTGGCGTCAGCGCCCGGCCATGGAAAGTGTAGTCTGCCTCAACGAAAGTCACGCCTTTACCCTTGACGGTGTGGGCGATGAGCATGGAAGGCTTTCCCGTTACAGCCGGCACAGCCTGCAAACTATGATGGATAGCCGCGATGTCGTGACCGTCCACCTCGCTTACAGACCACCCAAAGCTGCGCCATTTTTCGGCCAGCGGTTCCAGCCCCATCTCGCGGCTGATCGGGCCGGTCTCCTGGTACTTGTTGTAATCCAGGATCGCCGTGAGCTGATCGGCTTTGAAATGCGCCGCTGCCATGGCAGCTTCCCAGACCTGGCCGGCTTCGCATTCGCCATCCCCCAGCAGGACGTAAACCCGGTAATCCAGGTTGTTGAGTCGGCTGCCCAGCACATGGCCTATCCCGACTGACAGTCCCTGGCCTAACGAACCTGTTGTGGCTTCCACGCCAGGCAGCAATCCCTGGATCGGGTGTCCCTGTACTGGGCTGCCGAGCGTCCGCAGGCGCCACAGCTCCTCGCGGGGGAAATAACCGGCGTTAGCCAGTACTGCGTAGAGCAGCGGGGCGGCATGGCCTTTGCTCATGATGAACCGATCACGTTCTGGCCACCAGGGTTCGTCCGGTCGGTAGCGCAGGATGCCACCAAAGTAGAGTGCCGTCAGGATCTCGACCGCCGAGAAGGAGCTGGATGGGTGACCCGATCCGGCTTTGGTAGTCATCTCGAGGATATCCAGACGCAGCTGCCTGGCTTTGTCTTTAAGTAAGTTTAAATCGATTGCCTCTTCCTGATAATCGAGCATGTATTCTCCATCTTGAAGGAAACCGTCTCTAGTTGAACTGTCGCAAGAACGCCTCCACCTGGCCCGCATTCGGCAAGGCTGGGATCACGCCTAGGGTTTGGGCGGTCAGCGCGCCCACTGCATTACCGTAATACAGGGCTTTCCTCAGCCGAGAGGGCGACAGGTCGTCTAACCGTTTGCCGTCTTTCACCAGCTGGAACAGCAATCCAGCAATGAAGGCATCACCGCAGCCGGTAGCGTCCACAGTGTCCACCTTGAAAGCCGGGATGAATTCCCCAGCTTGATTGGTTTGGAAGTAGCTGCCTTTAGGACCCAAGGTAACCACACACAGGGCTGGGCCGTGCTGAAGAAGAGAACGGCAGGCCGCTTCCAGCTCCTCGCTCCCGGTCAGCAAAGTCAATTCAGTTTCATTCACTTTGAGTAGATCCACGCTTGGGACGAGGTCCATCACCCGCTCCACAGCTTCGCTCCGGCTACGCCACAGGCTTGGGCGGTAATTGACGTCGAAGGAGATCAATGCCCCGGCGGAGCAGGCGACCTGGATCGCCTCCCGCGTCGCGCTGCGGATCGGCTCTTCGGTCAGGCTGAGCGAGCCAAAGTGCAGGCAGCTGCTCTCCTGAATGAGCTGCCGGTCGAGTTCAGCCGGGGTTAAGCGTGTGTCTGCGCCGGGATTGCGGTAAAAGACGAACTCGGCAGTGTTCTCGTCGGGCAAGCCGATGAAGACCAGGGTTGTACGCGCCTGCTCGTCGAAACGCATGCCACGCGTCTCAACGCCTTCCTTCTTCAAGATCTCTTCCAGGTAATGGCCGAAGATATCATCCCCGACTTTACCGATAAAGGCACTGTGCATGCCGAGCCGGGCTGCGGCTACGGCTGCGTTGGCGGGCGCCCCGCCGGGTTTCGGCCGGAAGGCAGTCACCTCGGTCAGTCGCCGCCCCACCTCGGCTGGGAACATATCGATCAATACTTCCCCCAGGGAAAGGAAATCCATAGATCAGGCTCCGCCGAGCATCCGCCGCTGCAATTGCGCAATCTTTATCGCATCCGAAGTCTGGAAGCACTCCAGCAGCTCCGCGCGTGGGACGCGGTCGAGTAACTCGAAACCAAACTTCAGGTTGCGGATACTCTCCTCGACCGCTTTCTCGGCCGGCTCGCGGTACGGGAACAAGTCGAGGCCGTACCAGCCGGTGTAGCCCCATTCGCGCAGCCAGAAGAGCGCTTCCAACGTCTCCCACAAGTTCACCGTCCCGACAATCACATCATCGTCGGACAGCTTCCAGTTATCGTTCCAGTGGGTGTGGAACAGCTTCCCATAGCGGCAGCACAGGGCGATCGACTCGGCCAGGTTCTCTTTCATAATAAAACCATGACCCATGTCGATGTTGACCCCGAAGTTGGGGCGGTTGATCTCGTTAACGACCGTCATGCAGTGACCGATGGTTGGAAGCAGGATGTGCGTGCGTGGTTCGAAGGCCTTGTATTCGACCACGATTTTTTGTTGCGGGTTAAAGTCTGCCCACTCAGCCAGCCCAGCAACCAGGTCATCCAGCCGTTTGCGATGGTCGATCTGGAAAGGATAATCATAGCCATCCTGGGCCGGCCAATAGACCATGATCTCCGCTTGCATAT
>MGOK01000148.1:5028-15954 GCA_001795335.1 Chloroflexi bacterium RBG_19FT_COMBO_55_16
TCGACCCACAGGTGAGGGCAAAACTGGACGATCTTCATCCCCAGGTCGTCGGCCAGCTGCTTGAGCGGCTTGTAGCTGGCGTCAGTGACTTCGCTCGGGTAGTGCATCTCCAGGCCGCCAACGCCAGGGATGCTCGCCGCCAGCTTGAAGCGCTCTTCGATGCTGCGATCAGGGCTATAGCCCTGCTTGACAAAGCGGTCACTGGTCGCCCCCAGGTACCAGATCCCAGCCGAGACTTTTATTTCGTGCATGTTTCACCTCACTTCATTGTAATCACCTTCGATGAAGATGGTTCTGATTGAGAAACCCAATCTAGATCGGGTTCTTCTGCCCAGTCTTTGAGCTTCCGATGATTATCTTTCGGAAAGCTCTTTACTCATGAAGTTCGTTGTACAAAGAATACCTGTCAGCCCGGTAGTAGATACGTAAAAACTCGACTGGCATGTTCTCCTGGGAATATGAGATTCTTTCGATATAGAGCAAAGGAGAGTTCGGCTTGATCTCCATTAGATCTGCCAGATTTCGGGGGGCTGCGATGGCTCGAATAACTTGCTTGGCATGTACCAGGCGAATCCCGTAATTGTGTTCCAAGATCTCGCGGAGCGGCAGGGTGGCGTAGTCGTGCTGCAGCACATTAGGACAGTAACGATGCACGAGCTGCGAGTCCTCAATACTAACCGGTTCACCATCTGCCAGGCGAAGTCGCTCCACCCTCGCCAGCTCCTCGCCTACAGGGATCTGAAGTTTTTCACCGATGTCTATATTGGCTCCCAGCAAGCTAGCCGAAAGCACCTTCGTGCCGGGTTCAAACCCTCGTTGACGCATATCTTCTGTGAAGCTTACGATGCGGGTCATGGATTCTGTGAGGGTAGGATGAGCTACGAAGCTGCCTCGCCCACGTTCCCGATAGATTAGCCCTTCGTTGACTAATATGTCGAGGACCTGCCGAACGGTGCTTCGACTGACCCGATATTGATTGATGAGATCTGACTCTGGCGGGATCAAGTCGCCAGGTTTCCATTCGCTCCGGATTTTCGCGCGTAAGATTTCATAGAGCTGTTGGTAAAAAGGGATCTTGCTTTGGCGATTGATATATTCGTGAGAAGGTCCGATCATCATAGTTGACATTTTCTATCGTACAAGGAAATCAGGTCGTTAGTTTTTTAGCTATGATATTCTACTTCAATCATCAATCAATTAGGCGTCTCAGAATGGATTCTGGCATTCTTTATACACCTATCAGAATCACTTGCGCTGGCATAGCCATCAGTCAATGTGGCACCACCAACGAACACTTTCGCTTCTTCTTGCACGCCAGTCTGTTTCAAGGCCTCAATGAGGATTTGCGCAGACATCGTACATTTCCTTCTGATACAGAATCTTTATTTTCACCGGTAATTAAATAGGGATTTCTTTTGATCCGGATCTCAGGTGAGAGTCTGTTTTTCCATTGCTTATTAAAAGCCCTAGGCTCAATCCAAAATTTTTTTGCATTACCAGGTTAGATTCACCCAGCAGAAACCGTAACCCATGCTATCCACATCCTCCCAAACCTTGCGGGCTAAGTCTTCATCCCCTTCAAACTCAGGTAATTCATTACGCTTCTCTTCCCAGGGAATGCAGACGCCTGGTTTCCGTTTTTGGACTTGATATTTTATCTCCGTTGGCGCTGGTTTCGATATTTTCTTTATTTCTTCCAGGCTGGACAATGACGCCCCAGATTGACTATAAGTGCCATAATTAAGCGTAAAATCGATCATGGCTTTCACATTTTCGATTTTTGCATCATTCAAGATGAGTGCGCTTGCATCCATAATATAACCTCCATCCTGGGCTACCGAATCAATTACTTGTTTACAGCGGTATACAACATCTTCTTCGGTACCCATGGATAACAACTCATTCGGAATTCCTCCGCTTATACAAAATTTTTCCCCTAAGATATTATGAGCCTCAAAGATATCTGTCTTATCGCAATGAAAAATGATGCTCTTTTCTGGCAGTTCTGCGAAGGTTTCCAAATGTTGATCCCATTTTCCTTCGGCATAGAAAATTATCTGATGACCTCTAGCCCAGAGCTCTTCTACAATTGGTTTTAATGTCGGCCAGTAAATTTCCTTGAAATCACGTTGGGAAATAAATGGTATACACCCCCGGTGCATCCAAATGATAGAGGGAATATTTCTTTCCGGGTCTGCACCACCTAAAACAAGGTTTAACAAATGGGGCATTAGAGCCTCACACGCTTTAATAACCTTATCTCGCCGTTCATGGAGGTCATAACACAAATTGACATAACCGCGTAGCTTATCTCCCAAAAGATCGAGAGGAGCCTTTAAAACAGATCCCACTGCAGGGACGACTCCAGCCTGAATCAATTCGACAGTCTTCGCTCCCCAGGTGTTAAAAAATAGGTTATAGGCCATGAGACCATTAATGAAAGACAAGTTGTGCTCGAACGTGACTGGGCCGCCTGGAGGATTGATATGGCGAGTAAAACGAGAGAACCAGTGGGTAACTAAAAACCTGGTAGGGTCTTCGATAAATTCATCGTATTCAGAGGCCTTTAAGAATGCCTCCTCATCCGTTGTCGGTTCAGACCATTGATTAATGTCATTTACAGAGAGTCCAATCCCTGGGAAAGTGATTCCATCCCAACCGATCGCCTTTTGCATGCCAAACCAATTGACCACTGAATTGGTTTGAATGGCATCAATGCCCGTTTCAACTGCGAATCTGCGGTTGATATCAAATTGTAATTCGTGATCCACCGCGACCTCATAATTGGTGTACCCACAATATTTCGCAGCGAATTCCTCTGCGAAAATTCTTAATGGAATCCGGTCAGGTTTTTCGTTGTACATGGCAGTGACATACCGATTTAATCTCTGCTGGTACAAGTTCTGAGTCTCTGATTCCATAGATATCCTCTGTATTTTATGCAACCTTCATCCGGAATAGCTTTTATTACCTCGCCAAAACCAGTCTCGTCTTCAATGTTCGACTGGAGAAGTTGTGAAAACCGTGACCAAGAATCAGTGGCAGAGAGGCGTCCTTTTGCTTAGAGAAGGACGCCTCTCGATGACTTAATCGTTGTTGGAATTAATTTTCTGGGATCTCATACTCCTGGTACGCCGTAACGCCCTTATCCAGCTCCCAGCCAAGCAGGTTCTCGGGAGTATCCTTGTCCACCATAGTGGAGGGGGTGATGACCAACTCAGGAACTGTGCCTCCGTTTAGAACCGTGGTAACGACCTTCAACAGAACGCCCGATTCATAGGTCGGGGAGTTCGAGTTTGTCGCTACAGCTTTGCCATCCATCACGCCCTGGAAGTCTTCCGGCCGGCCATTGTGGGTGATGATCTTGATGGGATTGTTGAGCAGACCAGCATCCTCCAAAGCCCGAACGACGCCCAAATAGATGTCGGCATTCATGGCGTACACCATGTCGAACTCGCCGTTGTAGTTGACCAGCCAGTCGTTCATGATGTTTTGGGACTTCTCAGCGTTCCAATCGCCAGGAGCCTTGATCACGATGGCGTTGTTGGGACCCAGATTCTTCTCAAAACCCTCTTCGAAGTACTCGACAATGCCCTGGCCGAGGGTGCCTTCGACAATGGCGATCTTGGCATCCGGGTAGTGGTCGGCGATGTACTTGCCGATCATGCCACCCATTTTCACAAAATCGCCCTTGATCGTGCTGGTAACCTTGCCTGGACCTTCTGCAGCAGTGGAACCGACAACAAAGAAGGGAATGTCGGCTGCGTTGGCGAGCTGCGCGCCGCGCTGGGCAGTTTCAGCTGCACCGGTGAAGTCTATGATCGCGTCACAGCCCTGGGCGATGAAGTCCTCGATGTTGGCCAGCTCTTTTTCTGGCTTGCCTTCAGAGGTGACAAAGGTCATTTCCACACCGAAGGATTCACTGGCGTTGATGTAATCCACAACCAGTTTGGCGGCGTCTGCTTGCATCTGGTAGTAGGCATCCGAGGAATATTGGATGTAGCAGATGTTGAAGACCGGCTTTTCGGCAGGCGCTTGTGTGGCGACAGGTTGCTCCCCAGGCGCTTCGGTTGCGGGCGCCTTCTCGGTGGCAGCTGGCTGGGGTGCACAGGAGGCCAGCAAGCCTACCATAAAGGAAACCAGAACCAGCAGGACAAGAAGTTTATGCTTTTTCATTTTATTCTCCTCTCAAAAACATAGTTTTTTTATTAAGAGCTACCGGTTCTTTTTGGCGGCTCCTAAGTTACTTAATGTGACGGCGATGATGATGACCGCGCCGAGCATGACGTATTGGTAAAAGGAGGGTACCCTAAGGATGTTCAGCGAGTTTCTGATCAACCCCAGGAGAATCGCTCCCAGGAAGACGCCCGGTATGGTGCCTTTTCCACCTGAGAGCGAAACGCCGCCGATGACGGCCGCCGCGATGGCTTCTAACGGATAGGCAATGCCCATCGCCGGCTGAGATTGTCCGATCCTGGAGATGACAATCAGCGAGGTAAATCCAGCGCACAAACCACTGATGGCATATGCCACAATGCGATGTAAATCAAGGTTGATGCCTGCCAGGAAGGCAGCCTCCGAATTTCCTCCGATCGAATACAGCTTTCGGCCAAACCTCGTGTAGCGCATGACCAGGTAAACGATGATGGTGATGATGACGAAATAAATCACAGGAATTGGTACGATGTCAGCCAGGCGGAAGGTGCCAATCCACCCAAACTTACCCTGCAGATAAATATTGTTCCCGTTCGGGATAATCAGGGCGATCCCCTGGTAAATTGTCATCAGACCCAATGTAGCAATGAACGAATCGATCCTGGTCTTGACCACAATAATCCCGTTGATTGCGCCAGCCAAGAGACCTGCACCACATGCCAGGATGACGACCAGTCCATCGCTCACCCCAGCCTTGAGTAAGAGGGCAGCGATTGCAGCGGTGCAGGCAAGCAGGTTCCCCACAGTAAGATCGATACATCCCGCGATCAAGGCAATCGCAACGCCCATGGTTACGATACCCAAGGTTGACTGCTGGTTGAGCACGTTTAACAGGTTCCTGACGGTGAGAAAGTTGGGATCGAGCAGGGACATGATGACGACGGCTACGACAATAATCACCAGCAGGTACAATCCTGATCGGTTACCCTTATTGATCCACTTGACAGATTGATTTCCCTGTTCGGGAATCAGGGTCATATGCTGCCTCCGATGGAGTAGGTTAGAAGGTTCTCTTCGCTCAGTTGATCACGGCCGATTTCTCCGACAATCCTGCCTTGCCTCATCACAACGACCCGGTCGCACATGGCAATCAGCTCGGGCATATCCGAAGAGATCATCAGAATATATTTGCCTTGCTTGGCGAGCTGGACCATCAGTTTGTAAATTTCTTCCTTGGCGCCAATGTCAATGCCACGCGTCGGTTCGTCAAAAATGATTACATTAGAGTTTGCGTAAAGCCACTTCGCCAGAACAACCTTCTGTTGGTTACCGCCGGAAAGATTCCTTACCTCCTGTTTAAGACTCGGTGTCCGGATATTTATGGCCTGGACATAATGGCTTACATCTTTACTCTCTTCCCGCTCGTTGATGAACATCCCGGCCGTGTTGGTCAAATGCACGAGGGAAACATTCCACTCAATGTTGTGATCGAGGATCAACCCTGTCTTTTGCCGGTCCTCGGTGAGGAGAGACAAACCAGCCTGGATGGCATGCCTGGGGTTGTCGATCCTGATTTCTTTGCCCTCGATGATCACCGAACCGCTGGTCTTTTCGCCTGCCCCAAAGATTAGCCTGACCAGATCCGTCCTTCCGGAACCAACCATTCCGGCAAATCCCACAATTTCTCCCCGGTGAATTTTGAAAGAAGCATCTTTGACGGCTCCACCATTGGAAAAGTTCTTAAACTCGACCGTTTTTGAATAGTCGATATCTACCGATTCACGGGTATAGAATTTGCTAACGTCTCTGCCGATCATCTCGCTGATGATCTTTTCCTCAGTGACCTCGCTCTTATCATGGGTGGCGATCTTGTTGCCATCGCGCAAAACGGTGATGCGGTCGTTCAGGCTGAACACCTCCTCCAAATGGTGGGAAATGTAGATAACCCCCACGCCTCTCTCGGCTACTTGCTTGACCAATTCGAGCAAGTTGCTGATCTCGTTGCTGCCATAGGAAGCGGTAGGCTCGTCAAGAATAAAAATCTTGGCTGCCATACGCATGGCTTTGGCGATCTGAATGGATTGTTTCTGGGGAACGCTGAGGCTCCCGATGAAGGCATCCACATCCAGATCAATTTTCAGATTATCAAGCAATAATTTCGATTCTTTTTTGAGTTTGGGATAATCAATAAAACCAAAACGTGTGACTGGCTCGGCGCCGATGAAAATATTTTCCGCCACAGTCAGGTCAGGCGCCAGCGAAATTTCCTGGTAGATGGTTTGAATGCCTAATTGGTGAGCCAACGCAGGGGTAAGGTGTGAATACAGTTGCCCGCCTATGGTGATTGTCCCCTCGTCGGGCCTCAAAGCGCCAGAAAGCATCTTGATAAATGTGGATTTCCCTGCGCCGTTCTCGCCCACGACACAATGGATTTCACCGGAGTACAGGTTAAAATCAACTTTATTGAAAGCTTTCACTCCAGGGAAGCTCTTACTGCATCCTTTCACTTCCAACAAGAGTTCCTGTTCCACGAGCTTACGTATGCCTCCCGATCGGATTGCATCGCAAATTACGAAAAAAGAATTTCCGCCTGCGGCGCTCAAGCACCGCAAGCGGAAAGAATCAATCGATTGGACTAAACGGGTTCAGCCATTAATTGAAGAAGTTCGGGCTGGTATTCTACATATTCGGGCTTGTGACCTGTATAGCAATCCAGCTTCTTTAATAGCTCCCTAAAGTAATTTCTAGCCTCAACATAGCGCTCATCGATGGTGGCAACCGTGCCGAGCTGGTGACCTTTCACGACGATGGGCGAACATTGCTCATGCGAGAACAGGCCGTTGTATCCGAACTCTTTACAGGTTGCGAGGAAAGTCTCCCATGGGAGCGGATCGCGCTCGCTGCCTGGAGTGACCTCTTCCCAGCCGTACGCAGCGCCCCCGATGGTTTTAATGGTGGCCAAAGAGATCGTGTGCGAATAAACCATCACTTCCCCCATTTTTCGCACGGTGGCTCTAACCGACTCGGGATCATATCCTTCCATAAGTGGAAGATCGACGCCAACCTTGAGGCTGTCCACGCCAACTTCAGCCAGCATCTCAAGCGTATCATCGTTATTGTTGGTGATTTCTGGGTGAGTCTGTAAAGCTAGGGTTATGCCCTTATCTTGAGCGTATTCTGCGACCTCAGTTAATGCTTCGCGAACCTGATGCCATGCCTCAAGATAATCTTCACCCCGGGAAACCCTGCGTGAGCGCGATTCAAAAGCGGGTAAACCATAGCCCTGGTTCGCATAAGGGTTCGAAAAATAACCCCACAGTGAGGCCATCACTCTAACAATCTTGCTACCAATATCTTGGGCGAGGTCAATGCACTGCTTGGTGTACATGATTTCCTTTTCTGTGTTGTACACAAGCACGTGATTAGCATCCAAGAAATTGTTGCAGCATACAATGGCGCCGACTTCCAAGTCGAGCTCCTTGTAGAGGTTTACGAGCTTCTTCCGCCGGTCCGCGCTTAAATCCATAGGGAATCCGAGCGGACGATGGGCAAAAATACAGGCCGCATCATAGCCGAATTTTGCCGCTCTGCGGATGGCATCTTCTAAGGACAACTTGTCGTTGTCCTTTGTAAAATAGCCTCCATAACCGATGACATCGAGACTCAGCTTCATGTTTGTTTCTCCTTCTGCATATTATTCTCAAAATCGACAGAAATCATACGGACACTCTATAAAGATCTGGGGGAAGCCCTGTTCTTCTGGTGCGGCACAGAAATGTAAAACAGCATAATTAGTCCCAACATTATAACATTATAATGTTGGAATGTCAATACGCTCATTGTTCGACTCTGCCTGGTGATTACCCATAAGTGAACTCCCCAAACGGGAAAGGATGCAAAAAAGCGAAAGACAAGGTCATCGAGGCGATGATGACCGCCGCCACACCTTGCAGGAGCCAATACGGACCATCCCGATCGCAAGACAAACCGAGTTTCCCGCCCAACTGATGTAACCAGAGTATAGCTTTGGGCGGCCATTGCTCACCCATCACAAAAAACATCTGGGCAGACAGTAAAACGAAAGCAAACAAACGGCGCATCCGTTCCAGCGTATGGACGCGCATATCTTCCACATCCAGCCCTTGTTCCTGGTCGAAGCGATAGCCATGTTCAATGCGTGTCCGTAAGCACCAGTCGTTATACACTGCTGGACAACACGCACACCTTCCAGGGGAATGTTGGTGATCAAGACCAGCTGTCGGTTCAAAGTTTGGTCATCTGCGACCAAGATCCACAGCGGCTGAGTTGTATTGGGGGAGGCGCACCCTGAACCAGCCCAATTGAACCGTATCCAGGCGGGTTTGCCCGGCATGTTGGAACAATACTTCAAAAGTGGCCTGATACAGAACACTCCCCACCAGGTCTTGAAGTGCCTCGGTTTCCCAACGATCCAACCGATCGTTATAGACTTCCACAATCCGCTCCAAATGGCTCACCCAAAAGACGAACTCCTGCTTCAAAATTTCTGCCTGAGCGAACATTTTCTGGTCATCCAGCCCTGAATCGCCCACAAAACGCACCTTGTACTGTGGATACAGCCGATGTGTCGTTTCAAATGCTTGCTCAATTTCTTTGTTTTGACTGATAAAGTCGGCTGTCAGATAGGAAAACCAGTTGGCATAACTGGCGACAGGCACTTTGGTATTTACCACCGTGGCCGTAATGGCTGGGTATCCATGCGCCATTCGCGTCCGTCCTCGCAAATCCGGGGGTGTCGATTTGTGAATGATGCTGACCCCCTCCAAGGCTTGGGTATAGGGCTTCTCAAAGTTCACCGGGTCTACGGCAACCACCAGGTAGTCTGGGTTTTCTCTTTCCACAACTTGTTGTCCGATCCGATATAACCCTTCATATAATTCCTTTGTCTTCAAGCGCTTGTTCCCCAACAGACGATAGATCCTCTTCGCTGTTGCCCAACTTTCTCCATCTTCCTTGCCATTGTGCCGGGCTATCCCGGTGATCACGGGTATCTGTCCTCCTAAAATGCCGATCAGGATCACCTCGATTACTATTGACAAATGTTTAAAATAGCGCGACAATATGTGCAATTGCACAATATATGTGCAGTTGCACATCCTTCAAGGATCCCAATGATCGACGAAAACCGTCACGAATTATTAGCGCAAGTTGCTTCGTTATATTACGAGCACGAGAAAAGCCAGAATGAGATTGCCAAAGAACTGGGTTTATCTCGGGTGAAAATTTACCGGATTCTGAAGGAGGCCCGCGAAGAAGGAGTCGCCAAAATCATCATCGACTGGCCGATCGAGCGGGACAGCCAATTAGAGGAAAATCTGTCACAGGTCTTCCACCTGAAAAAAGCCCTGGTGATTAAGTCGACCCTCCAAGATGGAACCTCCTCTCTGCAGCGCTTAGGCCAAATGACAGCCCGCTATCTGGAGATGACCCTGGAAGACGGGATGACCCTGACTGTCTGCCTGGGGCGTTCGACCTACGAAGTGATCAACGCGGTGCGCCCCACCTTTCGGTCGCATATCAACGTGGCGCAGGCGATGGGCAGCATCCCCTTTGCGATCCAGGAGTTGGACAGCGCCGCCCTGGCGCGCCAGCTCGCCCAAAAGTTGGGTGGGCAAGTGCTTTACCTTTCCTCGCCACTCGTCGCCACCAGCCCAGAGGCAGCTGCCGTGCTGCGTAGCCAACCGCTCATCGAGCGCACCCTCAACGCCTCTCGCAACGCGGACATTGCCCTGGTAGGGATCGGCAGCCTCAACCCTCGCAACTCACGCTATGTCCAGGCCGATCTGATCACGGCTCAGGCCTTGATCGAGCTGGAGCAGGAAGGGGCGGTTGGGGACATCGGCGGCCAGTTTTTCACTCAATCGGGTGGGCTGCACCCTTGCAAGTACAACCAGTGCATGATTGGCTTATCCATGGAAGAGATGAAACAAATCCCTAACACGATAGCGGTCGCAATGGGCAAGGAAAAAGTGAAGGCCATCCTGGGCGGGCTGCACACTGGCGTGATTGATGTGCTCTGCACCGATCACATCACAGCCCGGGAGGTGCTGCAGCTTGAATTAAGCGCTTCCAGCCCAGGTTCTGCGCCCATTTCAACTTGATACTCAAATTATATTTTGCAGGAAAGGATGGAGCGAAATGACGGACACAATTGGCAGAGTTACCCAGAGAGCGAAGATCGCCGCCGGTCTGTTCTGGGCCGATTACGCCGTGCTGGGGGCCCAAGTCCAGGAGCTCGAGGCAGCTGGGGTCGATTGGTTTCACGTGGAAGTTCGCGATGGGAAGTACATGGATTTTGGAATGCCCCGCGGTGGCTTTGACATTCTCGAAGGTGTCCGTAAAAGTACTTCTCTGGAGATCGAAGCCCAGCTTCAAATGGTGCGCCCCAGCTTTGATGTGTTCAGGCAACTTGCCGACTTAGGTGTCAATTTAATCTCCTTGCCCGTCGAAACCATGGGCGAAATGATGGTCCAGGCCATTACCTACATCAAAGACGAACTAGGTTTAAAAGCGGGT
Organism: Chloroflexi bacterium RBG_19FT_COMBO_55_16; assembly: GCA_001795335.1. Next base: position 15,739 of record MGOK01000148.1, read on the forward strand.
GTCTGGGCTTGGCAGGGGACTCCGATCAACGCTTTCGAGCAGTATATTCTCCCCTATGTTGACATCATCGAATACGAAAGTCGCGCTCATTTTTGGGTGAAAGAGTCGGGCAAAAGCCCACATGATATGGATCCAATCATGTTCGACAACCTCCAGAGAATGCACGAAATGATCTCGACCGCTGGCCTGGAAGGGAGCATGGAGTTGATGGTCGAT
>MGOK01000149.1:0-784 GCA_001795335.1 Chloroflexi bacterium RBG_19FT_COMBO_55_16
GGCCTGGGTACGTTAAGCCGCCGCCTTACCACTCGATCTCCGCGCGCCACTCTCCGGGGAGTCATCTCTTGGGACGATGTGGAATTAATCGCCGGCGACCAACCGATGCGCCTGAAAGTTCCCGGAGAAAAGCTCGTCGACTTGCATCCGGCCGACCTGGCAGAGATCCTGAGCGACCTCTCCCGCCAGGAGGGGCGAGATTTCCTTGAATCCCTGGACCTGGAAACCCTGGCAGATACACTCGAAGAAGTTGAACCAGATTTCCAGGCCAGCCTGATTGAAGGCATGTCCAATGAACGCGTGGCGGATGTGCTGGAAGAGATGGAGCCTGACGAGGCCGCCGACCTGCTGGCCGAGCTGCCCGAAGATCGCAGCCAGGAATTGCTCGAGTTGATGGAAGAGGAAGAGGCCAAGGATGTGCGTAAACTTCTCGCACACCCGGAAGACTCGGCGGGCGGAATTATGACCACCGAGTACATTGCCGTCCCACCCAATCTGAGCGCCGAATCGGTCATGCAGGTCATACGCGAACAAGGGGAAGATGTCGAATTGATTTTCTACATTTATGTCACAGATGTCGAAAACCACCTGATTGGGGTGTTCTCGTTGCGAGAGCTGGTCCTGGCCGAACCCGGTACCCCGGTCTTCGAATTCATGGAAAAGCGGGTGGTGATGATCGGCCTGGAAGACAGCCAGGAGGAATGCGCTCAGCTAATCGCCAAATACGACCTGATCGCTATCCCGGTTGTGGACAGGGAGAAACGGATCCACGGCATCGTGACCG
>MGOK01000149.1:846-1804 GCA_001795335.1 Chloroflexi bacterium RBG_19FT_COMBO_55_16
CACTAATTCCGAAAAAATGCGCGCGACTGGCCTGTTTTGGAAACGGCTGAAGCCTTACCACACTCGCCTGGCGATCTTGATGGCGGTGATCGGCCCGGGGATCATCACTGCCAACGTAGACAATGACGCCGGCGGGATCACGACCTATTCCGTGGCCGGCGCCCACTACGGCTACAGCTTACTGTGGATGATGCCGCTCGTGCTCCTGGCGCTGGTGGTTGTCCAGGAGATCAGCGCCCGCCTTGGGGTAGTCACTGGTAAGGGCCTGTCCGACCTGATCCGCGAAAGCCTGGGCGTGCGGGCGACTGCACTCCTGCTCGGCTTATTGGTCTTTGTCAACCTGGCGAACACGGTCAGCGAGTTTGCTGGTGTGGCAGCCAGCATGGAAATCTTCGGGATCAGCAAGTTCATTTCCGTACCGCTGGCGGCGGCCGGGGTATGGGTGCTGGTGCTGAGGTTCAACTATAAAACCATCGAACGGGTGTTTCTGATTGCCAGCACCATCTACCTTACTTACGTGGCTTCAGGCATCCTGGCCCGTCCGGATTGGAACGAGGTCTGGCATGGGTTCTACACACCTAATTTTCAGTTCGATCTCGGTTATATCACCATCTTCGTGACCATCATCGGCACCACCATTGCCCCCTGGATGCAATTCTACCAACAGTCCTCAATTGCCGATAAGGGCATTAAAGTCGGAAATTATCGCTACGAAATCATCGATGTGGTGATCGGTTCGCTGTTTGCCGTGGTTGTGGCGAGTTTCATCATGATCGCCTGCGCAGCGACAATTTTCAAAGAAGGCGTCACAATCGAGACCGCCAAAGATGCTGCCCTGGCTCTGGGTCCTTTGGCCGGGCGGTATGCACAAACATTGTTTGCTCTCGGACTGCTGAACGCGTCCTTGTTTTCAGCCGCGATCCTGCCGCTCTCGACAGCCTATGTTGTGTGTGAGGCC
>MGOK01000149.1:1855-8824 GCA_001795335.1 Chloroflexi bacterium RBG_19FT_COMBO_55_16
TTTGGCATCTACACGGCTCTGATCGTCTTGGGCGCGGCGATCATCCTGCTGCCGGTCAAATCCTTGATCCAGACCATGCTGGCCAGCCAGACGATGAACGGCGTCTTGCTGCCGGTGATTTTGATCGTCATGCTGCGCCTGGTCAACGACCGGGGCGTGATGGGGGATTACGTCAACGGGCGCTGGTTTAATCTCCTGGTTTGGGTGGCTGTGATCATCCTGATCATTCTGGCGCTGATCCTGGTGGGTCTTAGCGTCATCCCTTTATTCGTCGGAAAAGGGTTTCAATAATAACCGCATGAGGTGAGCGAAGACGCAACGGCCAACCTTGCGGGTCGCGAAATTTACAGCCACTGATTTTGGACGTACCCGATCAGAAAGTTAAGGTGTAATCAACCCATAGCTTTTCGGGTGTTGGGTCCATGCTGATTGTTCCGGGCCAGGGTTTGTTTTCGTCGAAGATTGGATCGCAGTTCATGCAACCCTCTTCGTCGCAGTTCAGAATAATGCGTCCAAGGGTCCGCTTGAACAGCACTCCTTTTTGATTATCCTCCGCCATGGATGGATCATAAAGTGTTTTAGCCGGAAATTCCCAATTTTTCTCATCTGCACGTTTCATATCCACAGGGATGAGCGCCACCAAATCTGAATTGGTCATTTTGTTAAGCATGACCTGGTCAGTGGCATTGATACTGCCGTGGTGACCTACCTTATAAAGCACGGTGTTCGCCAGGAGCTTGTCCAGGTCGGCGTTTTTAGTTTCCCAGGTTTGCCAGCTCTCTTCCTCGGCATCACCCACAAAGAGCAGTACCTTGCCGTTCTCCGTCAGTTCGATAGCCATGACCAGGCTGGTATTATTGATCGTCGATACTTGCTGCAAGGCCAGCGTTTCGCCCATTTGCAGCCAGTCGGTGTCGATGCGCCGCCATTCCGGACCGTGGCCGGCGCTTTCGTCCCCAAAACCGTAAAGTTCCTTAAAAAAGTCCCGGTATCCCGCCTGAAGCTTTTCTGGGTACTTTGCGTCTTCAGCCAGCGGATAGGGTTTTTTAGCCTCGTCGAGCGAGAGGGAGCGGGCAGGGTCGAAAGGCAGGCTCAGTTTGTAAATAGCATCGATATCCGCTTTAGATAATCCCTCTCCAGGCATTTCGTCCAATTCCATACCGGCGAACTTGGTTGCTGCCGCCATGAAAGCGGTAGACTGGGTCGATTTCAATCGCCGACCCGGATCGCTCACAGCACTCGCCTGCCCGTTCAGGGTGCTCCCACCAAGCATGCTCATCTTACGTGATGGCCCGAGGATATGGAACTTGATTCCAAACTCTGGAAGCTCACGGACATCGTTGGGTTCCAAATAATCTACCGGTCCCCATCCCCGCAACAAATCCATGATTTGCACCATCGTCTTGGCGATTTTAAACTTGGTTTTGCCCGGGATGCTTTGATCAAAGCCGGCGCCCTCTGATTTATGAACGCCCTGGTCAGTCCCGGCTCCTTGGTCTGCAAGCGCACCGTCAGAATCGAGAGAGGCGCCCTCGAATAGCAGAATATCCTGGATAGCCTGACTCTGCGTTGCGCCCATGCCCTGCACAGCAGCTGTGACCGCCAGCGCCAGACTGTTGGTTTTAGCGAGGATCTTCTTCACCTGCTCATCGTCTTTCTTTTCAGTCCACGCCAACCAGACCTTGTCGACCTGCACCGGTTGGGGAGGCTTTTCTTCGGGATTTAAACCAAAGAACTCGCTGGCAGATTTGAAACCAGAAATATGGTCGGCGTGTTCGTGAGTAGCCACAACCACTTCCAGGTGCCGGCCTGTTTCAGCCAGAATATTCTGTGCGATCAAGTCCAGCCGCCCGCTCCCTCCAGACGAGAGTGGCAAAACGCCGCAATCGATCAGCATGTGGTGCTGTTTTTGATCGGTATTGGTAAAAGTCAGCAGGAAGCAGTCGCCCAACCCCTGGCGGTACATCCTGACCCGCACGCTTCGCAAAACCTTCTTATTCACGGTTCCGGCTGTTGGTGTGGGTTCGATCACCATTTAATAATCCTCCTCCAGAGTGTCACTGCCGTGTAGTAAGGCAAACGGCTCACGCTGGCTTCCATCGGCTTTGAAATAATTCAGGCGCGGGTTGCCGAAATAGGTATACGCCAGGGAAGTCTCGGAGTCGCTCAGGTATTGGCGTTGGATATTCAACCGGTGGTCGCTATCGGTGCCTTTGGAGATCACGTAGCGCACCCGACCAGTATTAATATCGATAAGCATGGTGGCACCGCCGCGAAAGATAAAATCGGGCTCGTCCGGTGGAGTAGCACCAGCGTCGACAGCCGCCTGTTTATCCAGGTCCAGGTAGCCACGCCGCCGCTGGTTGATTTCCACAACCAGGTCGCTGAGGGATTGCAAGCTGAGGCTGGTCCGGTATGCCAGGCGCACGGAGTTAATCTTGATCTCGGGCCGGCCCGTCTCCTCATCGATGAAAATGCTTTGATATTTATCGTCTGGCCACAATTTCAGGTTTAATGATTTACGTATAATCTCGGTGATCATATCTACCGTCCGGTATTCTTGGAGATATTGAGAGGATAGATCTCGAAGAATCCAGTTCTTTATGTCGCTCCGAAAACCTTGTTCGGTTCTAAAAATGGATTCCCGTTTATCCTGGCGGCGCTTTTGCAGAGTCTCATATTTTTGGATTTTTTCCTGGCGGCTCGAGTCAAAAAACTTCGCCAGGACGTCATCGCCTTCAGGCGGAAACCACAGCAGGCTTTCTTCGGAAAGGCTACGCACATTGGATGCATAGATGCCACGCCGCCGGAAGCTCTCAATCATCGCGATACGGTAGCCACCCTGGTCGGTCGGGTTGAGATCGGAATCAGCGGTGACGATGGCGCGCAGATACTCACCGAAGGTGATGTCAACCGGTGGGCAGTAATCCAGAGCCCGGATGCACATCCTCAAGATATGCTGAGATACTCTGGCTGCCTCCTCAGCCATGCGGTTGACCAGGTCGGGATGGATAGCGCCCTCAGGCAGAATCCCGGTGCCGCCGGTAGCGATGCGCATCAGGTCTTCGATACGACTTTTGTAGACTGTCAGGAAAGCGTCGAAGACCGCCGCTACCAGGATAGAGCCGCGAGCGTGCGGTTCAATAGTGGTCTGGAAAGCGGTGGGATCCGGATCTTTGCCGATAGCGCTCCTTAAAGCCCCACGCTTGCCGGTAGCCTGTCCGAACTGCTGAGCTAATTCAGCCAACAGATTCGAGCTGGACAGGTCGCCGCGCGTACGGGCGATCTGTTGCCGCAAGACTTCAGGCTGTGAAAAGTGCTGGAAGAGGGCTACGATGTCCGCGAAGGCTTCGTGTAGGGCCAGGACATCCACATTGCTCGGCTCGCCGAAATAGGGATGCACCCCATCCAGCAAGGCGTGGGTTGTTTCGTGGGTGATGATATCATGGGATAGACACGTGAACACGATGCCCCCCGGCAGAGTATTGCCGGAATCTTTGCTGGAGGCTGGAAAGTATCCGAATAGCAGCGCTTTTTTCCTGGGGCTGTAATAGGCATTGGCCTGGCGCAGGGCATGCGGGTAGATGCGCAGGTGCTGGTTAAATTTTTCTCTGCCATGCGGGTCGATTTGCGGGGACCACAGAACCCGCCGGCCCAGCGCCTCCTCGAAGTTCTGGATCGTCTTGCTGGCGACCGCATACACCATTTGCTGGTGGAATTGAGGGGTGCCCTCGGAGGGCCATAAGCCATCCTGAACCAGCAGGTAGTTGTCATCCAGGTCAACTGGTGGGTAAAAAGCATTCGAAGCCGGGTCGACGTCGACTACCTCCAGGTATTCGCCCACGGGTCCAAGCCCCACATCTTCCCAAGGGACGCTCAAGGCGAGCTGGTTGATCACTGCAGTATCCAGGCTCAAATTCAAGCTCGGATCAAAGGCAAACACCCGAAGCAGTCTGGTTTTTGGCCTGGGAATCTTAAAAAGGGCACTTGGTGACATTTGTTTCACCTATGAATAATCTGGATAGTTTTCTGGTGTGCCTATTATTACCAGGCGTATAGATAGTTGACGAAATGAAGTTGATGCTGATCGCCTGTGAGGACTTGGCTCAAGACCCCCATTGGATCGATGCTGTCTATCTCGGAGGTTATAAGAGTGTAGGCCCCGATTGTAGTGAGCTAAGTATAACAGGAATTGCGATAATGTGGGTGAATTTACGGCAGTTCTCAGTTTGAAAAGAAGGCAGGGGAAAACCATCTTCGAGCCAGGAGACAAGTGCTAAGGTGAATTAGAATTGCTCCAACCCAGGATTTCAAAATAATTCACCACCTGGACTTGACTCCTGAGGATTTGTGGGCCATACTCAAAAGTATGCAACCTCAATTTGCGCCTGGAGATAAAATTATGAACGCAGCAAAAATACTCATCGCCTTAGGCCTACTGGTAGCGGCTTGTTCAGGTCAAGCTCCTGCTCTCCAAGCTAACGTGACTGCTACCCCACTGCCGGTCCCCACAGCTGTTGTGCCTTCGGTAATTGTCGACTTGTCTATGGAGTGTAATTACATTCTCGCCTTATCTACTTTTGTGGGGACAGATTCGAAACTGGCGGCCATAAGTGACAGAAATTTATTTCAAGAGTTAGGAGAAAAACCATCCCTTTTGCGAGATGAAGCTTTTGTTAATGAAGCTGCAACTATCGCTGAAGCCAAATTAGCTTATCTCATTGAGAAATCGAAAATACCCGGGCCGGAATGCGTCGCAGAATTCAGAGCCCATCAGTTGGAGGCCTTTAAGCTGGAACTCTACTTCTGGCAGTTGATCAAGGCGGGAAACCTGGAGGAAGCCGGTAAGGTCGATGACCAAATAATTGAGCGATATGAGAGAATGGCTACGATTTCTCAAGAGCTGGTTGATGCGATGAATAAATCCAATCCACCTTGAGATATAAATTCTAAAAGCCCGGCCTCACAGTTAATCAGATCACTTCAACCTTTCCCAAGGATGAGCTGTATGGGTTGACGAGCCAGATCCGGAGGGCTTGCGTGTCCATACCAGCCAACATTGCCGAAGGGTGCGGAAAAGAGGGGGATGCTGAATTTTCCCGCTATCAGAGCGTTATAACGTTCCAACGTTTTTTTGTGTTATTATGTATATACATTAATACATTTCATCGGGAGGGTCTTCCATGGACTACCTGCTTGCCCATGATGTCGGCACCAGCGGCACGAAGGCCGTGATTGTCTCCGTGGACGGGGGCGTGATCGCCACCGCTTTTGAGCCTTATCCAACCCATTATCCAGGCTCTTTGCTGGCCGAGCAGGAGCCAGACGACTGGTGGCGGGCGGTGATCGGCACAACGCGCCGGGTGATGGAGACCAGCGGCGCCCGGCCAGGCGATATCCTGGGGCTGGCTTTCTCCACCCAGCAAGTGAATGCCATCCCGGTCGATGCTCAGGGCCAGCCGCTGCGGCCTTGTATCAGCTGGCTGGATGGACGCGCCTGGGAGGAGGCGCAGTCGGTCATGCGCAAGCTGGGCGGAGCGAAGCTGTTCGCGGTGCTGGTCGGGGTGGCCTTGACCGGCAAGGACCTTCTGCCAAAGTACCTGTGGTTGAAAAGAAAAGAACCAGATATCTACCGCCAGGCGGCGGCGATCGTCGACGCCAGCGGTTACCTGCTGGGCAGGGCCACCGGCCGGCTGGTCTATGAGTGGAGCGTCGCCAGCGTCACGGGTCTCTTCAACTTGAAGACCAAGACCTGGGACACTGGCTTGATGCGCCTGTTCGGGATCGATCGGGGGAAGTTCCCCGATCTGGTTGGGTCTGCTGAACGAGTCGGTGGATTAACCGCTGAGGCGGCTGCCGAACTGGGCCTGCCACAAGGCCTACCGGTCTTCGGCGGCGCAGGGGACGCACAGACTGCCGCCGTCGGCTCAGGCGCGGTCGGCGAAAGCGAAGCCCACCTGTGCCTGGGCACCTCTGGCTTTGTCGCCCTGGTCACCGCCCGCCGGGTGGTAGGCCGGCGCGGTCTGGTCACCATCCAGTCCGCCGACCCCGGCAAGTTGCTGCTGATCGGCGAAACCGAGACCGCCGGAGCCTGCCTCAAATGGGCTGCCCGGGAGCTGTACGGGGCCGAACCGGATGCAGAAACCCTGGCCCGGATAGACCGTGAGGTGGAACAAGTCGCGCCGGGAGCGGGTAGTTTGATCTTTACCCCCTGGATGTACGGCGAGCGCAGCCCAATCGCCGACGAGAGCCTGCGGGCGGCGTTTATTAACCTGGGCGCCAATCACACCCGCCAGCAAATGGCGCGTGCCATTTATGAAGGCGTGGCTTACAACATGCGCTGGATCCTGGAATCGATGACCGATTTGTACGGTTTCCAATGTGATCCCCTGCGGGTACTGGGCGGTGGGGCGCGCGGCCTGCCCTGGCTGCGGATCATGGCTGATATCACCGGCCATACCCTGGAAAGCGTGCCCAATCCTCAACATACATCGACGATCGGCGCTGCGCTGCTCGCCGCGGTCGGCCTGGGGATCTATCCATCGGTCGAAGCGCTTAAATCGATCATCCGTGTCGAGCACGTCATTAAACCAGATCCTGCGCCGCGCGCAACCTACGCTGAGCTATACGCAGCCTTTCGCCAGGTCTATCCTTCCTTGCGCGAGCTGTACCACCAGCTCAACCGGGCATAACGATCAATATAACAGGAGATTTTTATGGATGCAACAATGCTTGGAAGCCTGGCAGAACAGATGGAGAAATGGTTTAAGCCATATAAAGAAGGCTTCGTTCGTTTTAACCACCTCCCCGACGAGGGCATGGAACGCGAGGCGATCATCGCTGAGATGGAAAAAATGAAATCCATCGAGCAGGCGCGCTGGAAGAACGGCTTCGTCTCGGGCGCAGTCTATCACGGCGATGAGACTCATATCGACTTTATTAACCGGGTCTACGCCATCAATTCGCAGA
>MGOK01000149.1:8888-9535 GCA_001795335.1 Chloroflexi bacterium RBG_19FT_COMBO_55_16
GACCGCCGGGATGCTGGGCGCGGACAAGACCCCAGACGAGATCGTGGGGGTGGTCTCCTCCGGTGGGACGGAGAGCATCCTGCTGGCGATGAAGACTTACCGCGATTGGGCCAGGGCGACCAAAGACATCCACTCCCCAGAGATCATCGCCCCCACCACCGCCCATGCCGCCTTCGACAAGGCTGGCGAGTACTTCGGCCTGAAGGTGATCCGCATCCCGGTCGGCTCAGACTTCCGCGCCGACGTCGCCGCGACGCGCGCCGCCATCACTGCCAACGCGATCGCTTTAATCGGTTCGGCCCCGCCCTTCCCGCACGGCATCGTTGACCCGATCGCAGAGCTCTCGGAACTGGCGCGGGAACACGGCCTGGGCTTCCACACCGACGCCTGCCTGGGTGGCTTTCTCCTGCCCTGGGCGGAGAAGCTGGGCTACCCGGTGCCGCCCTTCGATTTCCGTTTGCCTGGAGTGACCTCCATCTCTGCTGATACGCACAAGTACGGTTACGCCGCCAAGGGCACCTCGGTGATCCTTTACCGCGGAGCGGATTTACGCCATTACCAATACTTCTCGGTGACCGATTGGCCGGGCGGCATCTATTTTTCGCACACTTTCGCCGGCAGCCGGCCGGGCGCTTTGAGCGCCACGG
>MGOK01000150.1:0-1897 GCA_001795335.1 Chloroflexi bacterium RBG_19FT_COMBO_55_16
TCTAACATGGTGAATTCGGGATTGTGCGTCCGGTCGACCCCCTCGTTGCGGAAGTCGCGGCCGATCTCGTACACCCGCTCGAGATTGCCCACCAGCAAGCGTTTCAGGTAGAGTTCGAAAGAAATCCTCAGGTACAGGTCTTGCTTGAGCTGGTTGTGATGGGTAACGAACGGGCGCGCCGCCGCCCCACCATAAATGGGCTGCAAGATAGGGGTCTCCACTTCCAGGAAGCCCTGTCCGTCGAGGAACTCGCGCAAGGCGCTCACGATCGCCGCCCGGGCGCGGAAAATACGGCGCTCCTCAGGGTTGACCGCCAGGTCTGCGTAGCGCTGCCGGAAGCGCGCTTCAGGATCGGTCAGGGTGGCGTGACGCACGATCTCCCCATCCACCAGTTCGTCTTTGGCGGCAGGCAGCGGGGTGATGGCTTTGGCCAGGATGTGGAAGTCCTCCACTCTCAGAGTGACCTCGCCGGTCTTGGTACGGAACATCTCGCCGCTGGCCTGCACGAAATCGCCCAGGTCGAATTCGCGATTAAAGAGGTCTAGCTGTTCCTGGCTGACGTCATTGGCCCGCAACAAGAGCTGCACCCGCCCCTCGCCATCTTCGATATGGGCAAAGGTGATCTTGCCCATCGGGCGCATCGAGCGTAAGCGACCGACCAGGGTCACTTTGACCGTCCCCCCCTCTCCGGCGATCTCGGCTGCTTCATAGGCCCGAATGGCCTGCAGGCTGGTGTGCGTGCGGGAAGCGCGCGCCGGGTAGGGTTCGATCCCTTGCCTGCGCAGGCGCTCCAGTTTCTCCAGGCGAGTCCGTTCGAGGTTTGAGTATTCTGCCGTCATGTGTGCTCTCCCTGATAAATAAAAGCCCCGCGCAGAGACTGCTTGCGCGGGGCGTGTTTTCTCTGGCCCCTTTCTTATACCACCTTCAGAATTTGCACCGTGAAAGAGCCACCCGGGGCTTCCACTTTGACCGTTTCGCCGGCGCGGTGGTCCATCAAGGCCCGTCCCAGGGGAGATTCGTTCGAAATCCGGCCTTCGCGCGGGTTAGCCTCCGCGCGCCCAACGACGGTATATACTTCCGCCTGGTTTTCACCTTCCTGGATAGTGACCGTCGCTCCGACCTCCACAACTTCGCGCGCCCCGGTTGCCTGAATGACGCGTGCGTTGGCAAGCAAAACCTCCAGCTCCTGGATGCGTCCTTCGACAAAGGCCTGCTCGTTCTTGGCGGCTTCGTATTCTGCGTCCAGGTCGACGCCCATATCACCGCCATCTTCCATCGCCTCACGCAGGCGGTGGGCAACCTCCTGGCGTTTTACCGTCCGGAGGTGTTCGAGTTCCTCTTGCAGTCTTTGGAAACCTTCACGAGTCAGAAATGAAGGAGGCATGATCTTATTCTAATCCCGATCCTATCAGAAAAATAAATTCCCAGAATGATTTCCCAGGAACGCCAGGCTGTTTTGGGAAAAATGAGCGCGGCGTCTTGGAATTGTGCACTCGCCTTTCCACCGCCGCGGGCGGATTTTAACACAAATCTCACCAGAGTGCAAGGATTGGCCCAAGAACATAGGTTCTACACGCGTTGCCACAGGCGAACGCCCTCCACCTGCTGACAGTAAGCGCTTATTTCCACTCGCATGCTCTGTAGATCCGGCCAAAAAGTGCTGATCTGCGAGGCGTACAGGGCGATCGCTTCGATCCATGCCTCCAGACCACGCTCCGAAACCGGAAAACTTGTCGCTCGCATGCCGGAGATGGCTGCTTCCAGTGCCTCGCCAGCTCGTAGGACATAAGGGGTGTCGGCGTAACACCATAACGGACGTCCCAGACCTTCAGCTGCAGCCCGCACCAGGCGATGATCCACATGCCCGCCCACTGTCAGCGGGCAGACAATATTGGCT
>MGOK01000150.1:1919-15270 GCA_001795335.1 Chloroflexi bacterium RBG_19FT_COMBO_55_16
GCTCATGCTGCAAATCGACTACCAATCCGGCCTCAACTGGGCTCAGCGGGCCAAGAAGAGTTGTCTCAGAAGTATACAAGGGGCTGCCGTCGCCGGGGTCAAGGCGGTATATACAATCCGGGATCGAGAAATGCTGTGCGGTGGCGCCCATCCGCTGGCAGGCGCGCAGGTCTTCGGCGCGGCGGGTGGCAGCAGCTTCCAGGTTGGTATCCCAACGGGCGTGAAAACCCTCGGCAAAGTCGGAGAGCCGGCCAGGCGGCGGATCGCCGGCACAAACGGTCAACACCGTCACTCTTTCTCTGGCAGCGGCCTGTTCCCAGACCAGCCCTCCACACGAGAGGGCAACGTCATCTAAATGAGGAGACAGGTAGATCCATTCCATAGGACAATTATTACCACAAAATCTTAATGTATGGGCACGGTGGGAGAAATATGGAACAGGAGTGTACGCAAATCAGCCGTACCGCTACTTGCCACTCCTGCCTGCCAGTGTTATCATCTACCCGCAGGCAGCGCATCTTATGGTCTCCGATCCAACCGCCCGTAACCGTCTCCGCTTTATCCTGGCCATTATTACCCTGGCTACCCTCCCCTGCTACTGCCTGGGATTGATCGCAGTCAGCCTGGCTCCAGAGCGCGGTCTGGTCCCGACGCCCACCTCGACGCCCACGCTCACCTGGACCGTCACCGCCTCCCCAACCGGCACCCTTTCGCCAACTACCACCTTCACCGCTTCCCCCACAGCCACACCCACATTTACCCCCACTGGGACCACCACGACAACCCAGACCTCCACCTCAACGCAGACACCGACCGTGAGTACATCCCCAACTCCCTCCGCCACCCATACAATAGAACCGACGGATACTTCGCAACCCACCGCGACGACAACATCTTCACCAACATCGACCGACACTCCAACCCCCACCAATACGAGTGTGGTTCCACCCGCAACTACCGAAGCCCCTGGCTCTACCCCGCCATCTCCATAATATCTCGGACGGATTCAAAACAGCCTATGCCATCTCCCCCTATGACCGAACTGCTCCCATTTCTCAAATCCTTGATCTCCGCCCCAGGCCTCTCCGGACACGAAGCGCCGGTTCGCAGCCTGATCGAGGCAGCCTGGCGCCCTCTCGCCGACGAGGTGAGCACGAGCCGGTTGGGCAGCCTGCACGCGCTGAAACGCGGCACTGCGCCGGAACCGCGCCCGAGCATCCTCCTGGCCGCACACATGGATGCTATTGGTCTGATGGTTACTGGACTGGTGGAGGGCTTCCTGCGCGTGACCGAAGTGGGGGGGGTGGACGGGCGCGTCTTGCCTGGTCAGCTGGTTACCGTCCACGGGCGGGAAGACCTGCCTGGGATCATAGTCCTGCCCCCGGCCCATCTGCTGCCCCCCGAAGGACGCAAAGGCGCAGTGACGATTAACTATCTGCTGGTAGATACCGGCCTGCATCCCAATCAAATGCAAGATTTGGTACGTGTTGGCGATTTGATCTCCTTCGCCCAGCAACCGCTGGAATTAAGGGGTGAGACTTTAGCCGGCCACTCTCTGGATAACCGGGCTTCTGTCGCGGCGGTCACACAATGCTTGCAGGAATTAAAGGGTCGCGCCCATGCCTGGGACGTGTGGGTGGTCGCCACTGCCCAGGAAGAAGAGACTCTGGGCGGGGCGAAGACCTCTGCCTTCCAGTTGCGTCCACAATTAGCTGTGGCGATCGACGTGACCTGGGGCCGAGGACCGAACACCCCGGATTACAAGACCTTCCCGCTGGGTAAGGGTCCGACGCTCGGCTGGGGCCCTAACATCCACCCCGGCCTGCACCGAGCCTTTAAAGAGCTAGCTGACCAGCTAGAGATCCCCAACGCAGTAGAGGTCATGCCGCTCCACTCCGGTACAGACGCCATCACCTTGCAGGTGGCTGCGGAAGGCATCCCAACTATGGTGATCAGCATCCCGCTGCGTTATATGCACACGCCGGTGGAAGTGGTAGCGTTGAAGGACATCACCCGCGCTGGCCATCTACTCGCCGAGTTCATCGCCCAGCTGGGAGTCGACTTCATGGATAAATTGACTTGGGATGAAAAATGATGACCACCAGGACCGATCCGAAAACGACCCGACCTCGCATTGGCCCGGCGCAAATTAGACTATTGGAACGCCTGTGCAATGCCTGTGCTGTCTCGGGTGACGAGGGGGAGGTGCGCGCCATCGTACTGGAGCAAGTCCGCCCCCATGCCAAACAGGTGAAAATCGACGCATTGGGTAACGTCCTGGTGACCTGTCTTGGGCAAGCAGGTAACGGTGATACCCAGAAGCGGTTGCAGGTGTTGCTGGCCGCCCACATGGACGAAGTGGGGTTTATGATCACGTCGGATGAGGGAGACGGCATCTTCCGCTTTGAGACCGTCGGTGGACTGGACGAACGCCAGTTGGTTGGCAAGCAAGTCTGGGTCGGCCGTGAACACGTTCCTGGAGTGATCGGAGCCAAGCCGATCCACCTGACCACCCCCGACGAGCGCAAGCATACCATCTCATTGGACTCGCTGCGCATCGACATTGGATTGGGGGGTGACTCCAAAGTCAAGGTTGGCGACCGGGCAGTGTTCGCCACCACTTTCGCTCGCCTCGGCCCAAGTCTGAGAGGCAAAGCCCTCGATGACCGCTTGGGCGTGGCCACCCTGATCGAGCTGGTCAAGCTCGCACCACCGAATCTGGACTTACTGGCTGCCTTCACCGTCCAGGAAGAGGTCGGCTTGCGAGGGGCACGCGTGGCTGGCTTTACCTTCCAGCCGCACCTGGCGATCGCCATCGACGCCACCCCCGCTTTAGACCTGCCCAGTTGGGAGGAGAGTGCTGGCCAGCCCCTGGAAAATACCCAATACAGGACGCGTTTGGACGGCGGCCCGGCGATCTACATCGCCGATGGCGGGACATTGAGCGACCCGCGCCTGGTGCGCCACCTGGTGGAAACCGCGGAGGCCTTTAAAATTCCCTACCAGTTCCGTCAGCCGGGAAGCGGCGGTACCGATGCAGGCGCTATCCATCTTTCCAGAGAGGGCATCCCCAGCATTTCGGTCTCCGTACCCGAGCGCTACGCCCATACCGCCGCCGGCTTGGCCCGCCTTTCTGATTGGCAAAATACTTTCGCTTTGCTGCACGCCGGCCTTTCCCGGATGACGCCAGACATCCTTTCAACTGACCGCTGACCGCTAGATGATATCTTACAATTTCTAATTCACAGATGGAGCCTCCATGAAATCATTGATCCAAAAGCTCGTCGAAACCACCGGGCCCTCCGGTTATGAATCCCAAATTCGCGCTGTCATTCGGGCGGAGGTCGAAGCATACGCTGACCAGGTTCACGTCGACGCCCTGGGGAATCTGATCGTCACCCGCGGCCAGCTCAATCCCGGCGGTCAGAAAGTCATGCTCGCCGCCCACATGGACGAGATTGGCCTGATCGCTACCCACGTGGACGAGAACGGTTTTGTACGTTTTACGACCATTGGTGGCGTCCAGCGCAAGTACTGCAGCGGCGGGCGTGTATGCTTTTTCAACGGTACCCCAGGGGTGATCGGTCTCGAGCAACTGGAGGATCAAAACAAGATGCCCACCTTCGAGCAGATGTTTATCGATGTCGGCGCAGCCAATCGCGCCGAGTGTCCGGTGCGCGTCGGCGATATGGCTACCTTTGATCGCCCTTTCGCCGACTTCGGGATGCGCCTGGTCTCAAAAGCGATGGATGACCGCATTGGGGTAGCCGTGCTGGTCGAAACCCTGCGGCAGATGGGCACCAGCCCCAACCAGGTCTTCTTCGTCTTCAGCGTGCAGGAAGAGGTTGGCCTACGTGGCGCCACAACTGCAGCCTTCGGTCTGGACCCGGATATCGGCATCGCCGTGGACGTCACCGGTTCCGGTGACACCCCCAAGGGACTAAAAATGAGCGTAGCGCTAGGCAAAGGTCCGGCAATAAAGGTGCGCGATGGTGGCATGCTCTCCGATCCGCGCATAGTAGACTGGATGGTACACACAGCCGATAAAGCCCAGATCCCCTACCAGATCGAAGTCCTGGAGACCGGGACGACGGATGCCCGCGCCATTCAACTGACCCGCGCCGGTGTACCGGTTGGCTGTGTCTCCATCCCCTGCCGTTATATTCACGCCCCTTCGGAAATGGTCGATTACAATGACGTGCAAAACGCCGTACGCCTGCTCCTGGCGCTGGTCAGCCAGCCAGTGCACTTCAATTAATGCACAATCAACGAAGGTTTTAACAATTCGCAGTAACGAATTTATTCGTTCTGCGGCGAGACAGAGCGACCGATGAAACCATACCTCCTGGTACTGCTCCTTCTTTCCTTGATCTGTTCCGCATGCACTGGATCGCTGGTACCAGCGGAAACTCTAGCACCAGAAGCCTCGCCAACGCCTGAAAGCGAAGCAACGCTCACGGCCCTGCCAACGGTGGAGACAACACGTTCCCCGGATAGGCCAACTACTTTACGGATCTGGCTGCCCCCACAGTTCGATCCGGCGGATGGATCCCCTGGTGGCGATCTGCTTCAGGCGCGTCTCGTCGAATTCTCTGGGCTACATCGCGGCGTGCGGATCGAGGCGCGGGTGAAGGCCTTGACTGGCCCAGGCGGCCTGCTCGATTCCTTGAGCGCCGCCAACGCCGCCGCGCCTCTGGCTATGCCTGACTTGATCCTGCTGCCCCGCGCCCTGTTAGAAACCGCGGCCCTCAAAGGCCTCTTGCATCCTGTCGATAGGTTGGCCACCACTCTGAACGAAGACGATTGGTTCGCCTACGCTCAACAGCTTGCCCGCCTTCAGAACAGCACCTTCGGCCTGCCATTCGCCGGCGATAGCCTGGTCTTGCTCTACCGCCCGGTCGACGTCGAATCGCCGCCCAAAGATTGGCCAACGGCCTTGACTCTCAGCCAACCAATGGTCTTCCCCGCAGCGAACGAACAGGCGCTGTTCACCCTGGCGCAATACCTAGCCACCGGCGCATCCATCCAGGACGCCGAAGGTCGCCCGGTGCTGGATTCAAACGCTTTACAGGAAGTGCTCACCTTCTATCTGGAGGCTGAGACGACTGGTCTGATGCCTTTCTGGCTCACTCAATTTGCAACCGACGACCAGGCCTGGGAAGCTTATACCGAGAACCAATCCAACATGATCGTCACCTGGACTTCGCGTTACCTGGGGGAGCTACCTGGAGATACCTCGGCAACCGCCATCCCCACCTTGGCTGGCGAAACATTTACATTGGTGGACGGGTGGGTGTGGGCGCTTTCCACCCCGCAGAGCGAACGCCAGGCTTTGGGCGTCGCGCTGGCTGAATTTCTCACCAGCGGGGATTTTCTCGCCCGTTGGACTACTACAGCTGGTTACCTGCCCCCCCGCGCTTCCGCGCTGGCTGGTTGGTCGAACACCACCTTGCGCAGCCTGGTTAATCTGATCGTCCCCTCCGCACAGATTTTACCCGCCAACGACGTGCTGGCTGTGATCGGTCCAGCCCTGCAAAAAGCCACCGTCGAAGTTTTGAAAGAGCAAACTGACCCCAAGGCGGCCGCCCAACAGGCGCTTGACAGCCTGTCCGCCCCTTGATGACCGGTTGACGAATCCCACGGGCAGTGTTATTATGCAACCCGGAGACACCCAGTATGCAAGCTGACCAGCTCCCCGAGGGGCCCTCCAGCACAACCGGAGAGCAAACTCGGAATAATTCTATCGGCGATCCCATAGCGGCCTCGGCAACAGATACAGTGACAGAACCAGCTGGTGAGAGCCGTGTTTTATTCCTTTTGGAAAGACTCTCCCACCTAGGTCTGGCCGATTCTGCGCTACGCATTGGCACCCACTTGCTTTCGATCGCTGCGGTGCTGCTCGTTGTCTGGCTGATGCGCGAGTTTTATTTGCATACCCAAACCAACAATGTCCCGGGTCAGGCTGTCCTGGCAGCTGCCCTGCCTACCTCCACGCCCACCACGGCGCCTCCTGAATTGCCCCCATTGGTATTGACTGGAGACACTTACCTCTCCGGGATTCCCCGCCTGATCCTGGTCCACACTACCATCCCAACTCGCCCTCGCACCGAAGTGATCACCTACGAAGTACAGAAGGGCGACACCGTCTTCGGGATTGCCGAAAAATTTGGACTTAAACCTGAAACCATCCTGTGGGGGAATTACGATGTCCTGGCCGACAACCCGCACGCGCTCACCGCTGGACAGGAGTTAAACATCTTGCCAGTGGATGGCACCTATCACAAATGGTCAGCTGGAGAAGGGTTCAACGGCGTCGCCAAGGGCTACAACGTCATGCCAGAAGACATCATTAATTGGCCAGGCAACCACCTCACCCCCGAGACGGTCGGCAACTTTTCCAATCCAAAAATCGACCCCGGGACATTCCTGGTCGTGCCGGGCGGCTCACGCCAGTATGTCACCTGGAGCGCCCCGCGCATCACGCGCGACAACCCAGGGGTTGCTAAATTCATCGGTCCAGGGGCTTGCGGCACAATCATGGATGGTCCAGTCGGCAGCGGTGCTTTCATCTGGCCCAGCGCCGCCCATTTCCTCTCTGGTTACGATTATTCGCCATCGACCAACCATTTCGGGATCGACATCGACGGGGATCTAGGTGAAGCGATGTGGGCTTCGGACAATGGAGTGGTGGTTTACGCCGGTTGGAACAACTTTGGCTACGGCAACATGGTGGTCATTGACCATGGCAATGGCTGGCAAACTGCTTACGCCCACATGGACGTAGTCGGCGTGGTCTGTGGACAGGGCGTTTTCCAGGGCACGCCAATTGGAACGATTGGCAGTACTGGCAAGTCCAGCGGCCCCCACATCCACTTCGAAATGCTGCACGACAGTTACGGTAAGGTCAACCCCTGGGACTTCTTGCCGTAAGATTATCCCAACCGGACTGCCAGAAACGGCACTAACATCTCGTCGGGGGACAGGCCGCCGTGGCGGCCATATAAGTGATCGTCTTTGTTCGCCCACCACATATAAGCGTTCCCCCGTGCCAGCACTAGCAGGTCACCCAGGCGGTCGTGCAGCCGAGGGTGGGGCTTCCCTGGCCCTAACAACCCGGCGCTAACGGCGAAAGCCGGGTCCAGGAACACAAACTGATTCGGCCATGTCCGCTCAATATACTCGCGCACCGCCTCGCCCTGCCCGGGGCGCAGGTAGAGGTACATCAGGCGGTTTTCGCCGGTCGGCAGGATATGCAGGCGACGCACCAGGCTGGGATGGTTGCGCAGGTCGTAGTGTGGGTCGGGTTGAGTGGCAATCTGCCCGTGGTCAGCGACCAGGATGAACAAGGTGTCCGCCCGCCCCGCACCGTTCAGGCGTTCCAGGAATAGCCGTTCGAAAGCGGCGGTAAAACTAACAAACTCCTCAACCGTGCGTTCATCGTCCGGGCCATACAGGTGAGAGAAATGGTCTACCTCTCCCCAGTAGACCCAAAAGTAATTCCGCTCGTGCGTGTGGCTTTCAAAAGTCTTGCGCAGGTTGACCCACAGGTCGGCAGGGGTGTTGAAGGTGCTTACCTCCGCCTTCCGAAACAACATCTGGGAGAGGCCCGAACGGCCGATGCTTTGGTGTTGGAAGGCATAGGTCTGGACCCCATAGCTCGCCAGGTGAGTATCAAGGGTCTGCAGTTTCATAAAAGTCTCTGGGGTGAATCCAGCGCGTTTCAGGCTGCCGACGTCACCCTGGAAGCTGATCGGGGCGTGTAAGATCGTGTTCGCTACCACGCCGTATTCTTTCAGCCACAGCTCATAGCCAGCGATACCGTGCTCGGCTGCGCTGCGCCCCGTCCACAGGCTGGTTAGGGCAGCGGAGGTGGTGCTGGGCATGATCGAGGTCAACGGAACCAGTAGCCCATCCTCGGCCAACTTACCCCACACAGGGGTGGTTCCATTGGCAACCCAGCGCTTCAGCCTGTGCAGTGACAAGGCATCCATCAACACCAGCAGGACATGCCGCACCTCATCTCCGATCCCAACGGTGAGCTCTGTAAGCAATGGTGTGGCCCCCATCTCTGGTACCCCCAGCCAGCGGCAGATGCTGGCCGGGATATTAACCACGGACTGCCCGGTGTAATCCGGGTAAAGGAACCCTTCTCCCAGGTCTAGGCCTGGCAGGCGGTAAGTCTGTAAATGCGGCAAATGATCTGCAGTCAGGTCAGGCATTGGGTTTGCTCCGGCGTGGTTCAAGGAGGGTTTGATATAATGGCAAGACATTCGCTGGCGTCACCAGGATCGGCGCGCCAATCTTACCGCAAATTCGAAGTTTACTCCAGAAATGCGATCCCTTTTGCTTAACGTTGCCTTTATGCTGGTTCTAGCCCTGGTTGCCTGTGAGGGGACGCCTCCTGTTACACCGGCTCCCGGAACCCAAGGCTCGGTTCCCACCCGCACCCCGGCCGTGACAAATTTTCCACCCCCTGTAAGCCAGGCCACCGCCACGCCGACTCCGGTCCCCGTGATCGAGATAGATACGGAGACGCTGGGCGGTGTGAAGGTGACCTTCTGGCACGCCTGGTCTGGCCCAGCCGGGGAAGCCATCCAGTCCCTGGTCGAGGCCTTCAACGCCGAAAACGAGTACGGCATCGTCGTCGAGAGCGCCTATCAGGACAACTACAACGATCTCTACGACAAAATCGACAACGCGATTCTAACCGGCGATCTCCCCAGCCTGGCAGTGGCTTACAACTACCAGATCCAGGATTGGGATGCCAACCCGGGACTCGTGGCTGATCTGGAGCCTTATGTAAATGACCCTCAATGGGGGTTAACCCCCGCAGAGCAGGCCGACTTCAACCCCACTTTCTGGGGGCAAGAGGTCATCGATGGTAAACGAACCAGCTTCCCCGCCCAGCGCTCGGCGCAGCTGATCTACTACAACCTCACCTGGGCCAGTGAACTGGGTTTCGATGCGCCGCCAGGCTCACCCGATGAGTTTAAGGAGCAGGCCTGCTCCGCAGCCCAGGCTAATAAAACTGACGCTGACCCGCAGAATGACGGCACGGGTGGCTGGGTCGTGAGCACGACACCGTCTGCTGTATTAAGCTGGATTTACGCCTTTGGGGGAGAGGTGATCGACCCACTGGGTGCTGGTTACCGCTTTAACACGCCCCAAACGGAAGCAGCCCTGACCTACTTGAAAGAACTGTACGATGCCGGTTGCGCCTGGCAGTCAGCGGATGACTATCCGGATGAGGAGTTTGCTGCACGCCGGGCATTATTTGTCACCGGTTCGCTGGCCGATCTCTCCTTCCAAACAACGGCTTTTGAACGCGCTGGCAATGCTGACCAGTGGACCGTGCTCGCGTTTCCCTCGCCTGAGAAACAACCTGTCATCGATGTCTACGGGCCTTCGTTCGTCTTATTTGAGGCGACGGTGGAGGAAAAATTGGCCGCCTGGCTGGTGGTCAAATGGCTAACTTCCCCAGAAAATCAAGCCAGGTTTATTGCCGCCAGCGGAACGTACCCCATTCGTTCTTCCACGCTGGATCACTTAGGAGAATACGCCGCTGAACACCCCCAATGGTCGGCTGCCCTGGAGCTCTTACCCTTTGCCCAGAGCGAGCCAGGCTACGCCTCCTGGAGCGTGGTGCGCTGGGTGGTGAGCGAAGTCGGCACCCAGGTCTTCCGCTATTACTTCACCGCCGATCGCATTCCAGCCACCCTGGAGCTGATGGACGAGACAGCCGCCGAGCTACACGCTCGGAGTGGCGAGTAAGCCAGGACCCTCATGACCGAACTCCCCCGCGTGACTATCTATAGCGACGGCGCGTGCGACGGGAACCCCGGGCCAGGCGGCTGGGCTGCCCTGTTGCGGCATGGAAAGCACGAGAAGGTGCTCTCCGGCTCCGACCCCGAGACAACCAACAACCGTATGGAGCTGACCGCTGCGATCCAGGGGTTTGCGGCCTTGAAACAGCCCTGCCAGGTCGATTTCTACACCGATTCGGAATACGTGCAGCGCGGCATCACCGAGTGGCTGCCGCGCTGGCGGGCGCGGGGCTGGCGGCGCAAGGGAGGCGTCTTGGCGAACGTTGACCTGTGGCAAGCCCTGGACGCCGCTATCCAACCCCATACCATCGAATGGCACTGGGTGCGCGGTCATGCTGGCGATCGTCACAACCAGCGCGTGGACAGATTAGCGAAGAAAGCTATCGCACAAAGATAAGGGTACTTTTTTCCCATTGTTGGAAAGGGGAGGAATTGTGCATACTGAATATATGTATTAATTCCATCGATGTAAGATCAATTCAATAAGATGAAGAACTTTTGCTTTGCCGCCAGCCTAATTTTCTTCTTGCTCCTCTTTCCCTTGGGTGGCCAGCCTGGATCAGCCAGGGGGATGGTGTCTACGCCCCAAGCCGATCCAGACCTTTGGCTATCTACCCAACTCAAGGCGCACTCCCCAGCTTACTCCGGGTGCGGCGACATCATCGCCCCCATCATCAACGCCGAATACGAACAACGCGTGGTCGACCTGGTGAACCAGGCCCGCGCTGAAATTGATCTGCCGCCCCTCAAGCGAACGGAATCCCTGGACCAGGCCGCCCGCTATCAAACGACAGACATGGGACAAGACAACTACTTTGACCACGACACCTACGATCGCGTGGCCGGGGAACTGGTTTATGTCTGTAACACCTGGGAAAGAATTGCAACCTATTACTCAGGGGCAAATGCAGAGAATGCCGGCGCTGGCTACGAGACCCCCGAGGCGGTAATGGCCGGGTGGATGGACAGCCAAGGCCACAGGGACAATATTCTCAACGACTACAGCCGCGAGATCGGAGTTGGCTATTTCGCCGGGAGCGGTGACTTTTACCACTATTGGATTCAGGATTTCGGCGCCCGCAGCGAGGTCTATCCCCTGGTCATCAACCGGGAAGCCACCACCACAGATTCGCGCTCTGTCTCGGTGTATATATACGGTGAAGACCTGTGGCAAGAGATGCGCCTGCGCAATGAGGCTGGCGACTGGAGCGCCTGGAGACCCTTCCAGGCTAATCTCGACTGGCAGCTCAGCGCTGGGATCGGCGAGCACGCCGTCTCCGCTGAACTGCGCGCCGGGAGCCAGACAGTCGCCAGCAGCGACACGATCTACCTGGCCAGCGCCGGCAGCCCCCCTGGACTTGGGAACTTACCTGACAGCCTGGCGTTCACCTACAGCATCCCTGACCAGGAACTGCTCCCCGCATCCCAACAAGTGACGCCGCTCAACGTCGGCAACGAAGACCCGCTGAGCTGGGAAGTCACCGCCCAGGGGACTTTCTTCACCGTCGAACCGCTCCAGGGAACTACACCTGAATCGATCACCATCACCCCCACGGACTTCGATCGGGATAAGCCCAATATCTATACTAGCACAATCACCATCACGGTGGTGAATCCGGCTGGCACGGCAAGTTCGCCGCATATCATTACCCTGACCTTGCGGGTGGTCGATACCCAAATTTTTCAGACCTACCTGCCGGGAGTCCAGAACAGGCAAAGTCAAATGGAAGCAAATTCTGCTGGTAAGAACAATGAATAGCTGAATATACCAGGCTGGTGAGATACAGGTTATTGCCAGGCGTATGGTAATGTCAGATATAATGGGCGACGATGAACCGCTATTATCACGCCGTGCGCCGGCCCGTCAGACGGCCAAAAGCGGACGATTACCTGCTGCTCACCCTGCTCAGCTTTGCCCTTTCGGTTTCGCTCACCCGGTTGATTTTAGAATTGACCGGCTATCCGCAGCTGGGAAGCGGTACACTGCATATTGCGCACATGTTGTGGGGTGGCCTGTTGTTGTTCATCGCCGCCCTGCTGCCGCTGATCTTTGCCAACCGATGGGTGTATTGGGTAGAGGCGGTCCTGGCTGGGGTAGGCGTAGGCCTGTTTATCGACGAGGGGGGCAAGTTCATCACCCAAAGCAATGACTACTTATACCCACCCGCCGCGCCGATCGTTTACGCCTTCTTTCTGATCTGTGTACTGGTGTACTTACAGATTAACCGCCCCCTATCCCGCCATCCACGCGCTGAACTCTACGCAGCCCTGGAGATGATGGAAGATGTACTCGACCATGACCTGGATGCGCGTGAAAGGGCGGAGCTCGAGGCGCGCCTGTGCTATGTTGTTGCACAGAAAGATCATCCCGAACTGGCCAGTCTGGGGGCAAAGTTGCTCGACTACGTGAAAGGAGAGCAGATCTATATCGCCCCTCCCCCGCCAGATTATTTAAAGCGTTTGCAGGCGAAGCTGCTCGCTTTGGAAGCGCGCTATCTGGATCGGGCGCGTTTCCGAGCCCTCCTTGCGCTTGGTCTGGGCGCCATGGGGTTGGCTTCAGTCGTCATCCCTGGCCGATTAATCGCCTCTAGCCTTGAGCCAGGTTCAATCGGCTCCACGTTCATGTTCCTGATCGAGTCTGTAAAAAATCCCACTTTCGCCTTTGTCTATTGGTTTTTTTTGCTCCAGGTAATTCAAGGCCTCTTCGGCCTGTTTTTAATGACTGGAGCGGTGCTGCTGGTGACAGGACGTGAACGGCAAGCGTTAAGGTCCAGCTACTTCGCCTTGCTCGTGTACCTCACCATGGTCAACCTGTTGATGTTTTACTACTACCAGTTCTCTACGATCATTTCAGCGATCATCCAGTTTGTGCTGCTGCTGGCGGTGCTGTACTACCGGCAAAGATTTCTCTCCTGACATTACCTGCAAATTATTAGCGACTGGTAGGCATCCATTTATCAGCTTCAGGCGCTGCTGGCTTCTACCCCTTAATCCGTTTGCGAGTTTGCAGCACCATGCGCGTGAATTCGACCACGTGCTGCAGAGGCTGGATATGGCTGCTCTCACCGGCATAGATGGTGCGGATGGGCACCCAATCCAGCGCGTAGCCTTTTTGAACACAGACCACGATCATCTCAACTTCAAACTGAAAACCATGCTCCTGGCTGGCCAGCATGGCTTCCATCAACCGGCGGCTGATCAGGCGGTAACCCGACTGGTTATCCTGGACCGGCCGACCCACCGCCCAGGAGAAGCTCCAACGCCCCAAAGTATTGGCCACCCGACGCACGGGTGGGATCTGGCTGAAGTCACGCGCCCCGATGATCAAGTCAACCTCCTGCTCCTGGTATGCCTGGAGAAATTTCGGGATCTCGGCCGGGTCGTGCTGCCCGTCGGCATCCAGGGTGAGCACAGCGGCATAGCCCTCGGCGATGGCCTTGAGAAAACCGGTCTTGAGCGCCACGCCCTTTCCCTGGTTGGGTCTCTGACTCAGCACCGTCGCTCCGCTTAGAGTAGCTACGGCGGCA
>MGOK01000150.1:15332-16942 GCA_001795335.1 Chloroflexi bacterium RBG_19FT_COMBO_55_16
CGGGCTTCGTTATAGGCCGGGATCAGGGCCAGGATGTTCAGAGTCTCGTCAGCCTTCATCTCTATTCGAGCGTAAAAATGAGCGACTGGTTCGCCGGATAGTGAGATTATAAAGCAACCAGGGCTTAGATTTCAGCTGTGCAAACAGATCTGATCTCTAACTAAGCCCGCATAGTGGTTGTATTTCTGTATATGTTAAAATCAATCATATGAAACTCACCACCTGGAACGTGAATGGCCTGCGCGCCGCCCTGGGCAAAGGACTGTTAGCGTGGGTCCAGGATTATGCTCCCGACGTGCTCTGCTTGCAAGAGATCAAGGCCCGGCCCGAGCAGCTCGAGGATGCCCATCTCCAACAGCTTGAAAAGGCCTTTGCTCAAATTGCCTGGAACCCTGCCGCCCGTCCCGGCTACAGCGGCGTTGCCACGCTGGCGCGCACCCCGCCACTGGAAACCCGCCTGGGGCTGGGCGCGCCCGAGTTCGATGCTGAAGGACGGCTGATCGCCAGCCGCTACCTAGACTTCCTGCTCTTCAACATCTATTTCCCCAACGGGCAGCACGACCACGCACGCGTGCCCTACAAGCTGGACTTCTACGCCCGCCTGCTGGCGCTGTGTGACGCGCTGCATGCCCAGGGGGAGGGAATCATCTTATGCGGTGATTTCAACACCGCCCACCGGGAGATCGACCTGCGCCACCCGAAGGAGAACCAGAATACCTCCGGCTTCCTGCCAGAAGAGCGCGTCTGGATCGACCACTTCCTGGCGCATGGCTTTGTGGATATTTACCGCATGCTCTACCCCGAGCGCGTCCAGTACACCTGGTGGACCTATCGCCTCAACGCCCGGGCGCGCAATGTTGGCTGGCGGCTGGATTATTTCCTGGTCTCGCAAAGCTTTGTCAGCCGGGTAAAGGACGTCATCATAAACACCGAGGTGCTCGGCTCCGACCATTGCCCGGTAACGCTGGTGTTAAATGATTGAAAAGAAAATTCTGATCCCTACCATCGGCTCGCGCGGTGATGTACAGCCCTTCATCGCCCTTGCCCAGGGTTTAACCCAGGCCGGGCATGTTCCCACACTGGCCTCTCACCCCGTTATGAGATCACTGGTCGAATCGCACGGCATAACGTTTGCCCCGATTGGTCCAGACATCGACCTGGCTCGGGAGGTGGCTGCCATCCGCCATCGCTCTCGGAATGTGTTCGTGGGACTGGTACGAAGCATGCGTTTCGGCTTCGACATGTTAGCGCGATCCCATGCCGATATCTTAGCTCTGTGCCGTAAAGCCGACCTGGTGGTTGTCCCCACGGCGGTAGCTGCGGGTAAGAACGAAGCCGAGCTATCAGGTCTACCCTACCTGAGTGTAACGTTAATGCCCTGGGCAATCCCTTGGGATGATCCCAGGCGACCGCTATTCAAGCGGATTATTTATGGTGCTATAGATGGATTGATATCCCTGATCACTACCAAGCCGCTCAACCGCATCCGCAAGCGATTAGGACTTTCGCCTGTCGGGAAGGAAGGCTTTACTTCAACACGCCTGAATCTCGTTCCGGTCAGTCCATTAGTCTTCGCGCCCAACCCACACTGGGATCAACAGCACCGCATT
>MGOK01000150.1:16950-20450 GCA_001795335.1 Chloroflexi bacterium RBG_19FT_COMBO_55_16
CATGGCAGCCTCCAGCCGACTTACTGTCCTTTCTCGAAAAAAGCGAGCCGCCGTTGCTGATCAACCTGGGAGCGATGAGCCTGGGGGAGGATGATGCGCTTGAGAACGCTAGCCTGTTTGTGGAAGCGATCCAACATGCCGGGGTGCGAGCGATCGTCCAAGGTTGGGAGCATGGGATCAGGAAGCTGACTTTGCCAGCAACTGTCTATGCCGCCGAGTCCCTACCACACAGCTGGCTATTGCCGCATTGCGCCGGTGTGGTCCACCACGGCGGGTTCGGCACCACCGCGGCTGGTCTGCGGGCAGGGGTGCCGCAGCTGGTCATCCCCCACATCGCCGACCAATTCTATTGGGGTCAACGCGTTGATCAACTCGGGGTTGGGCTGCCGTTCATCCCCCGCCCGAAGCTGAACCGCGGCCGGCTGGCCGCCGCTCTGAAAGAACTAAGCGACAATGCCGGGTTGCGTGCCTCAGCCTCAGCCCTCGGCGAGCGGATCCGCACCGAAAACGGGGTTGAGAAAGCGGTATGCCTGATCGAAGCGGAATTTGGTTAGGAAGACCCTTGCCTGATGCGATTATTTCATCCTGACAATGAGAGAAATGAATTGATCTGGAGAAATGATTTGGACTCCCCGGCTGCCCCCGTGCTCAAGCAAGCGAGCGTCCCAGGTAACGATGAACTCAGCTTCTGCTTCCAACGCAGCGGTCAACAGAAAATCATCGCCAGGGTCGGGTAATTCCCCGCTGGCGATCACCGTCCCGGCCGTCCAGATCGCATCGAAGCGTAGCCGTCGAAACAGAGCCAGCTTTCGCTGTCCATCGACGTGGGGCGAAATATTATGCCTGTTCAGCACCTCAACCAGCTCCGCGAAGAGCTCCGGGGAGATAATGATCTCAAACTTGCGCTCGCTCCATAGCGCCATCAGCCACGCTCCCGCACCACGTGGGGAAAGCAGTATCGAGACATAAACATTCGTATCGATGACTGCTTTCATGACGTTTATGGGGTGCGCCGGGAGCGTTCTTCACGTACCGCCCGAACTGCCAGATCCCTGGCTTCGTCTTCGGTCAGTGTGCCTGAAGGGGGAGGAGCTAAAAGGATGTCGAAGTCTTTTCGTCGCTGCTGCTCCTCGATTGCCTTTAGTCGCCGATATTCATCGATCCCGATCAGCACAGCCAGCTCCCTTCCACGACGCGACACGACGTAAGTGTGGCCAGCACCCGCGCGGTCGGTCAACTCGGGCAACTTCTTACGCGCCTCAGCTAAATTAATCGTTTCGCTCATCTTGTACGCTCCTTACTGAACATATTGTACAACTTGTTCAGTGCAGCGTCAATCCTTTGATTTACTTCCAGGAAGTTTCCAAACTTCCGGGAAGTTATACGGAACAGAGCGGGTGATTAGCCCGCTCCTGAGAGGCGACGACGGGATTTGAACCCGTGATCAGGGTTTTGCAGACCCTTGCCTTGCCACTTGGCCACGTCGCCGGATAGCTTGTTGATTTAGAAAAGAATGCTGATTGGTTACCACACAATCAGCAATCCACAATCTTCAATCCATAGAGCGGGCGATGGGACTCGAACCCACGACCTTCTCCTTGGCAAGGAGACGTTCTACCACTGAACTACACCCGCTTAAGCAACCATCCGCTGGTTGCGACACCGGCCCCTCCGTCAGGCCGAGAGGTGCCGAGAGCCAGAATCGAACTGGCGACACCGCGATTTTCAGTCGCGTGCTCTACCAACTGAGCTATCTCGGCCTTAACGTGCGCCGTTCTTACGCCAACGCAGCGTAATTTTACACGCGCCAGGCATCCTTGTCAAGCAGCGGCAATTTCGATCTCGATCCAGGCTGGTTGCGGATTGGACAAGGTGCCATAGCGCAGGCGGCCATCCGGGGGTAAGGCAGCGTACTGGTTATCGACCCACAGCACCAGCCCCAACGGCCCGGCCGGGACGACTTCGGTCGCCAGGAGGATTTCACCATCCAGGCGGAAAGTGACCTGCTCAATACTCCATTCCAGGTCATAGTCATGCCACTCTGTTGGATCGACAGGCAGGTCGACGGCATCCTGGCGCACGATCCGCCGCGCCCAACGGCGCAGCCAGCGCATCGCCGGGGGCAGGAGCGATAAGGGTAGCAGCGGCGCCCCCAGAAGGAGCAGCGGGGACGGCCAGCGCGGCGATCGGAAAGTGGCTGCCAGCGCGCCCTGGCCTGGCAGGTCATCGCGCAGCGAGAGGTAATTGGGGGACGAGGCGAAGAAGAACCAGGCGGCGTTTGGTAAGGCTGGCAGGCGTAAGCCGCCCCCCTGGGCAATCCCCACGCCAAACGGATCGTTCCACAACCCGCAGCCCCAGGTACCGGGGATGCTCTCGCTCGAGGCGCGCGCCCTTAGCGAGAGCTTCAACGGCGGCCGCCAGGGGAAAGCCCGCCGCGCCAGCCTGCGATAATCGTCCAGCTGCGCCAGGCGGTAACTCCCGCCTGGGCCAGCCGGCAGCTCCAGTCGCCAGGCAGCCGGCCCGGTCTGCACGACTCGACCACTGGAGAGGCAATATTCATTCAGATCGAGGCGGTCTAATGAGGCCATGTCTCCATTATAAGTCCTGGCGTTCCCTTTATCGTGAACTCCGTATCTTTTCCGCTGCAAGGTTGTTATATAGACTAAGTATCTCCTGATTGGCTGCGAAGGGTATCTTGATGAAAAGCTTATTCCTTTGGAGTTTGCTGGGCTTTCTCTTGGGGAGTGTACCGTTCTCTTACTGGTCAGGCCGGCTGCTGCTGAAAACGGATGTCCGCCAGTACGGCGATGGCAATCCCGGCGGAGCAAACGCCTGGAAAGCCGGCGGCTGGCGCATTGGGTTGGTGGCTATCTTTCTGGACATCGCCAAAGGCCTGTTGCCGGTCGTTCTGGCGCGCCGCTATGGGGTTGCCGATTGGGGGCTTGTCCCCATAGCCCTTGCGCCGGTATTAGGCCATGCCTTCACCCCTTTCCTGGGATTCCACGGCGGGAAAGCTCTCGCCGCCACTGGCGGCGTCTGGCTGGGTTTGATCGGCGTCGAAGCGCCGCTGGTCTTCGCTGGATTTACCTTGGGCGCGCTCGTGCTGCAAACGGAACACGCCTGGACTGGCATTGCCGGCATGACCGGACTGCTGCTTTATTTCCTTGTACAACACAGCCCTGCTTACCTGATCGTGATCGCCAGTTTTAATCTGCTGGTGTTAGCCTGGAAGCATCTCAAAGAGCTGCGCCAGCCGCTCCAGCTGCGCCCCTGGGTGACAAATCTATTTGCCAGGAGATGATCTTGTCCATAATCCTAGACCAGCTGCCCCTGATCGTTATTATCTTCCTCTTCTTATGCCTGCTGACTGCCCTTTCGAATTACTGGCTGATCCCTCGTTTTGATGAATATCCGCTGCCATTGACCTACCCGCGCGTCTCGATCCTCGTCCCAGCCCGCAACGAAGCGGACGGCATCGAGGCCTGCCTCCGATCTCTGCT
>MGOK01000150.1:20498-20807 GCA_001795335.1 Chloroflexi bacterium RBG_19FT_COMBO_55_16
CACGGACGAGACCGGGCCTCTGCTGTTAAAACTCGCCCGCCAGAACAGCCGGTTAAGCCTGCTGGAAGGCAAGCCCTTGCCTCTCGGCTGGCTGGGGAAGCACTGGGCTTGCTACCAGCTGGCGCAGGCCGCCAGCGGCGATCTGCTCCTGTTCACCGACGCCGACACCCTTCACCAGCCACATATGTTGCGCGACAGCGTGGCGGCGCTGATCGCGGAACGCGCCGACCTGCTGACCGCCTTCCCTCACGAACAGGCTGTCACCTGGGGAGAGAAGTTGATCGTCCCGGTGATCAGCTGGGGCATCCT
>MGOK01000150.1:20894-22108 GCA_001795335.1 Chloroflexi bacterium RBG_19FT_COMBO_55_16
GTACGCCTCCGTGCGGGAGCACCTGGTGGACGACGTGGCTCTGGGCCGGCGCATCATCGCCCACGGCTACCGCTGGACTCTGCTCGACGGCACCGGGCACGTCAGCTGCCGCATGTACCGCGGCTTCTGGGAAGCGGTCGACGGGTTCAGCAAGAACGTGTTTGCTTTTTTC
This sequence comes from Chloroflexi bacterium RBG_19FT_COMBO_55_16, assembly GCA_001795335.1. The sequence goes on from MGOK01000150.1 coordinate 21,067, forward strand.
GAATACCGCATATTGTTCTACCTGGCTGCCTGGCTGTGGATCGGCGTTGCCTTTCTGAAGCCCCCCTACGCATTGTTTTCCTGGTACCTGGGGAATCCACTGGCCAATTTCCCGCCCAACCTGGCCGCAATTGCCACGCTGCAATCGCTCTTGCTCTGGCGGATCGCCTACCGGCGCTTCCGTATCCCCGCTTACCTGGTGTTATTTTACCCGCTCAGCCTGTCCCTGTTCATCCTGATCGGCCTGCGATCGCTGGTGCTTACCCTGACCGGGCGCGCCACCTGGAAGGGGCGCCAGCTGCACCGTCCGGCGATCCGCTGGTTGTAAGCTTCTGCCGGACAAACTGACCCCCATCGTCGTGGGGATACTTTCGTGCGCGGCGTGCGCCTGAAAAGATTAAAGTTATTTGCCTACGAAGCACGTAACACCCCTCCGCAATGCAGTATAATCATAATTCGAAACCCTTATCGGAGGTCTCATGGAAATCACCTGGCACGGGCTATCGTGCTTTCGCATCAGCGAGCGCGGCATGGCGACGGTGGTCACTGACCCGTATGACCACACCGCAGTCGGGTACGAGCCGCTCAAATTAAAAGCAGAGATCGTCACCGTCAGCCACGCTGCGCCGGGACATAGCTATGTATCGGCAGTCAAAGGCACCTCGCGCGTTATTACCGGCCCTGGCGAGTTCGAGATCGGGGGCGTGTTCATCACCGGCGTGCAAACCAATGGCAAAGATAAGCGCGATGCTAATGAACTGCGCAACACCCTGTATGTGTTCGACTACGAGGGAGTCACCGTGGCGCACCTGGGCGACCTGCAGCGCGTGCCCAGCCAGACGGATATCGAGGCCCTGGGCGAGGTTCACGTGGCGCTGGTGCCGGTCGGCGGGGGCGGCGGGCTGAATGCGGCCAAGGCCGCCGAGATGGTCAGCCTGCTGGAGCCGGAGATCGTCATCCCCATGCACTACCACACGCCGGGCAGCAGCCTCAAGTTAGCCCCGCTGAACAAATTCCTGAAGGAAATGGGCGTCGGAGACATC
>MGOK01000151.1:0-1617 GCA_001795335.1 Chloroflexi bacterium RBG_19FT_COMBO_55_16
GACCAAGCTCACCCGCGCCAAGTTCGAGCAGTTAACCGAGGATCTGGTCGCCCGTCTGCGCAACCCTTTCAACGCCGCTTTGAAAGATGCCAACTTGAAAGCCCCCGATATCGAAGAAGTAGTCCTGGTAGGTGGTGCGACCCGCATGCCCATGGTGCAAGAACTGGTCCGCTCCTTGACCAACAAGGAACCCCACAAGGGGGTTAACCCGGACGAGGTTGTCGCCGTTGGCGCCTCTATCCAGGCGGGTGTCCTGGGTGGCGAAGTTAAAGATGTACTGCTGCTCGACGTGACTCCTCTCTCACTCGGGTTGGAGACATTGGGCAGCGTTATGACAACATTAATTGAACGCAACACCACCATCCCGGTCAAGAAATCGGAGGTTTTTTCCACTGCTGAAGACAACCAAACGGCCGTAGACATCCATGTGCTGCAGGGCGAACGACCAATGGCACCAGATAACATGAGCCTGGGTCGCTTCCGCCTGGAAGGAATCCCACCTGCAACGCGCGGCCTCCCGCAGATCGAGGTAACCTTCGATATCGACGCTAACGGCATTTTGAATGTGACGGCGCGCGATAAGGCTACCGCCAAAGAGCAGAAGGTGACCATCACCGCTTCGACCAACCTGAGCAAAAGTGAGGTCGAGAAGATGGTACACTCAGCGCGAGAACACGAGAGCGAAGATCGCAAGCGCCGGGATCTGGTTGAAGCTCGCAACACGGCCGATAATTTGGCCTACCAGACTGAGAAAACCCTGCACGACCTGGGCGACAAAGTCCCTAGCGCCGAGCGCAGCAACATCGAAGGCAAGATTAGCGAATTGCGAGAAATGATCAAGGGCGATGATACTGACCGGATACGCCGTTTATCTGAAGAATTGCAGAATGCCTTCCACGCCATTAGCCAACAATTGTACGCCCAACAGGCGCCAGCTGGCGGTAATGGGCACAGCCCTACCCCCCCAACGGATGAAGGCGAAGTCGTCGAAGGTGAATTCCGTGAGGTTTAAGCATCCTACCTAAATTCCTCCCATTATTGGGAGCCAAACCATAAAACTGCAAATCCCAAGCGTGAAGCGCCTGGGATTTGCAGTTTTTTAGAAGGCATTCTAGTTGGTCTCGGTTATAATTTACTCAACCAATGAAAAACCAATCTTCGCCTTCGGTCTTTTCCTTCCTCCCTACCGCCTTTCTTCTCGCCATTCTCGGCTGGGGAGGCTTATTCTACCTTGTAAATTACACCGTTCCAACCGTTGGGCCGCGCTGGTTATTCTTCTTCTTGGGTGTCATGGCCTTGACCGGTACTTCTCTTCCATTCACAGCTTTCCTCAACCGGCGATTCCCCTCCCACCCCGCAGCCACCCCTGGAGTGATCCTGCGCCAGGCGATCTGGGTCGGTATATACGGCCCTACTTTGGCCTGGCTGCAATTGGGCCGCGTGCTCACCCTGGCATTGGCTTTATTGTTAGCCCTGGGGTTAGTGCTCATCGAGGCTCTCCTTCGCATGCGTGAGCGCAGCCAATGGAAACCATAACGTAATGTCCAATCTTCGCTCACTCCCTTCTGTTGACAAGCTTCTGAAAACCCCTTTAGTGAATAGTTGGATCGCCGCCTT
>MGOK01000151.1:1683-5974 GCA_001795335.1 Chloroflexi bacterium RBG_19FT_COMBO_55_16
TACCTTATTAGATGGCATCGGCTCTCGTTTGTCCGCCTGGACGGGCTCAACCCTGCAGGCAGTAATCAACGCTACAGGCGTCATCCTGCACACCAACCTCGGGCGAGCTCCGCTCAGCCATTCCGCCCTGCAGGCCATCCAGGAAGTTTCTGCCGGTTATTGTAATTTAGAATACGATCTGGGTATGGGTACGCGTGGTTCTCGCTCGGTACACACCGAAGACCTGCTCAAGCGCCTAACCGGCGCCGAAGCCTCCCTGGTGGTCAACAATAACGCTTCAGCAGTGTTGCTCATCCTTTCCGCCCTTGCCCGCCGGCGCGGGGTGGCCATTGCCCGCTCCCAGCTGGTAGAGATTGGCGGTGGCTTTCGCGTCCCGGATGTGATGAAACAGTCTGGAGCCAGGTTGGTAGAGGTTGGTACGACTAATCGCGTTCACCTGACTGACTACCAGCAAGCCCTCCAGGAAGAGTCCATCGCCTTGTTCCTGCGCGCCCACCGCTCCAATTTCCAGATCATCGGCTTCACCAGCGAACCCAGTTTAAGTGAAATCGCAGACCTGGCTCACGCGTCTGACATCCCGATCGTAGACGATCTGGGGTCGGGGTCACTGCTCGATACTGCCCGCTTCGGCCTTGGGCATGAGCCCATGGTGCAGGAATCCCTGGCTGCTGGCGCCGACCTGGTTTGTTTTTCGGGCGACAAACTACTCGGCGGCCCCCAGGCTGGCATTATCCTTGGTCGCGCTGAGCTCGTCGCTAAATTAAAGAAGCATCCCCTGGCCCGCGCTATTCGGGCCGATAAACTTTGTTTGGCTGCCCTTTCCGCTACCCTGCTCTTATATTTGAAAGATGAAGCATTATCTGCAGTCCCAGTTTGGAGAATGATCGCTGAGCCGCTTGATCAGCTCCAGGCGCGCGCCCAGCGCTGGGTCGAAAACCTGGGCCTGGGTGAAGTCATCCCAGGCGAGTCGACGGTTGGCGGAGGGAGCCTTCCAGGAGAAACTCTCCCCTCCCGCGTCCTGACACTCAGAGTGGACAGCCCTAACCGGTTGTTGGATCGTCTGAGGCAGTTCAACCCACCCATCATCGCCCGCCTGCAAGACGACCTGATCGTGTTCGATCCGCGTACAGTCTTGCCAGAACAAGAAAACCAATTGCTCATTGGCTTGAAATTCGCAATTAATGACCTGGAGACCCCATGATATCCGACCTTGACCAACTGATGCAATCTCTCAACCTGGACGCGATCCTCGTCACCGGTCCTGCACAACATAATCCACCTATGGTGTATTTGACTGGCGGTGCTCACCTCACCAGCGCAGATTTGATAAAAAAGCGTGGCTCCAAACCCGTGCTTTTTCATAATTCCATGGAACGCGACGAAGCCGCTAAAACTGGACTACCTACCAAGAGCTTGAGCGATTATCGTCTCGATGAGCTGCTCAAACATAATAATGGTAATCTCTTACAAGCCACCATCCAGCGCTACCAGAAGATGCTGGCCGATCTGGACCTCACCACCGCTCGCCTGGCTATTTACGGTAAGATCGACGCAGGTACCGCCTACGCCATCTTTTCTGGCCTGGAATCCTCGCTTCCCGGTCTGACCATCGTCGGCCAGGTGGGTGACTCGCTCTTGCTCCAGGCTATGGCCACCAAAGGGAAAGAAGAAGTCGAGCGCATCCGTAAGATGGGAAAGATCACCACCCGCGTCGTAGGGAATGTCGCCGACTTCCTGACGTCCCACAAGGTGACGGATGAGGTTTTGCTGAAATCTGATGGCAACCCCCTGACTATCGCGGATGTCAAGAGCCGTATCAACCTATGGCTGGCTGAACAGGGTGCCGAAAACCCCGAAGGCACGATATTCTCAATTGGTCGCGATGCAGGCGTTCCGCATAGCAGTGGCAACCCGGCTGACCTGCTCCGCTTGGGCCAGACCATTATCTTCGACATCTTTCCCTGCGAAGCTGGGGGGGGATATTATTATGACTTTACCCGCACCTGGTGCCTGGGTTATGCTCCTGATGATGTTCAATCTGTTTATGAGGACGTCCTGGCAGTTTTCCGCCAGATTATGGGCGAATTAAAAGTCAATACCCCTTGTCGAGATTACCAGAACCGGACCTGTGAACTATTCGAAACCCGCGGACATCCCACAGTCAAGGGAAACCCACAAACAGAGATTGGTTATGTCCATGGCCTCGGGCATGGTCTCGGTCTCCAGATTCACGAATACCCACGTTTCAGTTTCTTCGCCCCCGAAGACGAGCGTCTGGTTCCCGGCTCGGTGATAACAGTTGAACCAGGGCTGTATTATCCTGAACGTGGATTGGGCGTACGCTTGGAGAACACCGTTTGGGTTCGCCCGGATGGCCAGATCGAAACCCTGGCAGAATACCCGTTAGACTTGGTGCTCCCGATGAAAGCGACCTGATGACTTCCACGGGTAAATAAATTCAAATTAGATCATGAGCCAATCTCCCCAGCTCCCCAGCTCTCCAGCTCCCCCCGTCCGCGTTTTAGGCATCGAAACCTCTTGCGATGAGACGGCCGCCGCGGTCGTCGAGCAGGGACGTATGATTCTATCCAGTATAGTGGCCTCCCAGGTCGATCTGCATGCCCAATATGGTGGCATTTTCCCCGAGGTAGCTTCGCGCCAACATATCCTCACGATCTATCCGATCCTCGAGCAAGCCCTCCAGCAGGCCCATCTGTCACTGGACGAACTGGATGCGATCGCCATCACCCGCGGACCTGGTTTACCCGGTTCGCTTGTCGTGGGTATGAACACCGCCAAGGGCCTGGCTCTCGGCACTGGATTGCCCTTGATCGGTGTGAATCATCTCGAAGCCCATATCTATTCTGCCTGGTTATATCCGGCTGATCAGAATCCGCCTCCGGAGCCACGCTTCCCTCTCGTGGCTTTGATCGTATCTGGCGGCCACACAGAGTTAGTTTTGATGAACGCCCACCTGGACTACCGCAGGTTGGGCGGCACCCTGGACGACGCTGCAGGCGAAGCATTCGACAAGGTTGCTCGATTGCTTGGTTTGTCTTACCCAGGAGGCCCTTCTATTCAAAATGCAGCCCTGAATGGCAACCCGCGCGCCTTTAGCTTCCCGCGCGCCTGGTTAGAAGGTACCTGGAATTTCTCTTTCAGTGGGATTAAGACTGCCGTCCTGCGCGAAGTGCGCCGGCTGGAGGAGAGCCAGCTGCCTTTGCCGGTCAAGGACCTGGCAGCCAGCTTCCAAGCTGCTGTAGTAGATGTCCTGGTCGGTAAAACCCTGGCTGCGGCGAAGGAATTTCAGGCTAAAGAGATTCTAGTCGCAGGGGGAGTCTCCGCCAACCAGCCCTTACGCAATACCTTTCTAGCCCAAAGAGAATTCCCGGTTCATATTCCCCCTCTGTCTTTGTGCACCGATAACGCCGCTATGATCGCCGGAGTCGGCTTCTACCGCTTCCTCGAGGGACAACGCGATCCGTTGGATATAGACATCCTCCCTAATTGGCCAATTTCTGAACTCTAAATCCGCTCTTGGATTTCAGGAACGACGAGGTTGTACCTGAAATCCATAAGATATTTCCTGTTAAAATCCAAACCGCCCGTTGGGGTTGGCTCCAGTTCCCCATGGGCGGTTTTGAGTGAGGAGAATGCAATTCTTATTATACGCATTCACCTGAAATGATCATGAAGGGAATATAAAGGGTTGGTGAGAAACCTGACAGGCATCAGGGGCATTTTTAATCCAAGGCAGTCCGCAGTTCCTCCAGAGTGATCGGCCCTTTACGCAGGATGACAAGTTCAGGTGTAGTGCAATCCACCACTGTGGAAGGAATTCCGCCCGGGGTTCGTCCGCCGTCTATCACCAGGTGGACACGACCCTTAAGTTGCGCCAACGCTTCTTGGGCTGTATTCGCATTGTCCTGTCCAGAGAGGTTGGCCGAGGTGACTGCCAGGGGGCCAGTCATACGCAACAAGGCCAGGGCAACCGGGTGATCCGGCATACGCACCCCGATGGTCGGCTGAGGAGAAAGTGCATCCGGCAAGCTCGGGTGCCGTGGGACGATCAGGGTCAATGGACCAGGCCAAAACCGCTTCGCTAGACGCAACGCCGTTTCAGTAGACGATATCGATACTCGATCTAATTCTTCCGGATTCCCGATCAATACGGCGATCGCCCGAGTGCTGTTCCGTCCTTTGACGGTATACAACCGTTCGATGCACTCTTTAGTATCAGGCAAGGCAGCCAAGCCATAGACTGTATCAGTTGGAAATACCACTAACCCGC
>MGOK01000151.1:6019-7695 GCA_001795335.1 Chloroflexi bacterium RBG_19FT_COMBO_55_16
CAGCCCGCAAAATTTCAGTCTTCATTAAAAACAATATCCCGCTCAGCAGCTAATTTCTATTATAACGTCTATTCGGAATAAGCGATTTGTCGTTATCGACCCGTTTTCCATACCGGATAGAATACGGGTTTTGAACCTGAAAAACCCCCACTCAACGATTGAGACCCCAAATGATCCGTAAACCGTCCAATGTAAGCCAAGGCGCGACGAATTGAATGACCTGGGTCTCGGCAGCGACGATCTCAGCCAGGCCTCCTGTCGCAATGACTTTCATCTCCGGACCGAGTTCCAATCGAAAGCGATCGACCATCCCCTCTACCAAGGCTACATAGCCAAACAACAACCCGGACTGTATGGCGTGCACTGTATTGCGGCCGATCGCTGCTGGTGGACGTTGCAGGTCTACCCGAGGCAGCTTGGCTGTGCGTAGAAAAAGCGCCTCGGAAGCGATGCCGATCCCTGGAGCGATCGCGCCTCCCAGGTAATCGCCTTCCTTAGATATGCCATCGAATGTTGTGGCCGTGCCGAAATCCACAACACAAGCGGGGCCACTATATAGCCGTTGAACAGCCGCCGCGTCAGCGATCCGATCTGCGCCCACCGCCCGTGGGTCCTCGTAACGGATGCGTACGCCAGTCCGCACCCCAGCATCTACAACCAGTGGATTTTGATTCAGGTACTGGCGACAAGCTTGCACCAATCTCCCGGTGAGCGGAGGGACGACTGAAGCCAGGCAGGTGCCTGTCAGTTCTACCGGATTCCTGCCGGCATGGTTGAGTAACCCGATAATTTGTAAGCCATACTCGTCAGGCATACGTTCGTGGTCGGTCGCCAGGCGCCAGCGCGCCCCAAGCGTCTCGCCCTCATAAAGCCCCAGGGTCAGGTTGGTATTGCCGATATCAATTGTGAGCAGCATCGTCTACGCTCCCAGAAGAATATTATCGATCAGCCGCGTTCGACCAACAAGAACCGCCATTGAGAGTAAAGCGTGCTGTATTGAGCCATGACTCTCTTGCAGATTGACGGGGTCCGCGCAGGAAACGTATTGCAGCCTCGCCAGCGGCTCATCTTGGATCGTGTCCGATAGGATCTGCCGCAATTTATCCGCTCCTCGTTCACCAGCATCATAAGCGCTTTTAGCAGCCATCAAGGCATGGTAAAGCACGAGCGCTGCCTGGCGTTCCGCTGGACTCAGGTACACATTGCGACTGGACATCGCCAGGCCATCCGGTTCTCGCACAATCGGACAAACCACGATCTCAAGTGGGAAATCCAAGTCTTTTACCATTTGGGAAATGACCACCGCCTGCTGGGCATCCTTTTGGCCGAAATAAGCTTTCTGCGGTTGCACGGCGTTGAATAACTTCGCTACCACGGTGGTCACGCCTTGAAAATGCCCGGGCCGGAAAGCGCCTTCCAGTGGTAACGTAACCTCTTCAACCGTAACCCAGGTCTGGTAACCAACTGGGTACATGATCTCCGGTGTCGGCATCCACACCAGGTCAACCCCTTGTTTCTCGAGTAAGTGCAGATCGCCGGGCAGATCGCGAGGATAGGCCTTCAGGTCTTCCTGTGGGCCAAATTGAGTTGGATTGACGAAGATGGACGCTACAACGCTGGCGCACTCCTCCCGTGCCCGGCTCACTAAGGAAAGATGTCCAGCATGCAGATAGCCC
>MGOK01000151.1:7786-11247 GCA_001795335.1 Chloroflexi bacterium RBG_19FT_COMBO_55_16
GAGATTCAACTTTCCCTGGAACGGTGCAAAATGTACTCAGGATGGTGGATTAACCATTGCCTGGCGCTCGACCTGTGGGAGTTCAATCCTCACCGGGGGAGAAACCGCACCAACCCATGGCCAGCGCGCCAGGGTCGACTCGAGTGCTTTCACCAGCTGCCACAGGGTCCGGTTGACTGGAGTTGGGACCTGGATCAGGTCTCCGACCCTGACAACAGCCCCGTTAATGGCGTCAATTTCCGTAGGTCCGCCGCGTTGTACATCTCTCAACATCGAAGAAAGATTTCCGGCTGTACGTTGAGCGACAGCCTCGACTGCCTCTACCGGGTTTGCAAAGGGCAGGCTGACTCCCCGCGCCGTGGCGACCGCCGCCACTTCCAGGGCAGCCAGCCCCATTAAATCGCGCGCAGCCGGATTGGTTAGCAGCTCTCCGTTTGGCGCCTGTAGGAGCGCGGTCAAAGGATTAATTGCCGCGTTGATCACGATTTTCCCCCACACCATAGCCTCGGTATCGGCCGCAATTTCGACTGTGAAGCCAGCTGTTTTCAATCGGTCAGCCAGCGGATTCAGGCGGTTGTGTGCTCCCAATGCGATCACACCATTGCCACCCATTTTGACACGCCCGGGTTCTAACAACGTAGCGCCAACGGTTGTTACCCCGACCGCAGCCCGTTCAATACCGAGGACTCCGGCCAGTACCTGGTGGTTATCCAGCCCGTTCTGCAAGGTGAGCGCTATCCCTTCCGAATCGAAGCAGATCGATAATTGCTGGGCGGCGCGCAGCGTTTGCCAGGACTTCACCAGCACCAAGGCCAATTGCATTCCCAGGCATGTGTTGGGATCATCGGTCACCTCGACCGGATAATAATGTTCACTTCCGTCGAATTCGACCAGGCATACCCCCCGTTCCTTCAACGCTTTCAAACCTGGCTGCCAGCTACCCAGCATTTTCACCTGAACTCCGCTGGCTGCCAGCCTGGCCGCAAAAAGGCTTGCCATCGCTCCGGTCCCAACAATGAGAATATGAGTAGAAGAGATTTCCATAATTACCCGATGCCCTTCTCCCCTATCCCTTCCAACAACGCCTCCCATTCCTCCTCCGCCATCCCAGTGGAGTGCTCGGGGCCTGGAAAGGCTCTAGACTCGACATCGGATTTAAAGGCTTTAAACGCAGCCTCCATCTCAGCATGTAGATTGGCGTACCGGCGGGCAAACTTGGGGGTAAAGCGATCGAACAACCCCAACAAGTCGTATGTGACCAGTACCTGGCCATCACAACCTACCCCAGCTCCGATTCCAATTGTGGGGATCTCCAAGCGCTGCGTGACCAGCTCGGCCAGGCGTGCAGGAACTGACTCCAAAACGACACTGAAACAACCCGCCTCCTGCAACAACAAGGCATCTTCCAACAATCGTTTGGCAGCCGCGGCGGTCTTTCCCTGCGCCCGGAAACCACCGAACTGGTGAACGCTCTGCGGCGTAAGACCCAGGTGACCCATCACCGGGATACCAGCTCCCACGATCGCCTGGATCCCATCGACGCGCTCCCGTCCTCCCTCCAGCTTGACGGCGTCCATCCCAGCCTCTTGCAAGAATCGCCCGGCATTACGCAGTGCATCCTTGGCAGAGACCTGGTAGGACATAAATGGCATATCACCGATCAGCAGGGCATAGCGCGCTCCACGCGCCACGGCTGAACAATGGTGAAGCATGTCGGCCATCGTAACCGGCAGTGTATTCTCATAGCCCAGTACCACCATACCTAGCGAATCACCAACCAGGATCGCATCAACCCCTGCCTTGTCGATCATTTGCGCGGTGGGATAATCGTAAGCTGTCAACATGCTGATCGGTTCACCATGCAGCTTCTTGAGGCGAAAATCGCGAGTAGTGAATTTTTTTCGACTCTCTACCTGAGTCGAAGAGATTGGGGGAGAATTTGTAGACACGGTACCCTCCTTCAATTTGGGGTAGGGTCCGGGATCCTGGATGGACATTATTATACCTTCTCGGCTGAATCGGTCCAGCCAGATCCTGGCACATTGATAAATTAATTTTCTAAGGTTTTCCCGTCTTGGTCTCAATAAGATCCAAGCGAGAATACTTTGAAACTATTATCTCCAATTATCCCTAAATTGGCAAGGTATTTAGGGGAGATAACCCATTCGTTCTAGGGCAGAGGCAAACACCTTAGTGTAGCGAGCCAGTTGCTCGGCTGTGAAAACGCTCCGAAATCGCTCGGCTTGACCCCGGCTGAAATGGGTGCCTTTCTGGTTGGCAGCTCCGCGTTCTGGCCGATATTTCTCCAGGATAGGTTGCATCCCTTTACCACCCGCTGTCGCACCTAGGAATCCAACCAGACGTTCGGTCTCCAGATCATAATTCTCCACCAGGTCCTCGTAACGCACTACCAGCACACCCTCGCAGGCCATCCACTCTTCCCAAATACTCACATAGAGCTGCATATAATCCACCGCCTTGTCAAGAGAGTTCAGCTGCGAGAAAGCATTCGGTCGTCCTCTGTCCAAGCCGCGTTGCCCATATTCGTGAGCCGACAGCAGCGCGGCGCGCGGATCGCGATAAATATACGTTGGGATGACCCGGCCGCGCCGGATCAACGCCAGCGCGGTCTCTGTCGGCCCGGCGTGGGTTTTCACCGCGTATGTATTTCCCAACAGGGAAGGCGTCAAAACTGGCAGCAGGCGGATGGGATTGAGCGTGCTGATATTGCAGTTGACTTCAGTCAGAAAACGTTGCAAGTGATACTGCTTGCGTATCCGGCGCGCATCTTTGCCACCGTTGGCGAGCACCAGGTCGTGGATCAGGTTGTAATGCCAGCCAGATCCGGCGCGAGGCATTCCAATGGAAATTACCAGAACGCTTTTCATTGTCTGTGTGCGGTGCTTTTACGTTTCGCCAGGGCCTGTTTTTCAGCTGCCGGTAGAAAGGCGATCTCCAGGGCATTGCGCTGTGCCTGGTGGATTCGCTCCGGGCTCAATCCTGCAGCGGGTGCAGCCACCTCATACTCATGCGTCAGGTCAATCCCGCTGATCCCAGGGTCATCTGTATTGATGGTAGCCAATACTCCCTGCTCGAGGAAATATTTTAGTGGATGGTTGGCATAACCAGTGACAGTGCTGGTTTGTACATTGCTGGTTAAATTCGCTTCAATACCGATGCGGTGCTCAGCCATATACGCGATCAGCGCAGGGTCTTCTGGCGCATGAACGGCGTGACCGATGCGAGTGGCCTTTAATTTACGGATAGCCTGCCACACGCTCTCCGCACCGGCCGCCTCTCCCGCGTGGGCTGTCACCCTCCAGCCAACCTGACGCGCCCGGCGCAGGTGCTCGACAAATAACTCTCCTACAAAGTTAGATTCATCCCCTGCCAGGTCAATTGCTACCAGGTGGTCCCGATAACGGAGCAGAGCGTTCAACTCGCGCCGGGCGATCTCTGGG
>MGOK01000151.1:11286-21290 GCA_001795335.1 Chloroflexi bacterium RBG_19FT_COMBO_55_16
ATGCCAGAATCGTGTACCGCAGCCGCTATGCCATCTATGACCGCCTCAACCACACCGGCTGGTTCCAAACCATGCGGCTCGGCCATAAACCATGGGCTAAAACGCAGCTCGACGTAATCAAGACCTTCTTGTTGGGCATCCACAACGTTTTCATAAGCAATACGCCGGCAAGCATCATAATTTACCAAAACACTCACCATCCATTGGATCTTCTTAATGAATGCCATCACCCCCGGTTGGGGCTCGCTCACCTGCACAAATGGCCGCAATCCCTCGACATCCCCCGCTGGCATCGGCAGGTTATGTTGGAGGCCGAGATCAAGGATTGTCTCCAGCCGGATAGATCCATCCAGGTGGCGATGCAGGTCAATGAAGGGCAAGGTTGGATCGATCATTTTATTCCTGAGAAGGGCAACATAGGGTTGATTTCAGTATTATAATTCCGGCAAATCAAAACTGGCAAATTCGCCGAGAGGAGATATTCATGAATCGCACATTCAACTTTCTGTTAGGAGCTTTTATTGGCGGCCTGGTTGGCGCTACAGTCGCCATCTTGTTGACTCCCGATTCAGGAGAAGCAATTAGATCGCAGATGAAGATGCGCGCCGATCACATCCGGGCTGACGTCATGGAGGCCGCTGCTGAAAGGCGTGCCGAATTAGAGCATCAACTGGCTGCTTTGCGTGCACCCAAAAAAACCTAAACTTGATTGGCTTAATCTCCATTGAAAAGGCCAAATAGACCGTTAAATACCCGCTCTTATTGGCCCTTAGATTTACATAAAGTGGCGCCCCATCCGGAATTATCAGATGGGGCGCCACACTCTGGATACCGCTTGCTCAGAGATTATGGAGAGGTGCGATTTAATGACCTCCCGGCGGGGTCGCTTTCACCTATTGCCCAAAGCTCAGGCTATAACTGGCTGGGGTCAGGATCGCAGGATTAGATGCCGCTACCAACAATAAAGCTTGATCACTGTCCTTGGCCAGGGCGATCTCGAAAGCAGCAGAGTTGTCTTCAGCCACCTCCATGTGCTGTATCGATGGCACACCGGCCGCGTCAAAAGTGATCAGGACTAAATCGAATCGCTGAGGCATGTAAGCGGTTACCCGACTAAAGCCCTGCGCCTCCCAACCCTCTCCACTCGTCTCGATATCATCGTAAAATCCGATTTCTGGAATGGAAACATTATCTAAGGCAATCCCGGATGCCGTGAAGACTTCATCGGTAATATATTGGAAGCGTAACAGGAGCCTCTTCCCTGCATAAGGTGTGAGGTCCACCTTATCCTCTACCCAACCCTTACCAACTCCGGTGTAGAATCGATCGGTGAGGGCTATATCAGCATGGTTATCCTCGGGCTTATCGCCTTGCATATTCTCGCTCGTCAGCGCCTGCCAGGTCTTGCCATCGTCTAACGAGATTAAAACATAAGCAAAGTCGTACCCGCGTTCCAACTTGTAATAGATTGAATACTGCAGAGTCGCCTTCTCTACCCCACTCAGATCCACATCCCGGGTCAACGACATGTCGCTTTGGTTGGCTCGTCCTGACCACCAATAGTGCGACCCTGATGCTGGCAGGCGATTTTCCAACACCAGTGTTCTTATCGTGCCAGTGAACTCCACTTTCACGGACTGGTTGCTTAGAATATTATAAACATCGAAGGCGTACTGGCTAACCTCCTCCTCGACCTGTTTAGGCAACGAATTGATCGCTATCTTCCCTGGGATCCCCACCTGGAAGCTTTCTCCAAAGGAGTACTCTTCCAGCACATTCTTGAAGCCCAGCAAGCTAACTGAAGTAGCAAAATCGAGCCATAGGTCATGGGCTGTCAGCAGGGTTCCGGTCTGAGCCAAGACAGAATCCAGGGCAAAGAAGCCACGGTCTGGATGTTGCACCCATGCTGAATAGAATTCCTGCCCCAGGCGATGGAAAATATAGCGGGCAAAGGTATAACCTTTACCATAATGGGGTATCGAATTTTCAACTGACCAAGTATTCATCTGAAGGTCAGTGCCGGTTTCGATGTATGAGTTCGCATACTGGAATGGCATTCCCTCGAATCCCAACAGATCCTCCGCCATCATTGCCGTGCCTTCAACCTCCCAATCGTCGTCGTGCCGGTCGTAATTGAACTCAATCATATGGCGGAACTCGTGCGTCAGGGTGAGCAGATATTTCTCACCGCCGATACCCCCCATATCCATATTCATGACGAACATCTCATGCTGATTGGAATGCGGCTCGACTATTGCTGGCAGCTCATCTAACGAAGAGAAATACCCTAACAATCCACACTGGTGCGCCGTCGCCTCGGTGACGTTACACAGTGCCTTGGCATTCGCGTGCAGAACATAGACATGCGGATCGCCATCGATCCCCGGGTTCCACTCAGCCCCATAGACTTCCCTATCCGGCTCATACATCATTTCGAACGCCTCAGCAGCCTTGTCGTACACGCTTTTATCTACTAATTCACGCGATTTGTCGAACCACAGGTATGCATGCTCGGTTACCCGTTCCAAACGAGCCTCGATCAGGGTCCACTCGTGCGTGTCATGGTTGAGCACCCAGAAGGTTTGCACAATGCCTTCCTCAAGCGTGGGTGATTCGGTTGCCACCACCGGATCAATCGGACCCGGAACGCCCTTAATAGCAATCGCCAGGTCAATCGGATCCTTCTCAACGAACACGGCCTGGCCAAGCTGTTCAAAGGTAGCTTGCTCCGCTTCGCTGACCGGGTTGCGACTGAGATTCTCCTCTGCTGCGATGGGCGCGGGCCACGCATGAGCCGCATCTTGTGTGGCAGTCGATTCCGCAGGAGACTCAACAGTGAGGATCCCTTCTGTCAGTACTACACCCAATGTTGGAGAGGCTTTCGTCAGCTCACGTAGCTGGGTAGTAATAGGTGCCAGTTTTTCTGCTTTACCGCACGCCACTGCTAGCACGCTCATAATGAGAATAAAAACAATATTGCGATATGACTTCATTTTTTGTTCTCTATCAGGGTCTGGTTTCTTAATCGTAAGGAAATCAAGGGTTTATCTCGATTCGATAGGCCGCCTTTTGCCGGGTATAACGGGTCGTGCCGGTCACGACCAATACAGCTTCCTCGACTTCACCCCCCAGATGTAAAGGGATATCCACCATACTCTCCGCAGGCACGGGGATGATCGTGACTGCCTTGGTTTCACCCAGTGAGATCAGCGCCAGCTGGTATGTCTGCGGGAGCACATTCTGGATGCGCGCCCATCCATTGGCTTTCCAACCACCTGCGTCGTCTTCAAAATCAGAAAAATAACCGGTCTCCTGGAGAGCAATATCATCCAGGAATATACCCTCTCCATTAATAGCCGCGTCAGTGACATATTCAAATCGAATCTGAACCTCATGGCCAGCGAACTTTGAGAGATCGACGCTTTCCTGGAACCACCCGCCGCTCGCGCCATTATAACCCCAGCCGTAACTATTCCCAGATGGGTCTTCTAGTGTGCCAGATGGGGTCGTCAGGATCTGCCATCGCTTTCCATCCAGAGAGGCTTCCACGTAGACATAGTCATAGTCTTCTTCCAGGTCATACCATATCCAATAGGTGAGCGCCAGAGGGCCCTCCACATCGCTGAAATCAAAAGTCCTGGTGAGGGTCATATCGGATTCGTCGCCTCTATTGGACCAAAAGGCATATTTGCCTGAAAATGGATCGCTCGGGATGACGCGCGCCAGGGTTGAGCCTTCGAAGTGCAGGGTATAGTCTCCTGCACAGGTAATTCGAATGTAATCGGTACCATACTGGTGGACATCCCGGGTGAATTCCGATTGAGGACAGCTATCGATAGTCTCGGTTTCTTCCGCCTGAGGCGCGTTAGAGTAGTTGTGATAGATATAACGCCCGTCGGTGATGCCCTCATCCATTACATAATTAGTTAGAGCCCAATCCAAGAAAACATCATCTGCCATGATCGTCCCCCCAGTTAAAGGGTCTTTAATGTCAAATTCTCTTAGTACTTCGTCAACGCTCTCCAAACCATTAGCCGGCTGCGTGAATAATGCTTGCGTGGCCTCCTCACCGAACCGGTCCATGAAATAAGTCAAGAACAAGAAGGCAGCGCCATAATGAGGCAATGTTGCCTTCTTATCGTTCGGCCAATCGTTGAGCTGTAAATCGGGATTAGAGATAAAATCGTAGTCGGAACCGACTTCATAATCATTTAAGAATACCGCCAGCTCAGAAAAGCCCTCGTTAATCCAGGAAGCCTCGTTGCGGTCTCGGTACCAATGAATCATGTGCTGGAATTCATGCGCCAGCACGCTGTAGGCGAAATCCTCGTAGAGCCCAACATTATCCGCGCTTAGCAAGAACATTTCGTGGGCGTTTGAGTACTCATGGGCTAATGGATGGTTCTCATCGGCGGACGAAAAATAGCCCGCCAGGTTAGAGCCCAGTCCTTGAGCATATACGATGTATAGATGGGGATCGCCGTCGACGCCCGGTGTCCATTCGCTACCAAAGAATTCCCGATTGGTCGGATAAATCTCGCTCTCGAAGCTTTCAGCGAGGTTCTGCAAATCTTGCTCGTCGTAAGTAATTCCATCCTGGATCCAGAAATAGCTATGGTCAGTGATGTATTGCAATGTAGCAGCGATCTGAAAATTTTCATTAGTATCCACGTTTGCCACCCAAAAAGATTTTTGGGTACCGACGCTCAGTTTGCCCGTGGGTGGCACGATCGTCAGCGGAATATTATCTATCCCCTCCAGGCGCAACGCCAGGTCGCGCAAATCATTGATCGGAATGAATATATTCTGGAGAGTCTCAAGGGTTTCGGAGCTAACCACAGCCTCGCTTTCCCGGCTCCCCCCACTGAATGACCCCTCGGGAGTTGGGCGAATCACTTGGGGAGTAGCTGTCGAGGTAGCTTTCAGATTTACATTTAACCCATCATTTATTCGTAAATTTGTCCAAAACCCCAGACCAAACAGCACAAAAACGGCCAGGCAAACGCAAGCGACACAGGCCAAGAAAATACCGACCAAACCAACAGGGATAAGCCAGCTTCGATTCATTCAAATCTCCAATAAAAATTCTTTCAATGTGAATTTGGCGTGAGCGAAGGCGAACGAAAATAGATTGCTTCCGGTTCCTTTAACGACTTAAAAACGCTCACTGTAACGACTTCCCCATCCGGACGCGCCAGCACCAAAACATCCGCTGCATTCGGAAAATACCCGGGACGGTTATTCAGCGGCAAGATAATCGCCCTGTTGTCTGGCCCAGCCAGGTAAAATCCAAGGCGCGGGTAGGGAAGCGGCCCAAGTGGATTCCTCGTTCCCGGTTCACCTTCCTCAGAACGATAGTAACGTGGAAATAATCCCCGGCCAACTGATACGACACCCCCCTCTTGCAAGGTAGTTTTTAATAAACGTCGATCAGCGTCGGAAAGAATTTCTGATTCTATCAAGGTGTTCATCATCTCAGCCTTTACAGAATCAGTATAACGGGGCTGAATGCTCTGTTCTAATAATGGCAAAGTGCTACCCAGCAAGAATATACCCATCGCAGCAGTATAAAACCATGGGGAGCGCAGCAAGCTATTTCGTGGCTCAACCCTGGTCGAAACTGGGTTGTCCTGCAGGAAAGGATGATCGGTTAACCGGGTATTGAGAACAGCCAGAATCCCAAGAACTGTAACTTGAGCCAGGCCGATGCTGTAATACATTACCCCAACCCAATCGGCGGGTTGTATATACCTACCGCCAGATTTCCGAATAACAGCATACACCAGAAGATGTGAGGCAGTTAAGAACAGAGGCACCAGACTGATAAGCTTGTCCTTCCTCCAGGCAAAACCAATCCCCAGTATGATCAGGAAAAAATTTCCGATAAATGGCAAGATCGCCTGGCTGGGAAACTCGCCGTCCCATTTATGCCAGTACGGGAGGCGGCGGACGTAGCTCAGAATAGAACAGCATTCATACCAAAATTTGTCTGGTTCTTTATGCCCTAAAAAGCCTACCAGGCTGTCGAACACTCGCACGGAAGTCGGTAAAACCAGCAACACCTGAACTTGGCTGTTCATGTAATGGGACACCGCAAACCTGGTGACTTCAGGGACATTGTTTCTCAGATAACTTAGCAGCTGGCTTGTCGGGGAAGGCGTAACTGATTGAGGCTGAGTACTCTCGGGGGTTGGTTGGACAAGTTGATCCTCAGTCTCCTCTAAAGGCGATGGAACAGCAGCAGATTCAGGCTTTTCATAGTGCGTTAATATATCCTCGGCCCGGAAGGAAGGCGAGTCAATGAAGATTCGACCAGTTAAGTTATAGTTGCGCCAGATCCAGGGGGACAGGATCAGAATTAGCCCAAGCAACAGCAACGCAATACCTTTAAACAAATCAAGGCGGCGTTTCCATAAAACTAAAGCGATCATCAACACCGTCGGGATGAGTAATGCCCCCAATTCGATTCGGATCAGTATGCCAATGCCTAAAATTCCTCCAGCAAAGAGAGGATACAATCGTTTTTCTTCCACTCCCTTGAGCCAGCCAACCAGAAGGATAATATATGCGACGATCACCAGCGTGGCCGGTAGGTCTACCATCAACAATTTCGCGTGGGAAGCAGTGATCGTTCCCGCAATGGCGATCGAATTCGCTTCACGAAAAATGATAAAGATCGCTGCCAGAAGTCCCGCTAGGCGGTTTGACAATGCTTTGGTCAGGAAAAAAATCAGTACTGGCAGTATCGCCAGCACCATCACCTGCATAAGAACGATGGTCTCATAGTTTTGACCACCGATCACATGCAAGGCCGTCAAGTAGAGCGCGTGCATCGGCCGGCGAACAAAGGGGGTTCCTTGGAATTGGAGTTTCTCTCCGACGAGAAGAAGTTGAGCGGTCATATCATAAAAGCTTGCATCCGAATTGGGATAAGTCTCGTAGTTCGGCGGGCGGTGCTCAGAGGCAAACCAGTTTGGCGTGATCGGGATGTTGCTCCACAAGAGTACTGCACTCAACCATATAACCGATCCCAAGATGACATCCAGCCTGATTCGAGATGAGAACTCAGCCAGGCGATTATTCCTTAAACCTCGGCGGATGAAAGAGACAAAAACCACGGTCAATATCACAATGATCCACGCAATTAAGATCTGGGTTTCTAAAATCGGAACGCCCGTGTCATTCCAACCCAAGACCTGCGATTCGGTTTTCAATTGTGTGCGCGATACCCACCCCAAAAGGATCGAAAACAGCCCAATGCTGATCAGAAAAAGGATCAGGATTCTTCCACTTGTCCATATTCTTTTTATATCGAAGCCGTACTGAAGGAATAAAAGGACGATCAAACTCTGGAAACTTAACCCTACTATCCAGTAAATGAGCGGCAGCAATCGATCAAAATACACCCTGGTAAAGGGTTCAGTCACTTCCGGTGTCAACATGGCCAGGTAAATTCCCACTGCCATCAAGAGGAGCGTGATGGAGGTCATCTTTCCCCAAACCGCGCGGCGCACCAGCCAGGCAGACAACCGGTCGAAGACCCTCTTGAACCAAACCCGATTGCGCCATGACTTAACCAGGAACCACCCGAAAAAAAAGACCCCGGCCAGGACGCCAACCATCATCGCTAACCGCAACGGTGAGAATCCAAAGAAAATGCCTTGCCCTGGTTCTGAAGGCGTTTGAAGGAGCAATGCCAAGGCGATCCCTCCTTGCACCGCCGCCAGGAGAAGATAAGTACGCCAGGCGTTCAGTCCCAAAGTCTTGCCCTTCAAGAGCGATCCTGTGGAATGTGAGCCGCGGCAGTGATCAACCCAAAAACGACCCACATATTCGGAACGGCAAACGAGTCGAAGGAAACCATAACCAAGAAGAAAATGATCAAGGCTAACAAACCCGATAAACCCCAATATTTCTGATCTGGCCCGCGAGAGAACCATAAGAACAGTACGCACCCTAAAACGGCGATGACAAAGGTAGTAAAGGCGATTGTACCTAGCAACCCTGTCTCAGCCAATAAGCGGGCGTAAAGGTTTTTGGGGGTGATCAGACGAATCGTATCGTCTGAAGGCGTAATCAACCGGATGATCTCAGGATTGCGGTTCCAGGGCTGGTCAGGCAACATCTCGTCGAAATAAAGAGCATAATTCCCCAACCCTACTCCGAAGACCGGAAAGGCTTCGAAGGTTCGCCAGGCAGTTTCAACATATGCCAGGCGTGACCTGAATCCGATGTACTCTAAAAATGTTTTATTCTGTATCTCTCCCTCCGTCCAATATCGCCATAAGCGGGAGAAAAATCGGTTTTGACTTCCTGCGAGAAAAACCGCCAGGCCGAGAACGACGAGAGCAAGAATCGTCTGTGTCAAACGCCTGCCTCGTTTAGTAGCACGCTCTCCACCACTGGCGGCGACTTCTCCACCCCCTCGGGGATCGAATATAAATAGGCTCACAACAATAACAACACCTAAAATTATAAGCCCACTGCGTGAGAAGGTGAATATGAGGACAATCACCGACCAGGCGAGCAGGCCCAACTCAACCGTGAGCCGGCGATATCGCCACTTGAAAACGCTCCTGTTCTGGAGCACAGCTCCTACCAACCAGGGGAGCAATAGAAAACAGATTTGCTCTGCGAACCATTTCGGTTCATAAGTCAGTCCCGAAACTCGGGTTGTAAATAATTTGCGCGTCGATAAGAAAGTTTGGATGTCACTGATCCAGTTGAAATAGGGGCGCGAGAAGTGGACAATGTAAACAGCTTGTAGCGAACCCCACAACAAGGCCATCCCAAAACCGCTATACAACCAGCGTAAGGAGGCATTGAGATCATCCCAAGATTCGGGGAGCAACGCCACAGTCAGGTATATCGCACTGCCCAACCCTAAGGCAAAGATATTTCGAAGCAGACGGGAGGCTACAGTGATCCCCTGGGTAGCCTGTGTACCTAAAGATAGGGCAACCACAGAGCTCATTAAAGCCATCACGAGAAACGCCAACCAGGGTAAAAACGTTCTCGGGAGGCGTTTCTTGAAAAGGCGTGGCAGGATTGCCAGGACCAGGAGAAGGATCAAAGGGTAAACGGACAGCGGGCGAACAAGGGTTTCTCCACCCACGCCTTTTGGGAAGTAAGGAAAACTTGTGATTGGTAATGCGAGTAGAAATAGCGCCCAACTGATGTTTTTTGCTCTACTCAGCCACCGGGTCCAGCTCTGTTTATTCAAAGTTTCAAACTCGATTGCTAATCTGGACAAGTTGCAACAGGAGCCACAACGACAACCCTAAAATCCCGCCAATGATCGTTAATAGTCCAGTGGGCCGAACGGTTTTCGAGGGGACGAGATCTAATCCAACGACCTCGAGAGTTGGGGAAAGCCCCAGGCTATAACGAGCTTCCTGATCGTATCGTTCTTCCAGCCTGGAGCGCTGGCGATCGAGGGCCTCGATTTGTCCCTCGAGAGTAAGTAAATCATTATCAATATAATCCATGATTTGGGAGAGCCACTCCACATAATCCCCTGGAACTGCGGTTATTGCAGGCTGACTCTGTAAGATTGTCATCCAGGCTGGTGTAAATTCCGCCAGGCGGGTGGCCAGGAACATTACCTGCCACCTCTTCCCTGTTTGCAGCGGTTTATCCGGGGGGAGGTCCTTTGCGGCTGATAACCAGGCCTGCATAGCATCTATGGAAGCTTGATAATCGTTTTGGCGTTGTTCAGCTTCAACTCGCTGTGTAGCGACAGCCTGCATTTCCTGATCGATCATGAAGGCGTTTCGGGAAGCTTTGACTCCGTTATTAACCCGCTCTAAGACCACGTCTCCCCAGGTGTGCGCGGCTTGGGCGGCCAGGCTGGGCTGGCGGTTTTCAACCGTCAGATTCCACTCGCCTGCCGTTCGCCATTCCGCTCGTAGCATCTTGCGCAGCTGCACTGAGTCTACAGAATGCCAGGCATCGTCTTGCTTCTGAAGACGGTCTATAGTCGATTGTATGATCTCGTCCAGGAA
>MGOK01000151.1:21325-37341 GCA_001795335.1 Chloroflexi bacterium RBG_19FT_COMBO_55_16
GCGTCGTCAAAGGCCCGGTAGGGATTTAAGCCGACATAGAGGCTGGCTGTGGCTCGATATAATGGTGGATAAATAAAAGAAACCCCCCATCCAACCAGACAACCGATCAGGAAGTAGGCAATTAATTTCGGCCATCGATGAAACGACCGGTATACTTCTTCGGACAGGATCCAAGATCTCATCGCCATGGTATTTTAGCCTGTTTTGGGGCCAGGGTTATGACCACCGTGCACGACTATCTAAATAAGTCAGAGTCAACGCCCCCGCCAATAGGACTGCTGCAAAGATCCCGTTCGCCAGGATCGGCGGGCGAGTCAAGGCCACAAATGCCAGGCATCCCAATAATAGGGAAGCCACCTGCATAGCTAATACAGCCCGGTTGGAAGTCCAGCCTAAGGCCAGTAAGCGGTGAAAGGTGTGGTCACGCGCCGCCGCATAGATCGGCTTTCCCCGTCGCAGGCGCGACACAACAACCAGTGCCATATCAAAAATTGGCACACCTAATAACATGATCGGCACCACCCAAGAAGAGGATTGATTGACGCCTTGTGGCTGGTAAGCGATTGCCAGGACAGCCAGTACAAACCCGAGCGTCTGTGCCCCCGAGTCGCCTAAAAACAAATGAGCAGGGGGAGAATTGAAAAAAAATAATCCAACACAGGTCCCCAAGATCAGAGCACTATGGCTGGACAAAAGCAGCTGACCAGCGTCCATCGTCACCAGCATAAAAAAGGCGGCTGCCATCCCCCCTAACCCAACTGCTAAACCGTCCATGCTATCGACAAAATTGAAGGCGTTGGTGATCCCCACCACCCATAAAAAAGTAAACAACCAATCCAGATAAAGATGTATGGAATCACTCCCGCCAAGAAAGAATTCCGGCGACTCGAAAACCTTGATCGAAACTCCGGAATTGATCAAAAGGATTACGGCCAGGACCTGGCCAATGATTTTCATCAGCGGTGAAATCCCCTTGAAGTCGTCCCATAGCCCGAACAGGAAAACCAGCGATCCGGCTAGAAAGGCAGCTACGACGCTGGGATCCCGGTTCGTCCCGAAGACCCATGTCGAGATCAATAACCCGCCAAAGAGAGCCAACCCTCCCGCCAGAGGCGTTGGAATGATGTGTAGCTTATGCGGTTGGCTGTCTGGCAAATCGACCAAGCCAATCCGGCGGGCAACGCGAATGCTGATCCAGGCCAGGGCTGCCACCAGGATCGAGGACAAAAGAATCGCCTCAAACATGAACGAAATCGAGAAAGCATCTACACTCATGCTCTGTACTTATTTTCGCCTGGGCCCAGCAAACTTTTCCTTACGCAAGAAATTGGTCGCCAGGGCTAGGGATAACTTCAAGGCCATCAGGAAGTAGTAGATCCAGTTGAAAAAGAAAAAGTAATCTTTAGCCAGGTGCTTACGGTAATACAGCCAATATGATTTGTGCCACTCGACAATCGAGCGATAAGGTTCAACCCGCGAACCTCCCTTTCCGCCATAATGGATAATTTGAGCCTGTGGCAAATAATAGATCCGCCAGCCTGCCTGGCGAGCGCGAAAACAAAAATCTGTGTCTTCCTGATAAGCGAAGAAACGCTCATCCAGGTATCCAATTTGATCGATAACCTCCCGCCGAATTAACATGCACGAGCCTGAAACTCCAGCCACTTCATGGATCGCATTTTCGTCCATATAGTTTAGATGGTACCCACCAAAAAACTTACTGCGAGGAAACAAGGCAGATAATCCTAAAAAATAGCTGATCATCGCCCATGGCTTGGGTTCACCTCGCCGGCAAGACTTCTGTAGAGTGTGATCGCGGTTCAACACTTTCGGGCTACAGATGCCCACTTCAATGTTGGATTCCATGAACCCGACTAACTGATCCAGGGCATTTGGCAAAATGAGCGTATCCGGATTAAGTTGTAATAAATATCCCCCACTGGCTACTCGAAGGGCTTGGTTCATCGGGCGGGTAAAGCCGGCATTTTCATCATTCTGGATGAATTGAACCGCGGGATACTCCTGCTGCAGCATCTCGCCAACACCGTCCAGGGAGCCATTATCGACCACGATCACCTCCAGGCCCGGTAATTGTGTGTTCTCATAAAGCGAATACAGGCACTCGTGCAGCAGGTCGCGCGCTTTATAGGTGACGATACACACGGAGAGCGCGATGTCTGTCAATCTGCCCGTAGCACGTTTCTGTACACTTGTAATGTCTGTTGAGCTGTTCGTTCCCATGTGAATTGTGAGGCTCGTTCAAGGCCTAGGATTGCCAGTCGCCGGCTTAAAGCTCGGTCGGTGAGCACCGACTGGATAGCGAGAGTCAACGCGGCTTCATCATTGGCGGGCACGAGTATCCCGGCGTCGTCGATGATCTCTGGCAAAGAAGAGATCTCCGTGGTGACAACCGGCACCCCACATGCCATCGCCTCCAAGACCGGTAACCCAAATCCTTCGTAGAGCGTGGGGTAGACAAATACACTGGCCAGATTATAAACCAGGGGTAGATCCTGTGTAGGAACATATCCGATCAACGAGACCTTGTCTTTAACTCCCAGAGTTTCGATCAATTGCACTACTTGCGTGTACATCCACCCTAACCTCCCCGCGATGACCAGGCGGGTTTCGGTCTTCAGGTCTATCAACTTCCTGAATGCTCTAATCAGTAATGGCAAGTTTTTGCGCGGCTCCACCAGGCCGACATAAAGGATGAAATCTGGCGGTAAGTTGTACTTCAGCCGCACTGCCTCCAGAGCACGCTGATCCGAGATCGGGCGGTACGCATTATCGACTCCAAGCAGAGCCGTGTAAATCTTCTGAGGAGGGATCCCCAACAAGCGGATCGCATCCTGCCGCGTGCTTTCTGAATCGGCAATCAAGGCGTCAGCTCGCCGGGCGCTTATCTGCATCGCCAGCTGGAAGAAAATCCGCTTCGCGCGGGTGTGCAAGCGTGGGTAGAGAAAGAATGTCATGTCATGAAAGGTAACTACCGATGCACATGGTAGCTTAATCGGCCGGGTATAGTGCAGAGAATGCAATAGCTCGACCCTGGATTGGCTGACAAGGCGCGGAAACAAAGTTTGCTCCCAGACCAGACGAACGGCTGGTTTCATATTTGGGACAATTACCCACCGGCAGGCTGTTTCTTCCGATAGAGCGATCAGCTCCCGCCCGCCTGATTGGGCGAAAACGGTGAACTCGTCTTCGGACTTAAGCGCGGCGAGCACCCGTACCAGATGGATGATGTAATTACCTGCTCCCACCGGTTGGGGGGGCAGAGCGGAAGCATCGATTCCGATAATCATTCGGATTAAGTAGCCTCCTGGCGACTCTCCTCAATGTTATAATCGAATTCGAACAAATTCTCCTTCGTTGTTGTTAATTGAACCTGTTCTTGCTAAAAATAATTTCCTAAATATATATATTATGCTCACCCTCATGAAAAGCAAATTTCGTTTTTTCAGGAGAAGCTCCCGGGTCACTCCAATCATGGAGACCAAATATTGTAAGGAAACACCTTCCAACCAAACAGCTATCGATATTTTTCAAGGAGCATGGCTCTCGGCTTTTCCCGAAGAATACCAGTTAACTGCCGGTTGGATCAGGCATTTCGACTTTTCCGTTGAACCCCGGGTGAAATGGGCGAATAGTATCCTCCCATCCGGGCTTAATGGTCGGTCAATTCTCGAGCTGGGCCCCTTCGAAGCCTATAACACTTGGCAAATGGAGCAATTGGGCGCCAAATCTGTCACTGCCATCGAAGCCAATAACCTTAATTATCTTAAATGTTTAATAGTGAAAGAGATAACCGGGATAAAATCTCGATTTTTGTACGGGGATTTCATCCCGTACCTGGAACAATGCTCGGAAAGGTTTGACATCGTTTGGGCAAGTGGCGTCCTTTACCATCAGGTCGAACCATTAAAGTTGCTGGAACTGATCTCAAAAGTGACAGATATCGCCTTTATCCATACTCACTATTATGTTGATGAAGTTATCAAGAAAGATCCTGGGCTATCTGCGAACTTCATCCCCAAACGCAATACCATAGCAACTCATAACGGCTTTCGCGCTAGGTTACATTACAGATCTTATAAAATAGACAAAACGGGATCCTTATTTGCTGGTGGCCCAGATGACTTTAGCTATTGGATGGAAAAAGAGGCGATCTTTGAATGTCTTCGCTTCTTCGGGTTTGTGGAATTCCAAATGGCCGTCGACGATATGACTAACCCTAATGGACCGGCCATGGTTTTCCTGGCGAAAAAAACAACAAAATAGTTCGAATCCCCCCATTATCTTTTTAGTTTACAAAATTCAGTAAATCACAGATTCAGGTGACTGGCTAGCAGGAATAGCCATCACAACATCATAGATATCTTCGATTGCACGGATGAGCAATCGAGTAAAGCGATGGAAACGAAGACGAGTTTTATCGACCCGGCGAAACCCAGGAGCGATCAAGCGAGCAAATTCCCAGCGGAGGAAGACCCAGGCGTTGACCAGCACGAGTCCGACGGCCAACAGGAAGAAGCGCACAACTGGGTTGCGCGAAGTGGTGGTCGCTCGGACACGCCGAACGATCCGATAGCTGCATTCAATTCCGAACCGCCGACGGTATTGGTCATGAACTTTATCCGGTAACCAATCCAACAGAACGACGATGAAAGCTAGCCACTTGCGGCGACGTTTGCCCGTCTTATCCGGTACGAGTGTGGCTTTGAGAGCGAGCCTGGCCGTGGTACCATCGGTAAAGGTGTAATCCGTCACATAACTACTCCGACCGTGACACAGAGCTCGGGTTCCGCCTTCTTTTCCCCGGATGGGGCAGGCAATGATCGCAGGTTGCTCTCGATCTTTCAAATGGTTCATAACTGCTGTAGAAGCAAAGCCTTTGTCCAGGTAGAGAACCAAGATCTGCTGAAAACCAAGCGTCTGGAGGCGGTCAAGCAAGAACTTGAGAATATCTAAGGCGGTTTCTCCGGGAAGCACATAGCGCAGTGCCAGGGTCAAGCGCACCTGCCTCCAGATGACATAGGCAGTGGCAATGCGGATGAAATGAGAGCTTCCTTTCTTAGCCTGCCCAGAGCAAGTGACCTTTCGTAAGTCGGCCTGCTTGCCGTAAAAAGGCTCGTCATGAAAGTCAATCGCCACTTCAACTCGGCTTCGAGGCATGTGCTCTGGAATGCATTCCGCCAAAGCCGCATTCATCTCGTTTTCTTGCTGGCGAAGTTCTTTGACATCTAAAACTGCATTCAAGTACTCTCGGATTGTGTTGCTATCGGCCACGTTCTCCAAATCGTTGCAAGCCGCTTCAATGCTGCTGTTTTCTGCGCTGGCTTTCAGCACCACATCCAGGATCATATCGGTGGTGCAAACGTATCCAGCTACATCCAGTTTGACGTGTTCTCGCAGCAAATTCACTGTATATGCTCGTATATCTTCTGCTTTTAGTTCATATTGCGGTATCATTTGTCCGGGCCTCTTTGGTTTGGTCGGTTTAGCAACTTAACCTTACCAAAGTTGGCCCTTTTGTCAAATCTGTGATTTACTGAAATTACTTTACACGAACAGGGGCTGCACTGCAGTAGGTCGCAGTGTTTTTGTCGTCACTAACTTTTAAACATACGTGATATTCACCAGGTAAAACAGGGTTAGTGTCCCACATAAAAGACATCTCGTTTGGCGATGGGGCAACTTCCGCAGGGTGGAGTAATATTACAGGTAGATAACTTTTCTCAATCCGCTGCAAAGAAAGCGAACCTATTTCCAATATTTGTTCTATAAGATGTTGGTAGGGGTTTACCAAATCGTCGGTGTAATAAAGCCCAATAGAGGTAATTTCTGACCACGGCATGTTCAGGCTAATTCTGATCGGGAACGGTGTTCCTCGAGTGACTTCGTCCATCTTCGTGAGTCGAATCCAATCCAATTCCTGGTGAAGGGTTTGCCCAATGATATTCTCATTGGGATCAAAGCGAAACCTGAGAGCTGGCGCAGTTGCCAACCAATGAATATCGTTAGGACACTGATCTCCAACAGCCTGCTGTGGTATGCCGTCAATCGGATCGTGCAAATCGACTGTGTAAATCTGCCAGCCAACATCGTAGGGAATGCCGTAACTCACCAGGACACACCGAGTACCCGCCTGGCCACTGTCGTCTTGCATATACCACACCCAGCGGTTGATCATTCCATGAGGAACATTCTGCCAGGGGCCGGCTGTATTAAGCCGGATAGTCAGGTAACGAAATTGAGTTGTATCTGCAGACTGTGGTGAATTCAGGAAGATCACCGGATCTGCGACCACTCCTCCAACACAGCTGGCAGGCTGAGATTCGACTGACAAGGTGTCCATCGCGAACAATCCATTAGTCATACTTGTGTTCATACATTGAGCAGATACCACATCCGCAGCGTCGCCCATGTCCCAAGGATTACCCGATTGAGTAGCATAATCAACCCCGCTTGTAAATGAGGGCCGGTTAAAAGTTGCAATCGGCGCCTGGTTGATTTCAATATTTCCCCGGGCGACGACCTGATTGCCACTCTTAAGCAAATAAATATATTTACCAGGTTGCAAACCCTGGGTGTCCATGATAATTGGGTTGTCAGTGGTATTGGCGATTACGAGAATCTCTCGATTGGTTCCATCAGGTTGAATGGATACAGACACTGGGGTGGTACTATTTCTTTGAATGGTTAAATTTACAGCATTACAATCTGTCAAACGCACCCAATCTATCTGGAATGAGGTCTGTTGTAAGGTTGCGTCGATGCGTAAACCACGCCACTTTCCTCCAGGCGCATTTTCCCAACGAGTGAAACCAGCGGGTACACGAGCCTGATCTAGTCTAAGATTGTATAATTTCCAGCGTGGGGTTGGTATCCCATTGGTTGCTTCCGGATATAAAACGATCCCAGGAAGAGTCTGGCCCCAAGTCCCCAGATTCAGGTACTCATCTGCAAACCAATAAACAACCATCTGATCAGGAGAACCGTTTTGTGGGGGACCTGAATCAACCTTCGCCGCCACGTATAGGCATTTATAGGTATTCACGTCGATTGGGTAGAACCGTCCTACTTTTCCGATCAGCAAAGCATTCAAGTAACCGGGAAAAAGTAAGTGGAATGTAGCTTGCTTGAGCGCGGTTACCCTGGCAGAAAATACGCCTCCCGCTACGCTGATATTCTCCAACAGGTTTGCCTGACCTGATTGATTTATATATTGCGAAATATCAGTATACTCAGCCATATCCCAGGCATCACCCAGCCGACGAGTGGAGAAATCTTCCCCTTCCGGTAACTTTCCATCTGACTGAGCGCGAGCACCCTGAATAAAAGGTGGTATCCCCTCCTGTGATCCAATAGTCAGGACGATGCTGACTATCACGATAAGGATAAGGAAACGGATGATCTTTCTTTGCATTTCACGCTCTCGGTCTTTGCATCAACTGTTAAGAAATCCGCTTCTGATTCACCCGTTTTGGAGGACACCGGCATAAACTTCCCGAAATCGCCGAGCAACCTCGGGCCAGGTGTACCTCGCTAACACCTTTTCTCGCCCAGATTGTCCCAAAGTCCGTGCCCAGCCAGGGTTATTGAGCAGCAAGATAATCGCCTCTGCTAACATCGATTCATTCTGGTATTCTACCAAAAGGCCATCCCGACCGGCCTGTACAACCCACGGGATAGCTCCATTTCGACAACCTACCACTGGTTTCTCAACCACCCAGGCTTCCAAAAAGGCGATCCCGAATGACTCAAAGCCTGATGGATAAGCGAAAATATCCACCGCCGCAAACAGCCAGGGTTTTTCTTCCTCGGGGAAATTATAGTAAAGTTTTACCTTTTGGCGGTCTGACTCCGGCAATTGCCCGATCATCCTCTCTAACTGTTCAGCGAACAGCGTTCGTGCTCCAGCGATTAGGAAATGTGTGTCTGGGGAAGCATTCCAAATTAGCGGCATCGCTTGCACGAGCGTACCGATCCCTTTATGGCCACCTAATTGGCCGATAAAACCTACGATCTGTTTCCCATTCAGACCCAAACGCTGTCTTGCCTCTTCTTGCGTGACACCTTTATAGAGCGGTGGGTCCACGCCTAACCCAATGGTAGTCACTTTTTCAGGCTGTGCACCGCGCCGAACTACATATTGCTTCTCGTAATCAGTAAGCGCGATATAGTGGTCGGCTTCTTGAATAGCGCGGTAAATCATGCTTCGATTGAATCCCCAATCGTCCACCGGATGCAAACCACCGATCAATACACAAGGGCGTTTGGCCTCTCGGGCACTGCGCAGCGCCGTCAACATGTGTAGTAAGGGAAAGGAAGCTGCTACAATAACGTCGGTTGAGTATTGGCGAATGGCTTTTCCCAGGCCAGGAATAATTGGTCCACTCGCCAGCCAGCGTAAATGTTCATTAAAAGGGAGCTGCAGTTGGTATGCCACAGCCTGGGGAATCCGGACAAGCTGACTCAAACGGCTCATAACCGAAAATCGGCGAACTTTCACCCCGTTGATTTCTTCCCAACCCGTGGGCAGCCTAGGTACACGCGGGTTAAAAAATCCCTCGCCGTTATAGCAATTGGTTGTAAAAACGGTGATCTCATCTCCAAATCGGTTAAACGACTCTTCTGATACACGTTGTATAAGCCATTCGACCCCACCAATGGTGGGAAAATAGCCTTGGGTTACGTATAATATCTTCATGTCGAGCAGGCTGGGTTTACAGTCTTGATGACCGCCATTGAAAATATCGCCATATGCGATGGAGCAACATACGGGTTCCTTCAGTTCTCCAGATATTCATCGCCCGAGAAATTCTGCTGGCCAATATGGGTGGTGGAATGTCCTGTTCTGAAATACCACGATCCTGCCTGTCTCCGGCATACTCCCCCTCGATACAATACTTCAACAAAGGCTTAACTACGTGAGACCAGCGCAGCGATTCGTGTAAGGATTCAAACGCTTCCGACCAGGTATCTTTCGGCTGGTCTAGCAAAGAATTTAAACCATACGCGACTGCGTTCTCTTCATACGGCGGAACGACTACACCAATCCCATGTTGTTGGACCCACTCGCTGGTTATATCGCCGTCTGTTATCAGAACCGGCAAATGAGCCCAGAAGTAATCCATCACCCTGGTCCGAAGCGAATAACGAGTTTCTAGGTGAAGAGGGTGCAATGTAACCCCAATATCGGACTCACAGAGCAAGGCTTCGCGGTCAGCATAGGGAAGCCATTCAAAGAATAGGATGGTTCGGTCTTTCTCCCCAATCTCCTCAGCCAGTTTTTCGGCCTTCTCAGCCATTTCATGCCGGGGAACCAGGGGGTTTGGATGGCGCGTACCTAAGAAAATCAACCTGGCATCAGGATGTTTGGTGATCACTTGGGGCCAGGCTTTTACCAAAGTAAGTGGATCCAACCAGTTCCAAATCCCACCCCCCCACAAAACAATGCGCGCATCCATCGGTACACGGGGATGAATGCCACGCAGAAACGGATGTGGCTGCGGTTCCCGGCTCGGAAATCCAATCCCAACAACATCGATCATGGTGCGAAAGGTGGGGTCCTTCAGGAAATTGCGCGGATTGGTGCGTCCATTGGCAGTCAAGACGCCAATCCAATAATCTCGCTGGCGTTCATTGCCACAAATAAAGAAATCACCGACCCTTGCCAATTGGTTAGTAATCCAAACGGCATGCTCGTTCAGGCTCTCTTGCGCGGCTATCGGCTCGTCGAGGTAATAATGTAAGTTCTCAAGGACGAAGGGATCATAAAGGTCCACCACCACCCGGGCGCGCGTTTGAGCCAGGAAAGGGAATTTTTCTATCATATAACCATTCACCAGTGCGACATCGCAGTTTTCAATTAGCACTTTTAAGCTCGCAGGGCGTTCTTCCCAATATCGCACCAGAGGTACATTAGGCACCTCCAGGCCAGTTTCCGAAGGGATTGCCAGGGTGACGTCTAAATCCCCGCTCAGGGCACGCGCCATTTCCAGGTAGCGCATCCCTGGCCCAGCCATCTTTACATCCACAACATCATGACTCACTATTAACAGATGTGGTCGGCGTTTAGATGGATCAAATTCAGGCATGGTACGTGTCCTCTTCGATAGAATGAGTGGCAAATAATGATGTTCTACCAGGTTCCAGGTTAGTTCAGGGAGCCCCCGCCAGGCGATCGTCATCGGCATTCCCCCCTGCAGTGTAAAAAGCGCCTCATCAGGGACAACCCGACGCGCTTGAAGCGTTTTACGCTCATTAAATAGAGACGGGATGGCCTTGATCGTATCATACCAGCCACACAAATAGGCTGAAACTAGATTCCATTTCCATTGTAATATCGAACGAACCAAGTTTGTTAAATCCTCAAGCAGATAATTCCTCAAAAAACGAGCCAGATACTTATCGAGCAATTTGATTGCAAAGCGAAGGCGGCCATAAACCACATTCCGCAATTTGCGTGGAGAAAGACCGCTTTCTTCACCACTTGGCACCCGACCACCAAAGGCGTGATATACCACCGCCTGGGGAGCAGCACAGACTTTGTAACCGAGCAAGCGCGCCCGGTATGACCATTCCGTATCCTCGTAGTACATCGGGAAACTCTCATCCACTGGGCCAACAACTTCCCAGGCCTCTTTGCGAATAAGGGTAGCAGCATAACACGTAGAAGGCAATTCCTCCCAATTATCAAATTGCCCGAGATCAAGATGGCCTAACCCATTATCCGTCCCCCAAGAGAAAGCCCCCACCCTATTCCCAAGACCGTTCAAAAATGCAGGCGCCCACCAGAACTTGAGCTTGGCTCCCACTGCTGCACAGGCCGGATTCGCTCGAGCGACAGCTACCATGTGAGCCAAAGCGTCAGGCTCAAGCCGCACGTCGGGGTTGAGCAGAAGGAAATAATCGCCTTTCGCAGCCGCTACACCTAAATTGGTTGCTCTGGCAAAGGACTGGGATTCCTCCAGGCGCACCACTTTCGCTTGAGGAAATTGGGATACCAACATGCCAGCAGGATCATCCGTGGATCCGTTATCCACGATCACAATTTCAATTGGCGAATACGTTTGCACAGAAAGGGAAGGCAGGCATTCACGCAACCATTCCCGGCTGTTGAAAGCCACAATAATGACTGAAACATGCGGGCCATTGAGAGCCCGGAATGGACGTGCAGGTGGTTCCTGATTTCGTTTTAGCAGCCCGGCTTCGGCGAGACAAGCCAGGCCAGCCCGGATAATATCCGGTTTTAATCCCCGGGGCTGAACCTCCCAAAGAATCTCGTTGAGCTTTCTTCCGTCGGCAGACTCCCAAATGGATAAAAGTATAGCGTCTAAGGCTACTTTACCTCCCTGAGGGGTAGTCAACAGCGGTCGTCCTTGACGCGCGAGTTCCACCCCAAAGGGCCTGTGGTAGGTCAACACTTGTATGCCTTCCCTAATAGGTTAATGCGCACTCAAGCCAATTAAAGAACTACGTTACGATAGATGATCAAAAATCCCACCTCTTTCCAAATCATCTCGAGAGGAAACCGTCTAAGAACTTTTCTATACGGCTACCTTGTGGAATTAATTTTATACGGGTCTGCTGAAGTTTCTGAAGTATCCGCCAGCTCCGGCTGTTCAGGACTTCTTCTAACTGGTTGCCTGTTGTGACTGCCACGCGATCGAGCTCGACGTTTTTCTCTTCCAGCTCTTGCAAATATTCATCTGCTTGTTTAATTACCCTTCTGATGGATTCGATCTGCCCGGGACTCGATTTATGAGACACGTTTTTCCAATTCATACCTTCCCTGTAAACTTCGACCCACTCCTGACAATGTTGGGAGAGTAACCATTTCCTCCTTACAGTTTCTTGAGCATTCTTCCCCATTTGTCTTCTCAAGGCTGGCTTCTCAATTAGCTCAACTAGAGAAGTCTCCCATTCCCCCATGGTCGTGGCGATAAGACCGTTCACTCCTGGTTCGACTATCGACTCATACGCCGGGATATGGCTATAGATACCCGGGATGCCATGAACGCTGTACTCGAGATATTTAATCACGCTTTTACACTGGTTGAAAAGGTTATCTCGCAGCGGCGCGAGAAAGATGTCACACACCTGTTGCATAAAAAACTGGCTGAAATCTGCATAGTGGTCGCGGTTGAAAGCAATCCATTCTACAAATGGAGAGGCTAAAAGTAATTCCGGCGGCTTTCCCCCAAAAAACCTGAGCTTTACCTTCCCCTCAAATCTTTGTAATATATTTTGTAAGGCTGGGCAGACATACTCCAGGTCGGCCTGGTGAGTCTCACCACCCATATAGCCAATCACAACCGGGAAGTCATCGATATGGTTTTCATCTGGCGTCCGGAAATTCCAAGTTTGGTCGTCAAGATAATTCGGAAGCACCCTGGTATCGGGGTTAAACATTCGCAGATAGTCAGCCAGGGCTGGACAGCTGGCGGTGACGATATCGGCTTCCACTATCGCCTGAAGCATTGCGAGAAGATATCCATGATAATCCCGCCGGGTGCTATGATCTTCTGGCATTTCTAATAAAAGGTCATCTATTTCATAAACGACAGGCTTACCTTCAGTACGCGCTCGAGCGATCACTTGCGCGTATGCGTTTCGGAAGCGAGGAAAATCGCGTTGGATCACCACAACGTCGGCCTCCGAAACAAGCTCTGGTGTTACGCGATCGCCTTGGTTGCCCTTTATTACTTTCAATCCCGCTCGCTCTGCTGGTGCTGTCACTCGTAATACTACAACCGCGCTCTCCCAAGGCGAAGCCGTGTAAAGCACAATTACCCCAGGGCTCTGAAAATCCTTTTTGATAACCTCCTGTCCTGGGATCATCCAGCCTCCATCGCCAGCTTGAGCGCCTCTCGCCAGTTTGGAAGGGTTAAACCAAAAGTGTCAATAAAGTGGTCACAATTTAACGCAGAGTGTAATGGGCGAATCGCCGGAGTCGGGAATTCACTGGTCAAGGCAGGTTGGACCTCTTGCACGATTTGCTCTTCACGTCGCGGGTCCATCTCCAGGATCGCTTGAGCCCACTCAAACCGGCTGGCGCGGCCGCTCCCAGACAGGTGATAGATGCCGCGCCGTTCGTCCAACCACCCAGCCACATCCCTCCCCGCCATCGCCAGGAGCTGCGCGGTGACCTCGGCCAGCATCCGGCACCAGGTCGGGTTGCTCACCTGGTCACTGACAATGCGCAAAGTTGTTTGCTTGCGAGACCATTCCAGCACCCTGGTCACAAAGCTTTCGCGCCGCACACTGTACACCCAACTCGTTCTTAGGATCAGATAAGACTCACCCACGTCTTGAATGGCGCGCTCACCTTCTAGTTTGCTCTCCCCGTACATATTCAATGGATTAGGTGGATCCTGTTCAAGGTAGTCACCGCCCTTCTTCCCATCAAATACATAATCGGTCGAATAGTGGATTATCGCAGCTCCAATCTTTTTGGCTTCTTCAGCCATCACCCTCGGAGCATGAGAATTAATCGCCTGGGCAATTTCCATTTCGCTTTCTGCCCGGTCTACTGCGGTATAAGCCGTAGCGTTGAAAATCACCTGTGGCCGGATATTGTGGATCAGCTCGCGGAGACTATCTGCCTGCTCAAGATCAATTTGTGGGAAGTCAAGAGCGAGGATGTCCCCCAACGGAGCGAGTGTGCGCTGAAGCTCCCAGCCGAGCTGTCCATATTTGCCCAGCAGCAAGATATGCATAATGATTTACTTATCCCTACCTGGCGTGAAAAGGGAAATCTTCCTCCAGCAAACGCATCAGATATGCGCCATACTGGTTGTTTATCTTCTCGGCTTGCTGGCGCAGATCTTCCCGACCGATATAACCCATACGGAAAGCGATCTCCTCCGGGCAGGAGATCATCATCCCTTGGCGGTCCTCAACCGCCTGGACAAAACCTGCTGCCTGGAGCAGCGATTCGTGGGTGCCTGCATCCAACCAGGCGATCCCTCGACCGAGCGATTGTACCTGTAACTCGCCGCGCTGCAAGTACAAGCAGTTCAGATCAGTGATCTCCAGCTCGCCGCGCGCCGAGGGTTGCAGGTTTTCGGCAAATGCAACGACCTGGTGATCGTAAAAATATATCCCGGGCACCGCATAATGGGAGCGCGGCTTTTCTGGTTTCTCCTCGATGCTCAGGGCGCGGCCGTTCTCGTCGAACTCGACTACGCCATATCGTTCTGGATCGCGCACCGGGTAGGCGAAGATCAGAGCTCCCTTGGTCAGCTCAGCCGCCTTGCGTAAATTCTGCGCCAAACCTTGCCCAAAGAAGATGTTATCGCCTAGGATGAGGCAAACCGGTTCCTTGCTGATAAACTCCTTGCCAACCAGAAAGGCGTCCGCCAGGCCGCGCGGATCAGGTTGTTCTGCATAATAGAAACGCAATCCCCATTGCTCGCCAGATCCAAGCAGTATTTGGAAGGCAGGGATGGCTTCCGGTGTGCTGATCACCAGGATCTCCCGGATTCCGGCCAACATCAGCATCGAAAGGGGATAATAAACCATTGGCTTATCGTAAACCGGTAGGAGTTGCTTGCTAACGCCAATCGTCAGTGGAAAAAGGCGTGTACCGCGCCCACCAGCCAGAATGATCCCTTTCATACCTGGCCTCCACGCTGTTCATAATTCTGTTTCATCCATCTTTGAATATCGCTCTGATCGCGAATCGTCTCGACCCAATCTGAATGGCTTAAATACCATTCGACTGTTTTCAAGAGTCCGCTTTCCAAGGATTGGCGCGGTTGCCAACCCAACTCCCGCTGGATCTTGGTAATGTCCATCGCATACCGCCGGTCGTGGCCCGGTCGATCGGCGACAAATTGGATCAGCGATTTATGAGGGATGTAGGGCGAATTCGGAAAGAATTCATCCAGGACATCGCAAATCGTCTCAATGACCGTTAAATTGGTCAGCTGGTTATTTCCACCAATGTTGTAAGTCTCTCCCTGGTTGCCATGCCGGATTACATGCCAGATTGCCTCACAATGGTCTTCGACAAACAACCAATCGCGCATTTGCCTGCCATCCCCATAAACAGGCAGAGGTTTGCCATCGACCGCATTCAGAATCATCAGTGGGATTAACTTCTCTGGAAACTGGTAGGGGCCATAATTATTCGAGCAATTTGTGATCGTCGCCGGCAAACTGTAGGTATGGCTGTAGACGCGCACCAGATGATCGCTGGCAGCTTTGGTTGCGGCATACGGAGAATTAGGGGCGTAAGGTGTGCTCTCGGAAAAAGCGGGCTCCTCGGGTCCCAGAGAGCCAAAAACCTCGTCGGTGGAAATATGGTGGAAATGAACCTTGTTCAAGTGATTCAATTTCTCGCTAATCCACACCTGGCGGGCGGCCTCCAACAGAGTATATGTGCCGAGAACATTGGTCCTTACGAAAGGCTCAGGATCCACGATCGAGCGATCAACGTGCGTTTCCGCGGCGAAATGAATAATCGTGTCAATCCGGTTCTTGCGGATCAAGTCTTCTACCAGGGTGCGGTCGCAAATATCCCCCGTCACAAAAGTGTGCCGTTGTGGACCGGGCAGCTCCGTCAAGTTTTCCAGACTGCCGGCATATGTCAGCGCGTCGAGGTTGAAAACCTGAATATCTGGTTCAATCCCAAGCAGATAACGTACAAAATTTGAGCCGATAAAACCGGCTCCACCTGTGATCAGGACATGCCGCATCTCTACAACCTCCGATTCGGATCATTCAACTTTCGGATAACTTCAACCAATCATATGTCTCAGCCTCCACTAGCCGCTTACCCTTGGCGTCCTTGGGGGAAAGAACAGGGGGTTTGCCGGTAAGTATGGGCCAGGCAATTCCTAGATCCGGATCGTTCCACAGTAAAGTTCGCTCCCACTGCCGCGCATAGAAATCGGTGACCTTATAGATCACATCTGCCCACTCGCTTATGACGTAGAATCCATGAGCAAATCCTGGTGGGATCCACAACTCCAGCTTGTTCTGTGCTGAGAGATAATGAC
>MGOK01000151.1:37370-73511 GCA_001795335.1 Chloroflexi bacterium RBG_19FT_COMBO_55_16
CTCACCCGCCACGACGCGCACCAGCTTTCCTTGCGGCTGGCGGATTTGGTAGTGCAGGCCGCGCAGGATGCCCTCTTCCGATCCGGAATGGTTATCCTGCACAAAACTCTCTGGAATACCAGCAGTGGCAAAGCGCTGGGCGTGATAAGTCTCTATAAAAAAGCCACGCTCATCGCCAAATACATCCGGCTCAATCAAAATTACATCACCGATAGCAGTCGGAGTAAATTTCATGGATCTCCAAGAAGAAAAATTAATGCCAATTGTAATTTATTTAGAGCAGTGATAAACGTTCAAGTCACGTCCATAACCATATTGGCTTCCTGGAAATTTCTTAACTTGGACGCAACTCTGCTTCAAATATCCTCCTTCGAGATCGGTGAAGAGCCCGTCGTGCAGAACGAGATAGTCAGGCCGGTAAGATTCAATCGCCCAAACAGCTGCGTCCTCGTAATCCGTCTCAGCGGTCATCCGTTGTGCAATCTGAGGTTGGAGCAGGCCAGCGAAGTCGACCATGGGTCTTTGAGCAAAATAACCGATGATTCCTACTTCCAGTGCCCCCACCTTTTCTTCAGGCAAAGTGTTGGCGTTCAGCCATTCACCGATCGCCCGATAGATAGCAAAGCGATTGTCCCTATCGAGCTTTGTAGTCACAACATCCCACCCCTGGGCAATCACGAGAAACCCAAATAGAACTACCCCAATCACAGAAGGCAGGTGGTTAACACCAAACCAATGGCCAAGGATCCTAGATTTTTTATTGCCGATCGCTGATGGCTGACGGCTGAGGGCTGACAACTGATCTCTACCCGCTGAGGTCTGTTTGCTTATATCTGATGGCAGACGGCTGAATTGTGATGGCAGATGGCGGACAGCTGCGATCCCCAACCCTATTGCAACCACAAAACCAGGCACGAGCGGTGTGTAATACCAAAAATAGCGACTTACCCCCAGGATCGAATAAGAAACAAAATACAGCACCGACCATAGCAAGAATATGATCCAGGTGCTTCCCTTCCAAAGAGCAAAAACAAGCCCTGCAACCGCAATAATAGATTCGAGCGTGTAAGGCCAGGAAGCATACCAGCCCAGGATGGTAAAAAATCCTGCAAAGAACTGCTGGCTGATAGCCATGGCACCCTGATGTTGCTTAGCAGCCAGGGTGACCGGCAAAGGCGAGCCAAAATAAGCCCAGGCGAAAATACCCCAACCCAACAGGATGGCCAGGAAAATCGCTGTCGCTTTCCATGGGATCGGCTTTCGCTGCCGGATTAAATAATCAAACCCCAACACCACTGCCACTAATGCCCCGTCTGGCCGAGCTAATGTGGCCAAACCTGCAGAAATCGCAGTCAAAGAATAGCGACCTCGAGCATAGAAGGCAAAAGTCGCCAGGCACAATGCCAAGTAAATTGGTGTTTCTGAGCCAACCGTGATCAGCAGGAGAGGAAAAGTTGGGTAAAGCATCAGCCCCGCCCATCCCACCATGGGCGATTTCCAGGTATGAGACAGCTCCCACAGGGATAAACCGCCCAGCGCCAGGCAAAAAGCGCCGAGCAGATTTGCATAAGCAGGAAGGTAAGCCCCCAGGAACGCTAAAGGGCTCAGCAGCAAAGTATACAGAGGCGTTGTCGTGCTTAAGATGCGTTCCCCCGGATTATAAACGAACCCCTCTCCGTTAGCTAGGTTCTCAGCATATCGGTAAGTGATGAATGGATCGTCATAAGCCCAGCCAGACAAGAAAATGAATAGGATAGTTGTCATCAGCAATGCATAGACAATCATGCCCACCACTTGCCACCTTGAGTATCTGGAATTGCGAATTGCTTCCATATATAACGGTTAAGCGAATCCTATTCCTGCAGGAGAACCATCGGGATTAAGAAATGATAAATTTCATCGCCGATGAAAGGACGCGCAGGCGAGAAGAAGCTGTCCCAGATCAAAGGTGAAATCGTTATCGCGTAATCGGTGAGGTAGGAGGTGTACCATTCACCCTCTGGGATTTGCCAAACCTCATGCGCCCAACCCAGACGAAACGGCTCAGGACTCTCCCATGGCCCAGACGGGCTTGCCCCAATCCGAAATATTTCTCCTTGGCTTGAATCATTATAGAAAAGGTAATAAACCCCATCGTAAATAGTTATCGTGGGACTCTCCGGAATCGCCTGGTCCGACAGAGGAAGGATGGTCCTACCCCAATCTTTCCATGGCCCATAGGGTGTTGTAGTGGATGTCGCTAACCCAACAATGCCACCATCAATATCCATACCCGTGTAATACAAGTAATAAGTCTCCTCTGCGACGAGAACAGTTGGATCCCGGCAATCAGCCCAACGCCCCTCCTCCCAGAGCATTCCCTTGTGATCGGGCTGAAAAATCATTCCGTGCGTTTCCCAGGATAAAGGGTCGGCCGGGTTGGTGGAAGTTGCCAGCATGATACTTTGGGTAAGTTTTCGCGTCACGCCGGTGTAAACCATGTAAAAAACACCCCCTTCCTCCCAGACATATGGCGCCCAAATCGCGACTTCATCCCAGCTGCCAGGAGAATGCTCGGTCAGAATTGGCGACATTTCCTCCCAAACACACATATCAACCGACCGCGCATAGGCAAATTGGGTCTGTCGCGAGACATAAATGGCGACCAGATAATAATACCCATCAAACCAAAACACACTGTGATCTTTCAAACCAAAATCTTCTGGAAACCAACCCAGGGGATCGCACTCAGCCATATCTGAATCTGGATGTGCTTGAGCTGGTACGAGCCTCAAGGCCGCCAGAGAAACGAATCCCAAAATCAGCGTAAGAATAATTGTTAAACGCACCAACGGCATGTTTTCAACTGGTTTGACTTCGCCGATAATCCTGGATCACTTCATTTGCATTACCAATCGCTTCCAGATAACCATGGTTGATCCAGGCCGCGCGGTGACACAAAGCCTCGATCATATCCATGCTATGCGAAACAAATAAGATTGTGGCACCTCGGTCGCGGAATTCCTGCATGCGCGCGAAGCTCTTGCGTTGAAAGGACTCATCGCCCACCGAAAGAACTTCATCAACCAGGAGGATATCCGGTTCCACATCCGTTGCAACTGCAAAGCCAAGGCGAGCCCACATCCCAGAGGAATAATTACGCATGGGGACGTCGATAAAATCCCAGAGTTCGGCAAAATCAACAATGTGGCTAAATTTTTCTTCCATGTCCTCACGAGTAAAACCGAGTAAGGCTCCGTTTAAGAAAACGTTCTCCCTACCTGTTAGATCGGGGTGGAAGCCAGCGCCGAACTCTAGCAGAGGAGCGACTTTGCCTCTGACCACAACTCGGCCTTCCGTGGGTCGTAACACGCGCGCCACTAACTTTAACATCGTACTTTTTCCAGCCCCATTCTGGCCGATGATCCCAATCATTTCTCCCGTGGAGATAGTCAGGTTTACGTTGCGCAGAGCCCAAAAATCGCGATGCATGATTTTCCCCTGTAACAGGCGGATCGCGTACTCCTTAAAGGTCGCTATCCTTTCTGATGCGACGCGATAACACACCCCCACCCCCTCCAGGTGGATGGCTTCCTGTTGGCGCTGAGGCTTAATTTCTTCTACGCTAACGCTAGACGCGGTATGCAAATTCATCTGCCTTTCCAGTGAACACCAACCACCCGACCAGGAGCGTAACAAAGGAGATTCCTCCTGCTACAAGCACTTCAGACCAATCTGGTACCTGACCACTGTATACAGGAGCACGGAACAAGGTGAGCAGATAATACATTGGATTGAGACGCATAATCCATGACCGGTACGGTTCTGGGAGGATTTCATAGGAATATATCACTGGACTAAGATACATCCAGGCGGTCAACACAATCTGGTACATCTCGGCAATATCAGCGAAATAGATTGCTATTGTCGATATCAACAACCCCAACCCCAATGCAAACATCGCTAGGAACAGCATTGGGACCGGTATTAAGAAAATCGTGGACTTGATCGGGACGCCTGTTACCAGCATAAC
Source organism: Chloroflexi bacterium RBG_19FT_COMBO_55_16 (assembly GCA_001795335.1). The sequence continues at coordinate 41,383 of MGOK01000151.1, forward strand.
AAGCAGTAGAGGTACCAGGGAAAGGACTAAATTCACCAATCCTGTCCCCGTCGCAGACACGGCAAAAGCCGTGCGCGGCATGTATATTCGCCTCAGCAGGCTGCCTCCCCAGACAAGATGGATAATTGCAGCGTTAGTTGTTTGAGCGAAAAAGTTCCAGGCCACCAACCCGCTCAACACATAAGCCGCGTATCCCTCCTTATTAGCCCCAAAAACGTGGGAAAAGACGATCGTCAGGATGATCATCGTCCCTAATGGATTTAACATCGTCCAAGCGACACCAAGGACAGACCGTTTGTAGCGCGTCAGGAGGTCTCGTCGAACAAACTGGACGACCAGGTAACGGTATTGGAATATGGCCCGAATCTCTTCCAGGGCCGTCGATCGCTGCTGGGCAGAATCATACACTGCGAACTGATCGGCTTTATTCATTCTTTATCTCCAACTTATCTGACGCGCTCGCAGATTTTATTTGGCATTCGAACAAATGCAGAATGAACCTGCGGGCAATGGTCAATTGAATACCTGTCTCAACCATACCTTCATCCGCAATGGCAGCCAACCAAAAATCAGCGGCCGGATGGTGGCCTTGAACCTCAACCAGGAAAGCCAGCTACCCCCTTGTCGGCGATGGACGAGCACCATCTCTGGCCAGCAGAGACTGCCCTTTGAGGCGGTTTTTGAGCTTCCATGCAATCTGAAATTTGCCCACAGGCGCGATGTATAGATGATCGGCGAGATACGGGATAACCGCACCCATAAGTCGTAGTCCATCGCATCATGAAATGCGGGATCTAATGGCCCAACCTGCTGCCAGAGGCGAGATCGAAAGAAGGCTGATTGCTGAGGTACATGGACATAACCCCGCATCAAACGACGATAATCCGTCTGCCGGGCCGGGAACTTCCCGATCACTTTTCCGGTTTCATCGATCAGGTTGGCATCCCCGTAGACCATCCCAACCTCTGGATGCGAGCCAAGAAATGCGACCGCCTCGGAAACCGCGCCGGGTAAATAAGTATCATCGGAATTCAGCCAGGCCAATATCTCTCCCTTCGCCCGGGCAAACCCCTTATTAATGGCATCGGTCTGCCCCTGGTCCGGCTCAGAAATCCACCCGGCTAACCGGTCTGAATAGCGCCGGATGATCTCTCTACTGCCATCCGATGAACCGCCATCTACAATGATATATTCCAGGTGCGGGTAATCTTGTTCCAGCACCGAGCGGATGGTTTCTTCCAAGAAATGCCCCTGGTTATAGGAAGGGGTGACAATTGAAACCAGAGGTTTATCGATTACTGAATCCATAACTTAAAGGATCATTCCCAATCTTGGTCCGTGTAATAATGCGCTGACACATCCGTGGTCAAAGAGCGGATGCGATCGATCTCCTCTACGGTCAGGCGACGTTTCCAGTTCGCCAAGTTAGCGCGGCTGTCCAGGCGAACCGAATGGACGGCACGGCGCGAGACTTCTCCAGGATTCTCAGGATTACTGGAATTCAAGATCGCTTGTTGCACTTGGGGAGAATAATCCAACCCCAGGTTGTTATACAATTCTCGATACCTTGCGAGGGGGTCAATCGACAAATCCTCATGGCGCATGACAATGAATTGTGGATAACGCTCTTTAAGACAGCCAACTACCTGGTAAATTATCCGCCAAAGTAAACTACCTTGCATGACTATATCATCTGGAAATCTATGCGCTGTTTCCATCTCTGCCCGATAAGGTTCCAACCAATTGCGCATTAACAGTGGCTGCGTAAGCAGGTGACCAAAGTCGAAGTCCCAACCCAGACGGATTAAACTGCTGGTAAAGGCGGCTGGGTGGCGCACGACAATTACCACCGCGCATCCGAGCTTCTCAACAAACCAGCTGGCAGAGAAGATCGCAAATGGGTCTTTGAGCACCGGGCGCTGGTGAAGAACCTTACCTTTCAGGAATATGTTCCAGTCGCGCCACATCCTTAATCCATCTTTGACAGAACGCAGTGATTTGATTTCAGCCCAGGTATGATAACGATAATCAAGCGTTTCCTGTAAAGCAGGCAAGAACTCCGCTTCGTTATCTTCACAGATGTAAGTGTACCAGTGACCCACTGGAACGCGCATCACGCCCGGGCGATGCCAGAGGTTGAGCGGTTCGCTGATAAAAGCCGTATGGCGGTTTGCAGTGAGCATCTTCCCCACCCAGGTTGTCCCAGAACGGTGTACGCCGGTCACGAGGATAGCTTGCCTGTGATGATAAATTTGATTCACGCCTTTAACCGTTTTCCTCCAGGCATAATCCAGGCCAGTTCTTTAAGCCTTTTTCTCCAGATAATACCGGGCGGCGTTTCTTTTGCGCCCGGAAAAACCAGCGCTCCAGACCTTTGATCCCCATCAGGCTGAGAAGAGCATAAACCATACGGTGCCAATGATGCAAAGTGTATCCCGGATCCAATTTCAAAGCATGTCCATAGGCTTTAAGCGCCGGACCAGGCTGGCTTCCATCTAGCAGGTAGCGCGCGTTCAACCGATGCGCGCCCGCAAACACCTGGCGTCTATTTTGCTCAATCATAGGAACGAGCTCTACTTGGGTTTGCATCCATGCCAGTAAGCGCATCGTTTCGCGTCCAAACCCCTCCGCCTGGGCTACGTTTTTCGCCCCTGCATGGTGTCGTGCTGCAGCCCAGATCGCTGGAATGTGTTTCACGGGCGCCAGACTTGCAAGGCGGATCCACAGGTGGTGATCTAGCATGTAATGGTAATTGAGATCAAGCCCTCTCACCTGCTCGTAAAGTGTCCGGCGCATAAACACCGCTGGCTGGCAGATGATGCGAAATCCGAGAAAGTCCTTTAATCCCCAGTCCGGAAAAGTGAGAAGATTTAGCAGCCTCCCTTCAATATTGATCGTGATTGCGTTTCCAAAAACCATACCGGCTTGCGGATTCTCCTCCAAGGCGATCACGGCCTCATTGACGGCTCCTGGAAGGTAAAGATCGTCCGAATTGAGCCAGGCGACGATTTCCCCATTTGCCCGCGCCATTCCCTTGTTGATCGCCTCTGCCTGCCCTTTATCCTTCTCCGAGACCCACCACGCTACCCTGCCAGCGTATTCCTGGATGATCTCGACACTGCCATCTTTAGAGCCTCCATCCACTATTAAATACTCGATATTTGGATAATCTTGCTGAATAACCGAACGAATCGTGTCCCTCAAGAACCAGGCTTGATTGAAAGAAGGGGTCACAATCGAAACCAGAGGAGGCTGTTTTTGAATTGTCATTTCAATTGACGCAAGTCAAAAATGATGTACCCATCACCTTCGGAAAAGACGGCATAGTTATCGTATAGCAAATCTTTCAATTCTGGTTGTCGATCGAGTTGGTCAAGCATCGTCACCAGGAAAAAGTCTTTATTGCCAGTCTTCTCGGCAAACCATTGCTGAACTTCAAGCGGAGGTTTACCCTGTAATTTCCGGTAGTTAAGGTGACCTAAAGGCAACCATACTTTAGGAGTGATCCAGCCATAATATGCCAGGCGATTTCCATAATCTTGAGTCAGCGCGATCACCGAAGCATCGCGCCCCAGGACTTCACCGATCTGCCGCCAATAGGCGGGCTCATCGCGGAAATTATCCTCCGCCAGGTCTACCCTCACATTCCAAACCTGGATCAAAATGGCAAATAGTAATACACCACTGACGAAAACCCTGGTGAGTAATACTGGTTTTAACAAAGTGAGCGGTCTGAAAAGCACAGCGCCAAGCGGGGCTAGTGTGATCGCTATGATCGGTATCAAAGGTAAATGGTAATAAGAATGGGTCGTGATATGGTAAGCAAAGGTCATACCATATACCCAATAACCTACCCACAAACCGATCCCAAAAGCTCGCAATGGCGGCGTAGGAAATAAGAACACGCCCAATACCGCCGCCATGATAGCGCCGTATCCTACCAGGCCGGTGACCCAATCCTCCCATCGGAGATAGAAACCCAGGTCGCGCCACATTTCCGGGAAGAACCTGCCCGCAAATTGGCTTTCCAGAGAACCCAAAACATATACGCCGTAGATGTGATAGGCAAGCACCGGCAAGGCAGCCAGCAAGGCGATGACCCAGATTTGGGGATCTCGGATGGCCTTGCGTAAGCCCCTGGCGACCAGGATAAACGCGGCCAATGCGAACAACACCGGGAAGAGAGCTACCGCTTTAACAAACAGGGCTATCCCGGCCAAGACACCAGCCAGGATGGCAGACTTCCAGGACTGTTGCCGGTACCACCGATAAAACGCCCATAAAGCCAGCAGGATGAACATCACCATCAGCGGGTCAGGCTGGAAACTTCGGCTGGCTATCACCCCAAATGGCACGAATAAATAGTACGCCGTCGCCAATACCCCTCCATCAGGAGATGTCATCGCGCTCGCCAGGAAGAAGAGTGCCACGCCACCGATAATCCAGAACAAGGAGGCATATAACCGCGCCACCCACACCGCATCCGAGCCGATCAGGCGGTAGGTTAGCGCAACCACCGATTCAAATATCGGCGGTTCTATCAGGCTTTCTCCGGCTAATTGCTCGATCGCCCGTTGTCGCTCCCATTCCGGCGCGGATGGGGAAAGGTAATAATACATGCCTCGCGCCATAATAGCTGAACGCAGTTGACGCGTGGGATGGAAATCAAGCGGTTCGTCCGTTAAATCATACAGGCGGATCCCAAGCCCCAAGGAAAACATCACGAACATGACCAGTCCAAGCAAAAGCCGGGACTGACCGAAAAAAGACCCATTATATTTATCGGAATAATGATCCATACTCCACCTTGGGAAACACGGTCAGTTTCCCGCCCACCGTTGCATCGACTACCTCCCGGCCAGCGTCAGCATAAGCCAACCGGGCCATGCGGTAAGACCGTTCCGAGGTCTCTAAATCGGGCAGCTGCCACCGGAAACCTTTGCCAAAATAGTTTCTATCGAAATGATCAGGATCATCACCTTGCGAGACAACAGTCGTATTAGGCTTGCCGCTCGTCTTGAAGTCATGATCCACCCCGATTAAGATGACCTGCTTAAAACCCATATGAAAAGCTAGCTGCAGTGCGATGTAGGTCACCGTTGCACCTTCCCACATCCGCTGCCGGGCATCAAGGGTAAATCTTGGCCCGGTGTAGGTGGTATGTAAGAAAATTAATCGGCGATCGGCAGAAAAACCGCCACTAGTCATAAGCGCAGGTTGGATCAAGTCTCGCGCGCGCCAGGAAAGGAACTTTGGAACCGGAAGCGCAAGGATATCTGCTGCACATTGCTCGATCACCAAATCATTTACTGATAGATAATAAGTGGTAGTAAAGCCTAGTTGGGGGAAGAGTAAATAAATCCGATTCATCCCAAAGGTATATTCGTACCGCAAGCGAGATAGGTCGGTGTGCTTCAAGCTCGGCCCGTTGCCAACGATGAAGCAACGCTCCCCGTGATGAGCATCTTTAAGAGCAGCTAGTTGGCTCAAACTGGCTCGCCGCCAGGGGTGAAACGTAGCAGCTGGCCACTGACCAGCCCGATACAGCGCATACCAGGCTACCCTGGTAACATCCCGGACGGGTGTTGGTAAGAAGCGTTTCAAGCTTTGCTGGATCTGGCTCATTCGGTGCTTAACCTGGCTGTCGCGCCGCCATCGACGATCAGCGCCTGGCCGGTCATAAAGGACGACTGCACCTCGTCCGCCAGGAAGTAGATAGCGTGTGCGATCTCTTCAGGCGTACCGACCCTGCCAATTACTGTCTTGTTGGCCAGGTTTTCCAGGCGTTCAGGGAGCGAACCGCGCCCCACGTGTCCCCGACTCAAACCGGCGCGCAGCATCGGTGTGTCGACCGCGCCCGGCAAAATAGCATTCACCCGTACGTGGTCTGGTGCAAATTCAATCGCAATCGCCCGCGTCAAAGCCAACAATCCACCTTTGCTGGCTGCATAACAGGCGATATTAGCCGAGGTTGCCACAGCATGCACTGATGAAACATTGACAATCGCCCCACCCCCTGCTGCGACTAAAAGAGGGTGAGCCAGCTTCACCGCCAGGAACACCGCCCGCAGGTTAGACACCATCACCGCGTCCCATTCTTCCACGCTGGTTTCCAATAAGGGCTTGGCGATTTGAACAGCTGCATTATTGACCAAAGCACTTAGAGATTGAGTGTATGACCGTGCCTGGCTGAAGATTCCTTCCAGCTCTAGTGGGTTTGAGATATCAGCCTGAATGAATAATCCATCTTTCGGGAATTCTTCTCCGTAAGTTGCGCGGTCGACGCCGACCACTCGCCAGCCATAATCTGCGAAAAGGCGTACCGTTGCTCTACCAATGCCACCCGCCGCGCCAGTGATCAAGACAGCCTTAGAATTGATCGATTTCATAAGGTATTCCTAATCCTCTTAGCAAGTTATGGATCGTGTTCCTGTGGACGCGCTCCCAGGCAGCCGGGCTAGAATTGGCATTATGCGGAGCTAACATCACGTTATCCATGCGCAACAGAGAGCTATCAGCAGGTAAGGGTTCATCCTCAAAAACATCCAAGGCTGCACCGCCGATCTGACCTGCCTGAAGGGCCTGCACCAATGAAGGTTCATCTATGACCAGCCCGCGGGCTGTGTTGATCAAGATCGCTAGGGATTTCATCTTCGCCAGCGTTTCCCGGTTGATCAGGTGATAGCTGGTTGGGTTGAGGTCACAATTCAGACTGATGAAATCCGCCTGGGCGAGCAGATCATCCAGAGGCGTCATTTCAACACCGTTTTCCAACACGAATTCAGGCGCGATCTCCACGATATCAGTGCCCAATAAACGCATGCCAAACGCCCGTGCTCGCCGCAAGACAGCTTTGCCAATATTGCCCACGCCGATCACACCCAGGGTGCATTCGCTTAAAGATCTTCCGGGGAGCTTTGTCCACTGGCCACTTTTGACAACCCGATCCATCCAAGGCTGTCGGCGGGCAAAAGCCAGGATATAACCCATTACCGTATCCGCGACAGGCAAGGTAAATGCGTTCGGAGTGCGAAACACCTTGATCCCCAGGCTCTCAGCCGTCTCTCGGTCTATGGAGTCGATGCCTGTCCCCCATTTTGAGATCGCCTTCAATCGGGGAGCGCAAGCTCTTAAGGCGCGCGGCGTGTACTTATCATCCCCACAGATGGTGCCATCGAATTGACCGGCGTAAGACAATATCTCAGCTTCATCGAGGCGTTCCTGCACCTGAGGGACGATTAATCCCAATCCATAGGCCTCCAGGATCGGAGAGAACCGATCGAGGTAGGGGATCATATAAGGCGCAGTAAAAAGAACGGTCGGCATAAAACGATCCGAAACTGGAGCGATCTCGAGGCCAGGAGAGAAGGGACAGGGGGATCTCCCTATCCCATCTCCCGTATCTCCTTATTTATTATATAATCTACAATCTGGAAATCCAGCTCTTCATCGATATCCCACGCCTCCGATACTTCCATCTCAAACATTAAAGGCCGCTCTCCCAAACGGTTGTGGCGGCTCATTAAGGTCCGGCGGGTGAAGATATATATGCAAGAGTTTTCCTCAAAAACGGGGGGCAAGTCCTGTGTCCGCAACAGGATTGCTGGGTTGTGATTGATAGCACGGCCAAGGGCATCCCACAAGCGCGTTTGCAAACGAGTCACCGAAAACAGCGAATCGTAGCTCGAAATGTTCGCCTGCAGCGTTTGAATCGCCCGTGAGATGGTCTGCGATCGCAATAAAGGATTGGTGCTGTGTGTTTGCAGGTAGAATTCAGCCTCCACCTGGGATGTATCGTAAAGTAAAACCTCATTCATCGGTACATCGCCGGCACGCAAGAAATCTGGCCGTTCCAGAATGCACACTTGGGGGAAATGTTCTCTCAGCCCAGCCATGATCGTTGGGCTGTCGGTATCCACCACGACTTCGGAGACCTCCGGGCAGGCCAATAAGGTGCTGATGATGTGGTGAAACAGTGGTTTCCCAGCCAGGGATCGATAATTTTTCCCAGGCACACGTTGTGAGTCATGCCGCATTGGTACTAAGGCTACAATATTTTTCATACCTCATCATTATATGCTAGGATCACGACCAAACACGGAACTCGAGGCTGGTTTGGATTTAATTGCGAGCCAATACCCTTACCATCCATAATCCTTCTCATAACCCAGCTGGATCAGCAAGTTTCCTGCCATTTCCTTGAACAACCTCTTATTGGCCGGCGTGAAATACTCTTGCCAGTTGCCAGGCTTTCCCTTGCGGAACGTTCCGGAGCGAGAAGGGGCAATCGCTTCTTTCAAAGTCGAAACCGATTGTTCTTGCGTCATTCTGGGGGAAAAGCCTCTTTGTTCCAGATATTTCAACAAGCACACCAGGGCATTATCCCGATCCAGGATCAAGTCTTCGAAGCGCAGAGCGAGGACTTCAGGGATTTGCAGCCAGTCCAGGTAGCGCTCATATTTCACATTGATATTGCTTAATTCAAACCCATCCTCGTCTACACCTCCGATCGCAGCGTTGATCCGCTCTTCCATAGTCCGCAGGACTTCTGTGTAATAACGGTGCATTCCGTGCCCGCGATGCATCTCCGTGGCATAAAAGACATGCGATACGATCATATCGCGGGGATCACGATATACAAAAACCATCGCCCTTCCTTGTCTGGTCATCGCCTCGATGAAAGGCTGGCGGGCATGCAAATAACCATACCCGATATCGCCCGGACGCATGGCATGAATGTTAGCCAGTACGGTTTCGACTGGCAGGTTCCGATTATCCTCTGTTCGATTGACCGGCGGAAATCCCGGGTTTACGAATGGCCCCAGGTGTGTCAATCCCTGTAACACCTGGATGATCAGGTGAGACCCGGATTTCGGCATGGCATTTCCAAGCACAGCCGGAGACTTGGCCAGTTCCTCTATTCCCCAGCGCAGTGCCGTGACTGACCGGCGCATCCGCCAGCGACCGAGTTTAAGCCAATGTTTGAACACTGGCCAGGAGACCGACTTCTCACGCATGTCGCTTTATCGTACAGACGCCCACTGGTTGGTATTGGGGATCCCAAATGCCCCAAGGCATACCATTGTCGCCGGATCGAAAGTAGAACCTTGCCAGGTTATCGCGCAGCTCATCACAATTGCGCAATTGCTCGAAGAGTTCGTCGAATTGCCCGTAATTCGTTGGCACTTCTTGAGGGAAGCCAAAGGCGCGACGCAGTGAACCCTCGCTGTAGCACCAACCCTGTGATGGCTCGTGAAACCAATCCTGTTCCTTTGCCGCGCCTAAAGTCGCCAGGAGCAAGCCCCCTGGTTTGAGAACCCGCATTAGTTCAGCGACTACTTTCGACAGATCGTTGGGAGCGTTGTGCTCCAGAGCTGAGACCGCCACCACTGCATCGAGCGTATCATCCTGAATGTCGACCAGTTCTTTAAGATCCTGGTTATAAATCGTAACCCAGCCCTGTTTGTCATCAGCCGGCTTGGGAAATCCCCTAGCAACTATGTCCATACCTATATCGACAAAACTGAGAGCTTTTTTCTTGAACGACTTCGTTGTCCGCGCAGTAAGAGGTGCTTGCCCCTGATCAACGGGTAACAAATCCTCAGACCGTAAACCCTTAACCTGATAACGTCGCCGAAAGCGATCTGACAGATGCGCCCGGCTTTCTCGATCTACACTTAACACCTCCGCCCCTTGCTGCGCCAGATACCACTGCATGACCCCTACGCCCGCCCCAGCATCCATAATCCGCTTTCCACGGATCTCCTCCAGCTGGCTCAGAATCCAGGTCAGGTCGAGCAAATAATGCCAGCCAAACTCGAGCTTCAACGATCTCGCCAAGTGTTTCAAGTCAGCGACATGTTGCCTCTCCTGCTCAAGCAGCGCTACAGATAAGATTTCAATAATTTCTGCCAAGATGGCTATGCCTCATCTAATAAGAAGGGTTCGCCTCTCACAATCCCGTTAAAGAGTGTTCGCATGGTCGGTGATTTTTCCGGGGTCAGCCGTTGCCAGGAAAAGCGCCGCAGTTGAACGAATCCAGGAAGAGAATGCTGCTCCAGAAATTCATCAAAAGGTAGTGAAGCTCGAAAATTTTGGTAATACATGAATCGCCGGGCATTGCGGATAAATTCTGCCTGAACTTCTATTGGGTGAGGGGATCCTAGGAATTCCTCCGCCGTCTGGTGATAGGCTTCAGGAGTCTGGGGAAAGAATACAGTAGGATAAGCGGTATAGCGTGCCTTACCACCACATAACACCGCTTTCCCCAGCAGAGCCGCTTCCAGGCCGATCGAGGAGTTATACACCATGGAGAACTTGGAGCGGTGGATTAATTCATAAGAACTGAGATACTCGTTTGAGTCGACGAAGATTGCATTCGGCAAAACATCGACATGGTTGTCCCTGATCCAGGATGGCACACTCTCGCGGCTTTCCTTGCCGGGACGCATTTCATCCGGGTGAGCGCGTATGACAAACAGGGTTTCCGGGTGAGCACGGATGATCCCCAGTACAAGCTCCAGCCAAGTGAACATCTGCGGGAAGACCGTATTTGCATGCACCTGGCTGGTATCGTAAACCACATTAGTGAAGACCGTGACGATTTGCTTGAATTGTCCCGCGCGTTGGTTAAACTCCTTGTCCAAGCCATGCATCTCCGGCCAAAAGCGTATGCCCGCCATGCTGAAATCGCCCTGGAAACGTTGCGCCAGGTAAGCGTCCAGTCGAGCGTTCTGCTCGGGGGATAACTCAAAATCTTGCGGAATATGGAGGGGATAGGCCGTAGCCTGTCCATCGGTGAAAAAACCAGAGAAAGGCCTGAACCCGACTTCGTGGGTTACCACACGCAAACCACGTTGCTGAGCCACCCAACGCGCAGTAGCCTCAGGGTATAAAATCCCATTGAAAACCACAACCGTGGAAGGTTCAAGGCGCGCCAAAAAATCGGCAAACTCGATCGCCACCCGCCAAGCCGAAAGGATGTATTGGCGCAATAGAAAACGGGTTGGCTCATCGTCCTTCACTTGATGCCGGCGTAGCGCCCAGCGAAGGGAGGGCAAAGTTAATTCTCCCAAAGGGATAGCGGAGCTGATACCGAAGGATGTCGGGAGCCTGTGTGCAAAAGCGCTTAACTGTTCTACACTCAGATCTCGCAAGGCTTTTTCCAGGGCTTTGTCCAGCCTAAAATTGAACCACACTGTTGGCGCATGCGCAAACAGGCGCCGAGATTGGGCGGTACATCCGGCGCAAGGGGGAGGTTTGGTTGGGTCTTCCCGGTTTGTCCCCAGGACGCAGCGACTCATTCCAGCCTGGCAGGCAAAATATACCACCGGGACGCCAGCCAGCTGCAACCCACAAGCGGTCAAGAAGGCAAAGGCTGAATTCAAACTCAAGCCGCTCAAACGGGTGGAGGCGACAAAGAATGCCACTGGAGGTTGTCCCGGTCTTGGACGCGCCTTACTCACCACCTGTCGTGTCACCTGGAACAAGCGCCAACGTCCCTGCATTTCCCTCACCCCCCTTTTCACTCGTGAATACCTACCCAATCCATTCATCTTCTCACGCTTCACGAATCACATTTCGCGTTTTGCGTTCCACGCCTCACCTCCCCCGTATTCCTTTTACCTCAATCGCATCACTCTCCTGCGCCTTAAAATACGCTTCCGACAGACGTTGGATAGCGATCAAGAATCCCTCACTCCCGCGTTGGTGACCTCGCCAGATCTCCGGGATCATAGTGCCCTGGTAGCCATCTGGTCTACCTGCACCAATTAATTTAAAGAAATGCACCCAATCGATTGTCCCCTCACCGATTTGGAGACCTTCACCATCCAATCCAGCCCCATCCGCCAGGTGCAGGTGGTGGGTGTAGGGTAACAGCACTCTCACCTGGTCGTAAAAGTCCATATGCGCCCAGTTACAATACAGCTTGGAATGCGATGTGTCGAAACAGATGTTCAAACCCAAAGGTTGAATGAAATCGCGGATTTCGTAGGCATCCATGAATGCGTTAGTCAACCACTGCCCGCCAAAATACCAGGGGTGGGGAGGTAAATTTTCCAGGAGAAATTCTATGTCTGCCGTGTCGAGCTGATCAACAGATCTGCGCAGGTTAGTATAGAGCGCTTGGCGATCTTCGATCGGATGATCCAGGCTCATCCCACCCGTATGCACGACGACCTTCGGGATTCCAACAAAGTGCGGCGCCATTTCCCGCGTTAAGCGGATAGTTTTTTGGATCAAAGCCACCGATTGGCTCCGATGGTGCTCATCTAAAGCACACAGGTCAACCAGGGTGCGCTCAAAGAACTCAGGCGCGTGAACGACCAGCTTCAGCTCGTGATCCCCACCCGGATAATGTTCATCCAGGTCCTGATCGGTGAAGTGGAACTCCAACATACGCGGCTGAAGGACCAACGATTCTTCGAAATCGCGGAAGCGTACTGTGAAACCCCAATCCATATGTAAAGTATGATCCACATCCAAGACGATTTCAACGCCAAGATCCCGATCCAGGAAGGGTTCGTCTTCTTCGATCAGCCGAACAGCGATCCGGCCCATCAATTCCGGATATTTCTGCGGCGAGATTCCGAGGGCCGGACCTTTGACAGTCACCAGATCGGGAGTGATCATCTCGCCAGGTTGGATTGTGCGGGCTGCCACCAGGCTTTTGCCCAGCACCTCGCGGTTAAGGATCTCACCACGTGATATAAACTTCTCCTCGCCGGTGCCCAGCGCCAAGCTAATCTGGCGGATATCGCGCACCATTTTTCTAAAGCCATGCGGCTCCAGGCTGGCAGCGTGGTCGGGGCCATCCATCGTTCGGTCGAGCGTGATGTGACGTTCGATGATGCTGGCTCCCAAAGCTGCAGCGACCGTTGACACTGCAATCCCACGTTCGTGGCCAGAATAACCGACCGGCACCCCAAATTGCCGCAATTGATCCATAAAACGCAAGTTGATGTCTTCAAAGGCCGCGGGATACGTACTGTTGCAATGCAACAAGGCAAACTCCACCTCGCGCTCTTTGAGGAAATTTACACTGACTTCAACTTCCTCCATGCGAGACATCCCAGTCGAGACGATCAATGGCTTTCCTTTTTCCACCAGGTGGTCCAACAACGGTAGGTTCGTCAGGTCTGCCGAGGCGACCTTGAAAGCAGGAACGCTCAGGTGATCCAAAAAATCAGCGCTTTCCGGATCAAAAGCAGAGCATAAGAAAGTGATGTGCTTCTTCTTGCAATAATCCACGATTTGGTGAAAGTCGTCATCCGTCAGCTCGACACGCTGCAGGATGGGTAGCAGGTAACGCAGGGTTTTTTCTCCCGAATTAGCGTTATCTAAGTACTTTTTGGCATAGAGTTTATCCAGGTTGCGCTTCTGGAACTTGACCGCATCCGCCCCCGCGCCGACCGCCGCATCGATCAGCTCCAGCGCCAAGGGGAGAATGCCGTTATGGTTGACGCCGATCTCAGCGATAATATAAGTAGGCTGACCGTCGCCGACAAGGCGATCGCCAATCTTTATTACTGGCATGCAAGCCTCCAATTTCTGTTTTTCAGCGGGAATAATTCTGATTGAAAGGTGAAGCGTGATTTGTAAACTTGCGTTTCAGTTTTCACGCTTCACGTTTCACAACCTCGAAGCCTAGATCCCCCATTGTTATCTCACCATTTTCCAACAACCGTTCTGCCCGCCGCCAATCGTCCGGCGAATCGATGTCGATCCATTCCTCAGCCCCGATAATCAGCGGTAGGATATATTCGCCCGTCATTGAATTCTTGACCAGGATCGTATCCGCCCAGGCTGCGTCGACATAACCAGTCTGCCAATAAACCTCCGGGAGGCTCTGGCGTGGTTGGTTATACGGTTCGGGAATCCCATTCTCGAGCAGGGGGTGTATGTAACCGTCTACACCTATCCGCCACATCTTGAATGGATTCTGAAAAGGGATACAGACGGTCCGAACCGAGTCGGCCTCCGGGTGTTCCAAGAGGCGCAGGACGGCGTGGTCGATGTGGACAGTCTTACGGAATGGAGAAGTTGGGCGCAATTGCACCACGATTTCCGGTCTGTAACCCTCTTTCTCAGTTAACCAGGTAAGAGCATGTTGAAAAACTGGTATGTCTGGCGTATTGTCTTGGGAGAGCTCATCCGGGCGTAGGAAGGGAGTCTCTGCTCCATACATCCGGGCAATCGCCGCAATCTCGACGTCATCGGTTGAGACGATCACGCGCGTGATCGTCTCTGCTGAAAGTCCTGCGGCGATGCTGTACGCTATTAGAGGGTGCCCGGCAAACAGGCGGATGTTCTTGCGTGGGATGCTCTTGGAACCCCCTCTTGCCGGGACAATCGCCAGGACTTCGGTGTCCATTACCAGGCCGTCCAGCCCCCATCGATAACCAAATTCGCCCCGGTCATATAACTTGACGCATCGGAGGCGAGAAACAGGATTGCCCCATTCATTTCATCTTTTTCTGCCATCCGCCCTAAGACGCTACGCGCCGAATACGCCTGGACAAAGGTTTCATCGTGTCCGTTATATACTCCACCGGGGGTGAGGGCATTCACCCGGATATTCTTTCCGGCGTAATACGTCGCCAGGTAACGCGTCATTCCTAGCACGCCGGCCTTGCTGACCGAGTAATAAACGGGCTTGTATTGAGGGGATTGGTTTTGTCTTTGGTAGATGCGTTGATCTGGGCCGACCAGCCCGTACATCGAGCAGACATTAACTATAACGCCTTTCCCCTGAGCCAGCATAGGAATCACCGCCGCCTGACAGCACAGGAACATGCCAGTCAGATTGACATCCAGGGCCTGTTGCCAGGCTTCGAGAGGATAATCCTCAAAAGCTGAAGTCCCTTGCCGAAAGTCGCTGTGCTGGGGATCAAACTTGGGGTCAAGTGCCGCGCTATTGACGAGTATATCCAGGCGACCGAAGCGATCCAGGGTTACCTCGACCATCTGCCGTACTGATGTCTTCGAAGTTACGTCGGTTTTCACTCCTAAGGCGCGCTGTCCTTGAACAGTATTGCTGTTTTTTTCGACCGGCCAGCGACGGATGAGAGAGGCGGCCAATTCTTGAGCCGCCTCCTCGTTTAATTCTGCAATCACGACCTGCGCGCCAGCCTGGGCTAATGTATGACAAAACTGTTCCCCCAGCAGGCCAGCCCCACCAGTTATAACTGCCACCCGCCCCGTCAAATCGAATAGCTCGGGCAGTTCAGCCATATTACCAATTATCTCTTAAACTTCATTGGCTTCTACAACCACAGCCTCTTCCTGGTGGCCATTGTTGCGGCCGTTCCAGCCGTCCGGGAGCAAGAATCCCCGCTCATCCAGGAGGGCGATGATCTTGCGGGCATTCTCCTCTGGGGAAACATCCACAGTGAACAGGGTGATCTCAGGATTAACCGGAGTCTCGTAGGGATCGTCTACGCCAGTGAAGCCAGTGATCTGTCCCCGCCGCGCCCGGGCATACAGCCCTTTGACATCGCGCTGCTCGCAGACCTCGATCGGGGTGTCCACAAAAATCTCGACAAAGCGCTCCTCGCCAACCATTTTGCGGACTTCGTTACGTGTGGCGCGATACGGGCTGATAGCAGCTGTAATTACCATCCCGCCATGTCGAGCAATTTCGCCAGCCACAAAACCGATGCGCAGAATGTTGGTATCACGGTCTTCGCGGCTGAAACCGAGACCCTTTGAGAGGTGCGTACGCACCACGTCGCCGTCCAATAACGTGACTTGCCGGCCGCGCTCCAGCAACAAGGAAGTGACGATTTCCGCGGTAGTGGATTTCCCAGAGCCGCTTAGACCAGTGAACCACAAGCATACGCCTTGCTTATGGCGCGGTGGATACATTTCCTGCAATATCTCTGCGGTCTCTTGCCGTGTAAACCATTCCGGAAGTAGTTTTCCTTTTGCCAGGTAAGTTTCACGAACCTGAGTGCCGGAGATAGAGAAGATACGCGTCCCATCAGGGACCTTGTTCTGCTCTTCGTATCGTTCTTCATCGGCCAGGTATACCAGCTCTTTGAACTCGATCGGCTGGACGCCAATTTCGTCAGCATATTGGGTTAACATCAACTGTGCTTCATATGGACCGTAGAACGGATTTCCGCTGCTGTCCTGGCCTGGACCGGCGTGGTCACGACCAATAATGAAGTGGGTTGCCCCATGGTTTCGCCGGATAATGGCATGCCAGATCGCCTCGCGCGGCCCAGCCATGCGCATGGCTAGTGGTAATAAGCTCAGAATGGTACGATCCGGTTCGTAATAATTCTCGACCAGCGTCCGATAGACTCGTACGCGGGTATAGTGATCCACATCCCCTGGCTTTGTCAACCCAACTACCGGATGAATCAATAAACTCCCACCCACCTCCTCGGCAGCCCGCTTGGTCAGTTCTTCGTGGATGCGGTGCATGGGATTGCGGGTTTGGAATGCGACGACCTTGTCGTAACCCATTTTCTCCAGCCGGGCGCGCACCCGAGTGGGGGTGAGGCGTAGATCGATAAAATCGTAGTATTTTGGCAAATCGATCATCTTTAACGCGCCAGAGACATAAACCTTCCCCCACTGGCTCATTTCTGAAACTAAGGGATGACGAGGATCGGTAGTGCCTAACACCAGCCGCGCTTCGCGCTGGGCATCCCAATGATAGACCTCTTCGATTTGCATGACGGCAATTGTATTATTGCTGGCATCACTGAGTGTGATCTGCTCTCCCCAGCTAGGCAAAGCATTTTCGTCGACAGCGAGGGTGATTGGGATAGGAAACAGAATCCCATTCGTCAGACGCATTTCGGTGAGCACACGCTCGTAGTTAGCTTTGCCCATGAAACGATCCAAAGGAGAGAATCCTCCGGTCGCCAGCAGTTCCAGATCGCACAGGGAGCGCGAGGAAATTTGGAGGGAAGGTAGGCGGCTGGAACGGGCAAGCAATTCCTCCCGCTCCTCCCCTTCAACTAACAGATTGACAAGTTTACCCCCATAGGGTGTAATTAATTTTCCAGCCTTGCGATTTTGAGCCATACAAGCTTTCTCCTAATGAATATAAAATTTTAGACAAGGGGATCTCCAAAGAGTGAATCCCGCCCCAAAGCGACGATTATAGCACTGTTTAAAGGTTTCTTCCGGTGTTAATTAACGTAATTTGGATAGTTAAGTTTCAATTTTGGTCAAAATTACTTTTGATATAATCTCATCTGCCACATAGATACGATATACCCAATGAAATGCTGCCCAGGAATTTCACCTTGACTTCTTCAAATAAAGGCCATCTTCTTTTCTATTTGATCCTGGTGGGATATGCCTTTTATGCCGCTGCGTATATTTACCAAACCAGTTTTGTTGTCTCCGGGGAAAGGTACTTTGTTCTATTTGACGATGCGATGATCTCGATGCGCTATGCCAGGAATCTGGCGAACGGGCATGGGTTAGTCTGGAACCCGGGTGGGGTTCGCGTAGAAGGTTATACCAACCCCCTCTGGGTGATCTTTATGGCGATTTTTCATCTCTTCCCCCTGCCGCCTTCTAAAATGAGTTTGGTGATTCAAATCAGCGGCGCTATCTTCTTGATTGCCAACCTTTCCTTCGTTAATAAAATCGCCAGGATGCTTACGGGGAGCTGGCTTGTCGCACTCCTCTCTGTCATCTTAACCGCTTTCTATGCCCCGCTCAACAACTGGGGGTTGCAGGGAATGGAAGTCAGCGTTTTGACGTTGATCGTCAGCGCCTCATTGTGGATCGCTTTAGAAAGTACGCATTCCAATCGATTCTCACGGTGGCTTTACCCGCTGTTAGGTATGGGCACATTGGTGCGGATCGATATGGCAGTGGTATATCTCGTCGTCTTGGTTTTTTTGGTCGTCGCAGACAGACCACACCGCCGCCAGAATTTGGTTTGGGGGATCGGCTTATTCGTTCTATTCATTTTGAGCCAGACCTTATTCCGGTGGATCTACTATGGTGATATCTTGCCCAATACGTACTACCTGAAGATGCAAGGCTACCCTGTATTCCTGCGTTTGGTCCATGGCGCCTATGTTCTATTCCGTTTCATTTGGAGCTTTAACTGGCTTCTCTTTCTCCTCCCATTCACCGTGCTCGCCTTTCGTCGAGAGCGGGCTATCCTCTTAGCAATCCTGGTGATCCTCGCCCAGCTCGCATACAGTGTCTACGTCGGCGGGGACGCCTGGGAACATCGCGGTGGTAGCAATCGCTACATTTCCATCGTTATGCCAATATTTTTTATATTTTTTACCTATGCATCCGATCTGATTCGCCAAGCGATCCTGATCAAGATTCAACCGCGATTAAAAGCATCCATTTTGGTTTCAAACGTTCTGCTGGTCTTGATTGTTCTTGCCAGTATGCTCAACATGAACTTGCTAGTTGATTTCAAA
The DNA here is from genome assembly GCA_001795335.1 of Chloroflexi bacterium RBG_19FT_COMBO_55_16. The sequence continues at coordinate 59,796 of MGOK01000151.1, forward strand.
TCCTTGGAGCGGTGGGCTCTGCTGCGCCAGCCAATTTTTATCGAAGGTAACAAGGAGTACGTACGCATTGCTGAAGCCCTCAATAAAATCACCACACCCCAGGCCAGCATTGCCGTTGTCAGCGCTGGGGCGATCCCTTATTTCACTGATCGTTATGCTCTTGACCTGCTAGGGAAGAATGACGTCAAGATCGCTCATGAAAACGCCCGGGGAGCCAATAACCCGTTTAACCTGGATAAGTTTCGCCCTGGTCACATGAAGTGGGATTATGATTATTCAATCGGGGAATTAAAGCCGGACGTGGTCGTTCAACTCTGGGGAGACAGCAGTACAGCTCAAGCCTACTTAGATAAATATTACCTCGTGGGGGGAATACCGGGGGACATGGCCTTCTCGCTGCGCGCCGGTTCACCGAACATCCTGTGGGACCGCGTTCAAATTAAGCCCCAGTGAAACCCAATATTAATAATCAGTCTCTCATCAAAGGAATTTGATCAGCCCTCCCACATTCTGCGATTCGTGCGCGGCCAGAGCTAATTCCAGAACCTTTCGCCCATCTTCAAGCGTACAAGCGGGAGATTCTTCCCCTCGTACAACTGCCATAAAATGGCGCATCTCAGCCAGGAACATATCGTTGCGTCCAAAGCCCCGTGGAGGCGGAAAAGTTTCCATTTTTCCCAGGTCTGCATGGTAAATCTGTAAAACTCCGTTGGCATTATTCCAGCGCAATATACCTTGATCCCCGACGATCACCAGATAATGCGCAGGAGGGCGTTGGTAATAGTCCAGGTGCAAACTGCCGACTGCACCGGTTGCAAAGCGCAGGCCAATTTCAGCCGTGTCTTCGACATTCAACTCCATGTAGTTCAACTTCCCGACAAACGCCCACAGCTCTTGAACCTCGCCTATCATCCAACGCATTGTATCCAGAGGATGGCAAAGGGTAAGGATCACCCCACCGCCCAGGTCTTTTCTGGAGCTATAACTTTGGCGGTAGTCCTCCCATGGGTGCATGTTGGGCAAATATTCACCATACACCGCCCGGATTGATAGCGGGCGCCCGATTACGCCTTCTTTAAGATAATGGCTGGCCTGGATCAAGCTGGGATGGAAACGATACTGAAATCCGACCAACACCTGCCCTCCCCCCTGTTCGACGGCTCTGGCTAATTCACTGACGCCCTCCATCGAATGGGAGATGGGCTTTTCAAGCAAGATCTGGCAACCCGCCCGTGCAGCCGGAATGGCAACTTCCAAATGCAATGCTGTCGGGTTAGCAACAATCACGGCCTGGGGCTGGTAGGAAAGCGCAGATTCAAGATCCGTCACCACTGGGAAACCCGCCAACTCGTCATCAGGAAGCGTGCTGTGGTAAGTGCGATAGAGCAAAATATCCCTTTCCCCCAACGCTATCAGGTTGCGGAAATGGCGTCGCCCAATCGAGCCCAGTCCAGCGATTAAGTATTTCATCGGTGAAACCCCTCCATCTACCAGTCCAAGGATTGCTCATAGCCCCAGGCGATCAGAGCCTGGCCAGCCAGTTTTTTAAAAATTAGCCGGTCGTGAGCGGTGAACAGGTTTCGCCAGGAGCCTTGCCTACCTTTCTCTAAAGGCTCAACCAACTCGCCGGCCTTTTGCTTCTGCCAGTCGGCATCCGGGTTGCTCTCTAACTCCGCAATCACCGCCTCAGCCAGGCCTTTGCCTTCGCTATCAACACCTAGAAATGCCCAGATGCGCTCCAGCTCAGCCTGGGGCTGCTCGAGCAGATCCTCATAACGCAAGGTCAGGTAGTGTTCTCCATATAGCTCCCGCGCGACCTTATCGGTCCCTGTCACGTTCCTCGCCCAACCAGCAGCCTCAGACCGAATAGCTTTGTCGGTAAAGATTGAACGCTGTCCTGTCAGGAACAATCCCGCATCTCGGGAAAAATCATCTCGAATGCGCAAATCTTCCCGGCTCATGTGTTGGGCAGCATCGATGAAGGATTGGAAGCGGTGCGAAACAGCCATATCACGTCCATCCCTGATAATAACAATCAGGCGAGCTTCCGGATAAACCTTATGCACCAAACGCACTGATTCATCTTCGAGCAAGCTGTTTGGACTCTTATCGCCCACGATATGTTTTCCTTCCCGCCTTGCTTCACGCTCCAGGATGAAATCCGCCGCGGCGCGTAATACTACTGGGGACAAATCACGCCCCCGATTCCAGCGGTTACTCCGGCGTAAAAGCCATTCGCCAACTGCCTCCTCAGATACTAAGGCCTGGAGCAGGGGATGGCGGGTAAAGAAATGCGCCTGGTAGTTGCAATGCACCTCAGGATGCAGACGGATCAGGCGGGTTAGGAGGGTTGTGCCAGAGCGCGCGTGCCCGAAAATGAAGAACTTCGGCATCGGAAAAAAAGCCTTCGCTTCGACTACTTCCTCAGGCGTGATCGCTGGAATATCCCTGCGCGCTCGAAGAGGCATCTGACCTGTTCGGAGCACGGATCCTGCCAGGCTGATACGTTTCCAAAAGTCTAACATTTAGTTATTCTGGCTTGTGTCCGACCTACACCAGAGAAAGCAAGTAACTTGCTGTATGCATTCCAGCGCTGCCATCCACAAAGGTGCATTCCTGGGTGACAAATTTCTCCCGCGCCTCGTGGTTGGCGTGTGGGTTCTCTAAGTAATAATTAATTGCCAGGCACAATTGCTCTTCGTTAAGGGTTTCCTTACCAGCCCCAGATTCTCGGAAGCGCGCATGTGTAGGCCACCCACCGATCTTCGAAAGCGGCAAAGTGAATTTCCCAGGCCATCCGACCGCTGAGTCGATGCACACGCTGACCACCGGTCGGGCATGAACGGACGCCTCAACTACCATGGTTGAATACACTGTTGTAAACACATCCGAATAAGCCATCATCGACGATTTCTCCGGCATATCCTCGCCAGAGTAATATCCCAATTCTCCACCTAAAGGCACCGGTTCTACCACGTGGACATGCTGCAATTCCCGCCCCATCTGCCGGATCCGTTCTCGTTCGGTGATGAAGCGCGGCACGTCCATAAAATGGTTCGGATGCAGCCGCACTAACAATTGAGCAGGAGCTGCTAACGAATTCGAAGATACCAATCGTGCCAGGGCCTCAACATTTTGGATATTAGGAGAGAAACTGATAAAGCTGCACGCGTACGAGATCAACTTGCGTTTAGGATCCAAACCATGCAAGCGAAAATATTCCTGACGCGGCATTAACCATTGTTCCTGAAAATACCCATCATAGGAGGGGATACCACCAATATTGATTCGCTGCGGAGCCCAATCAGAGCCTTGAATCAGTTCCTCTTTTTGGATTTCAGACCAACAGTTGATCCAATCCACAGGTGCTCCTGGCAAGCTGTAACTGCTGGTGTTGTCCCATCCCACGATCACCGACGCGGTGCTAACCCCGCGTGCAGCTGCCTCTCGCAAGATATAACGGTCGAGACGCCAACCAGGTGTACTCGCAATAACCAAATCGGGTTGGTAGCGGTCAAATAGGTCTGAATAAAGCTGTGGATTAAATTCGTTTTGCGCTCGGACGATTGCCCGGCGAACCTGCTTAGAGTGGCGCATTCCAGCAACCATCCCCTCCATCAATGGGAACAGGATCCGCCGGCGTTTATGCGCTTCCCCTTGAACCTGGCGGACATAGCTATCTACGGCCTCCAGATTTATCCGGTTGGCAGCTCCAGCCCGTCTGAGGAAGTCCAGCCACCATTGGAGGGAATTATGCTCAGTCTGAAAATAGGCTCGCGCTTGTTTAAGCCGTAACCCTTCAATGATTAAGCCTGGTTTTCCAAAAGCCTGCTGGATTCGCTCGCGTAAGCCGTCATCAGTTAATAAAACTACCTCTATACCAGCTTCTAATAATCCGTTGACTACAGCGCTTTGCAAGAAATAGACGATGGCTAAGCCATGGTCAGCGCTGATAAATACTCGCCTCGACCCCATAACTTTAAAATCCCTTCATCTTACGTACCCGATCATCCGTCTTCCCGTAAGTTGCATTTGGAGATAATTGAACCGCTGTCACCCAAACTTCCAGGAAATTGGTAAGTTACCGGCTTTTATACAGCAAGTCAAAACTAGCTTTGTGGATCCAGAGCAAAACCTTGCGCACGGGTTTCCAATCTTGGAACTTGCTCTCCTTAACCAAATTTCCACTCCCAGCTATCCGTGGTGATACACCTAAGTCTGATAAGGCATTGCCCATATGCCTTATAGTCCATTGAGGCATCGACAGCCGCAAGTAGCCGTGTTCGTTGATGGCGATATCCAGCAACCGCACTTCTCCCATCGGCCGGCGGGAAGGAATGGGCAGGACTTCCTTCAGAACCTGTTTGCGAGCCAAGAATTGAAAATGGCCTGCACCAACATAATATTTTTGGCCTTTATAGAGGAGGCGTACGTCTTCTCCCTGGGAATATACCTGGCGCGCCTCAGTCTCACTATAACCCAAACTTTGAACATGTCGCCAGAAGTCCTCCCACGGCATCAATAAGCCTCGTTCCAGGTGCGCCTCGGGATGCCCCTGCGCCCATTTAAGTGTGCTGGATGAGAACTTTTCGGGATTGCGCACCGGCATACCAGTCAGCATACCCACCTCGGGAATATCTTCCAGGACATCTAACTGTGCGGAGAGCCAGCCAGGATAGAAATAGATGTCCGAGTCGGTATAGGCGATATACTCACCTGGAGCAGAAGCAAAGATGAAATTCCAGGCGCCTGCCTTGCCAACATTTTGCTCAGAAAGTACCAAGTACTGAACTCGCCCCTGAGATTGCGCTTCCAACAGGAATGACCGTACCTCTTGGCAACTGGCATTATCGAAAACCAACAGATCATAAGGCTGGTCAGTGTTTTCCCATATGCTCCCCAGGCAAGCCCTGAGCAATTCCAGGCCTTGCGCATAATATCCAGCTAAGAACGGAATATAGGTAACGACCGCCACTGTCACCGATTTAGGTTGGGCGACAGAATCCAAGGATTTGGCTGGGTTTTGTCCTAAACGCATGGTCTACTCCTGCATCCCAGTTTGGTCACTATCCTATAACGTCCCGCTGATCGCTCGCCGGAAGCGGCGCACCTTGCGGGCTAATGCCCAGCGCGTTCCCTTGCGCTCCCCCTCTGGCATCAATCCAACTTCTATCTTGCGCAATACCCTTAACAGGTTCGGTCTCGGAGGGCGAAGTTTTCCATGCACCAGCTGTTTGTTGGTATCCAGAACCATGTACATATGGGCGATCCCCCCCGCTAATTCCTGATTTTGGAAAGACTCCTCCAGGTTGTAGTGCGGCTGACCACCCGGTAGGTGGCTATAATCATGATTCTGGTGAATGACAATTACAGACGGGGTAATATCTACCACATCCCATCCCTGGCTCACAGCATGATAAATGGCCCAATTATCCCATCCAGCCCGGCCAATGGAAAAATCGGGCATATCAGTAAACAAAGACCGTGGAAAAACAAAATAATCGCTGCCCGCCGGGGCGTGCAATTCCCCGCGGGAGCGAACTTCATCCCGTAAGCGCTTGTCCCATTCCGGGCTGAAATCCAATTCTCTTTTAACGTCCAGATCCCACCGTTGACCCACAATCAGAAACCGATCCGCTTGAGTTGCTACCTGTTGCGAGGCCATGACGAAATCAGGCATAACCATAATATCCGCGTTGAGGTAAGCTAATAAAGGACTCTGGCTGGCTTGCCGAGCCAGCTCAAAAATCGAACTTACCTGGGGAGTCCTCTGCTGATTGCATCTGACGTTTGGTAGATACCGGATGCCTAACTCGGTTGCTACATCAGCCAGACCGGTCTCATCTCCGATCAACAGCGCCTCAACCTCTTCCCCCAGATGTAACCACGATTGAATGGCATTGCGTTGGATAGTAGCAATATGTGGGTTGGTGAAGGGCTTGGGAGCAGTGAAGATGGTCAGGAGTGACATTAGGAATCATTCTAGCGGCGATCATCGACGTCATGCACAGTTTTGTGCTGGACATCGGTGTTGATCTGTGCCAGTTCTGGATGGCGCTGAAATAGATTGAGGATCTCATACCAGGTAAAGTCCTCGCGCCCCTCGAATTGAGCATAAATCTGGCGAACCAGATCCAGGTCTTCCGACGTATCTACGGTCCAGCGCAAGGCACCATAGTCAGGATCATGATCCACCAGCAGAACTCGAAAACGACCTTCCCGCTCGTACAAATATGGCATGACATGCTCGCGTTGGTGGGGTTCGCTGGCCTCTCGCCAGGCGCGTTCCAAAGCTCGGAAGGTGCAAACCTCGGTATCCAGACCGATTGGAAAGGTGCGTTTCCAAGGCGGGGGCAACCGGTTCGCGGCAAAGTCCCATGGGGCGGATTTCTCCTCAACAATTGACTTCTGCTGCCTGACTTCTGAACGCTGAACGCTTAGTTTTGACTGCCGACTGCTGATCGAAGGTGGCTGACGGCTGACTACATCCCTCCCTAGGAAAGCGTTAACCACTATATCGATTACACCGGGGTCGATCAATGGGCAGTCCGCAGTGATGCGTACGATTACTTCCCCTCCAAACTGTCGCCCTGCATGGTAATAACGATCGAGTACATCGTGGGCGCTGCCGCGCGAGTAAAGGTATCCGCGCCCTTTGCAAAGAGCTTCCACTGCGTTATCAGATGGGTCGCTGGTCGTGGCAACGACCACTTCGTCTACAGTCTCCGCCCGCTGGACGCGCTCTACGACGCGCACCAGCATGGGCTGCCCGGCAATGTCCAGCAAAACTTTCCCCGGTAAGCGGCGGGAGGACATACGGGCTTGAATAATGGCGAGTATCCGTGATTGCATCGGGTGAATTGGAACAAAGTAAAATGGCTATTGATTATTCATCGCCAGCTGGTAGGCTCTTGTAAGCTCCTGAAAATTCTTCTCCCAGTCAGCGCGTTTTTCTGCTAATTGGCGGGCAGCCTGACCCATCTCGGGCAGGCGATGGCGCTGATCGACTGTATCGAGTATCGTCGCAGCCAGTGCATCAACATCTCCATCCGGGAACCACCAACCATGCTCCCCCGGCTCCACCCATTCCCGGTTGCCGGGTATGTCGGAAACCAGGGCTGGGCAGCCACACGCCAGCGCTTCCAGAAGCGAAATCGATGTCCCATCGCTGTGAGAGGCGCTGATATACAAGTCAGCCTGGCGATAATAGCGCGGTAAGTCCACCTGGCTGACCTGCCCGGGGAATTCTACCCGGTTTATAACTTCTCCCTCGATAAAGATGCGCCGAATCTCATCAGCCTGGGACCCATTCCCCAACATGCACAGACGCAATTCCGGGCAATGTCTGGCTGCCTTCACAAAGGCGCGGGCCAGGACTTCCACGCCGTAGATCGACTCCCAGCCGCGGGTGGAAAGCAATTTGAATGTCTGGCTTTGCGTACGTTCTGATGCATCAGAGGTGAAGGCAGTCAGATCAATTCCCCAGGGGAAAGTCACGATACGCTCATCCGGCATACCCAGGTCGATCGCCTTCCGGCGAATTGTGTTGCAATCACCCACCATCACCGCACTGCGCCTAAGCGTGAAACGCGTCGCCCAACGCCAGAGGACGTTCCGGTCTGCGTCCAGTAATAGGTCATATCCCCAGGACATACTGACCAGTGGTCGAAATCCTGCCAACGCCGCCAGGAAGGCTGTAGTTTGCAACGGGCCGGCGTGGACAAGGTCTGGTTTGATCTCCCTGAGCACTCTTTTTAGATCGGAGAGCAGACGCGGACCATCACTCAGGCTCGCCGGTGCCTGTCCCCCAGTCCAGGGTATACGCTCGATCCCCTGCGGAGGTGGGCGATCTTCAAGGGGATGACCGCGCCGTTCCAGCTGCAGGAAATAAACATGGTACCCGGTTCCCGCCAGCGTAGCTAGAAAGCGCCGATCGTGGGTGGTGTAATCACGGGTGAAGTATAATATACGACCCTTATGCACCAAGATCCACCCATCTCAATTCTTTCCCAGCCGGGATGTTTGTGAGGGCGCGCGTGCCGATGACGCTTTCGATCTCATAAGGCAAGATGGCGCCTGGAGTCGCTGGGCGTAAAACGGCGATCATCTCACGCGTAAAGGCTTCCCCGACCTTGATCTCGCGCCCAGCGCGCAGGCAACGTCGCTGGAGGATGACAGTCTGCTGCTCGTTGTCGCTGACGAACTTATCTGCTGAACCCAGGGCGCGCTCCAGTTCACGCGTCCGCTCGACCATCTCACGCCAGGTGGCAGGGGTCATCGAGAAGGGATGGTCAGGGCCGATCCGGCGATTATTGTCGGTGAAATGCTTCTCGATCACCCGCGCTCCAAAGGCGATCGCCCCTAATACGGTAGCATGACCAGAGGTATGGTCAGACAGTCCCAGGACGACTTCGGGGAATAAAGTATGGTACGTATTTAGCACGCGCAAGTGAATGTGATTGAAGTTCTCCAGGCTGGCAGTGTAGTTCGTGTTGCATTGCATCAAGACCAGCTGAGGGTTGATCGTTAGAATAGTGTGCACCGCTCGCTGCACCTCGCCAATATTCGAGGCGCCGGTGGCCAAGATGACCGGTTTACCTTTGCGAGCAATGCGCACCAGGGCTTCGAGCCACGTGATATCCCCCGATCCAATTTTATAGGCCGGCACATACGGGTCGAGCATATCGATGGCGTCGAAATCGTAAGGCGATGAGAAATAGTCGATGCCGGCTTTGTCGCACGCTTCCTTCAAGATTGGCGACCATTCAAACGGAATGGAGGCGTCCGCGTAGACCTCGAAGACCGATTTTTTCCAGGTCGCCTGGTGGGAAATCTGCCCTCCCAAGGACTTGAAACCGTAATCGGAGACGATCTGGGGGGCACGGAAGTTTTGGAACTTCGCCGCATCGGCTCCGGCTTCCTTGGCAAGGCGGATGAGCAGCTTAGCGCGTTCCAGGTCGCCGTCGTGGTTGGCCGAAATGTCGGCAATGAAGTATGTGGGCTGATTCTCAGCTATGATATGTGAGCCGATTTGGATTTCCATAGAGTTCCTCCCAGCTACTACCTAATTTCGAAGACCTTACCTCCCCATTATTTTCAACATTTTCGGATAACCCTCTTGATAGAGGCGATAAAAACGCGCCAATCCTTCAGAAACTCCTGGCGGAGATTCCCCTAAATCCCTGGTCAACTTGTCCACCTTAAGGATTAATTTGGGAGAGCGTGCGGCTTTCAAGCCCGCGTCGAAGACCGAGACTGGGGAAATTAAATGCTCATCAAAACCGAACAGCCGCGCCAGAGCCAGGCCGAAATCGTATTTGCTAATACACTCGCTCGCGACGACATGGTAAAGCCCGGTCATCTCCTTCGCCAGCATATTCAATAATATGTGCGCCAGGTCATTAGCCAACAGCGGGCAAAAGGACACATCTGTAAAACCCATCACCTGCTTGCCATCTCGCAAGTTATTGAAGAACCACTCGGCCAGGCTGCGTCTGCCGCTTAAACTCCAGCCGAACAGGTTGACTCGGGCAACGATCGCCTCAGGGTTCATATTCCAAACCGAGCGCTCCCCTTCCAGTTTTGTGCGGGCATAGATGCTGAGCGGGTTAGGCTGATCCTGCTCGGTATACTTCCCGCGTTCCCCGTCAAAAACCGCATCCGTCGAGATATGCACCAGGCGCGCTCCGCCCCTGGCGACATACTTTGCCAGTTTTTCAGGAAGTTCGCTATTCAGTTTTCCCGCCATGGCCGGGTCGGCCTCACAGGCGTCTACGTTCGCCAGCGCCGCGCAGTGGATCACCCAATCCGGTTGGGTCTCGTCTAGAACTCGCTCCACTTCTCCGGGAACAAGCAGGTCTGCTTGCAGGACGGTGAAAGCGGAAGATCGTAATCTATGCGCATTTACCGTGCCAAAGACCGTATGCTGCTGGCTGGCTTCGAGCGCCAGGTTGAGCCCTAGCAAGCCGCTGGCACCAGTGACGAGGATTCGCATCCTATTTGCCTAATTCAGGCATCTTATGGTTGAGGCCAGGAACTTATCTGGGCAGGAAAAGATTTAAAGTAAAGTTATCCTTCGATCAATCCATGTAGCTGGTCGACACCGATTGGAGCGACAATTTCCCGGATTTGGTCGAGAGTCAACCAGTCTGTATTTGTATCGCTCGCATAACGGTATCCATCGGGCAACAATTGCCCGTTTGCTTGCCAATCGTGCCCAAACCAGAGTTCAGCGGATGGTTGTACCACAAACATATCCTGCAACTCCACTGTGGAGCGGGCTTCGTCCTCGTGAATCAGCACTTCATGCAGCTTCTCGCCAGGCCGGATTCCGATCACCTCATAATCTGCCTGCGGGGCGATGACTCGGGCGAGATCCACAATTCGTGTGCTGGGAATCTTCGGCACAAACACTTCGCCCCCGTGCATTTGTTCGCTGCAGCGGATCACGAAGCGCACGCCTTGCTCCAGAGTCAACCAGAAGCGCGTCATACGCTCATCGGTAATGGTAAGTTTCCCGTTCTGGCGTTGCTTGAAAAAGGTCGGGATCACGCTCCCCCGGCTGCCCACCACATTGCCATAGCGTACGCAGCTGAAGCGTGTGGCAGTGCCTCCGGCATAAGCATTGCTCTGCACGAAGAGCTTCTCGGCTGCCAGCTTGGTTGCACCGTAGAGGTTGATCGGGTTGACAGCTTTATCCGTGCTCAAAGCCAACACTTTCTTGACGTTGGAGTCCAGAGCAGCTTCGATCACATTGCCGCTGCCCAGGATGTTGGTCTTGATCGCCTCCATCGGGTTATATTCGCAGGCAGGTACCTGTTTGAGGGCTGCGGCGTGCACGACAATGTCGACTCCATGCATGGCGCGGCGTAAACGCTCAAGGTCGCGTACGTCCCCGATAAAGTAACGCAAGTTGGGATGGTTAAACCCACCTGTACGCATCTCATGCTGCTTGAGTTCATCGCGACTATAAATGATCAGCTTGCCGGGGTGGTACTCGCGCAGCATGATCTCGACGAATTTCTTGCCGAATGAACCCGTGCCGCCGGTCACCAGGACGACTTGATTATTCCAGTCCACAAATCTCTCCATTCACGTTTCACGCTTCACGATTTCCTTATTACGATCAGCGGATACTGCCCTTTCTCCCCAAAGAAATGAGGAAAACGCTCTTCCATCCAAAACAGCAACCGCAAGAACCACCTGCCTCCCAGCCTTTGGTGAACAAACGTCCGCAAGAACTTCACACTGACGCTGCGCCAGACCAGGACCTCAAGTGGCATTGACGAACCGATTTCCAGTTTCATCCAGGCAGCGTTATTCTTGCTGATGAAGGTTCCTTTCAGTTTAGAACCGTTAAGCCTAGTCCTGACATGGATCGACTTTTTAGGCAGGGGGGCCTTCCCCCACATTCGCTGTGCCTTCCTGCGCACCTGGTTGATCCACTGTAGTGGAGCATTGAAGAATCGCATCAGCGGCGGGTCGACCCAGCCATTAACCACGATAGCTGCATTGTGAAGAGCCAGCACCCGGTACAACTCACCGTATGCCTGGCGATGTTCGCCCTCCGGCAGATGGTGAATTGTATGCAAAGAAACGACACCATCGAAGATTTCTGGCTTGAAGGGCAGGTTAGCGACATCTGCTACCACGAAAAGGCCATGACCACCGTTCTGCCGGTCGCCGATGCGCTGCCGTGCCTCCCGTAAGGCTACCTTCGAGATATCGGCACAGACGCGAGCCTGATAGCCACGGGAATATTCCAAATACTCAGGGTATTGGATCGGCCCGGAGCCAGCGTCTAACAAATATTTCCCGTCCGGATTGAGATGGCGGGCGACGCGTAAATGACAGCGGTGGATGTATTCACGGGACACCGGGCGCAAGTCTTCATAACGAGCATTCTGGTAAAACCCTTCACCCGCTTCTTGCCAGCCGATCTGGTCGTAAAACTGGCGCACCTGCCGTTTGATTTCCATCTCGATAGTCGTATTCACATCGTCCAATCTACTGTCTCTCCAACCAAATAGCGGAAGGTATCGCCAAATTGCGCCTGACCCTCTTCGGCAAGGACACGACCCACCGGCCACTCTTTCACATCCGTCCATAGGTGAACCAGGTGCCAGGGAAAGGGGAATGGATATTCGAAGAAGAAACGGTAAGCGTATTCCCAGGCGCGTTCGATCTGAATCCTCGAGAGTCGGTATTTATCCGGAGCCGAGAGGACTCGGTCCAGAAGGTCAAAATATGATTCCCATGAATTGGGATCTAGCGTAAAGCCCTTGCCTCGATAATGGGTTTGTCCGACGGCGATCATCGGCACACCGCTCATCGCCATCTCCAGTCCGACTGTCGTCGTATAGACCAGTCCCAGGTCAGCAATTTCGACGATATCATAGGTGTTCACAGTTGCAGCGGCAGATACCAGATGGATGTGAGCAGGCAAACCTTCCGGAAGCGCTCCCCTTACCACGTCTGCCACAGAGGGACCTTTGGTGATCAATTCTCCTGGATGAATGCGTACCACAAGCTGCACCTCCGTGCGATCCGCGAAATATTGCACGGTTCGCTTCAACCACTCGGTCATACTGTCGCTGAATACCTGCCGACCGAGGGTGAGGCTGTCCCCAATCACATTGGTTGCCAGCAACACGATCGGGCGGTTATCCAGGCTGAGTCCGGACCGCACCTGTTGACCACCAATGCTGGGAACACCCTGCCAGCGCCGCGAGAAATTTTCCCATGAGCTGGCTTTCTGGCGGGCAGCAAACAGCTGGCGCACCTGGTCCAGCTGGGTGGCACTCAAGGCATGCCCACCGCGCGCTGACCAAAGGTCATCAGTCTGTTGGCGCATGACTTCAGCGTCCTTCCCCAGCCACATACGATGGCGTTGCTCGCCAAATTCATAGGTCACCACCGGAATACCAAGGAAGCGCGCTACCTGATAGACCACGCCGAACTCCAAAATGCTCCCGTTCGGGATGATGACTACGTCAGGTCGGTCGGACTTCATCCAAGCCAGCGCTGCCCGAGCCGCGGCAGTGTTACGCGCTAACCGCAATTGGTACAGATCGCTTTCCTGAGAGATATCCTCTACCTGTAAGGTGTATTGAGTATCGCGCAGCGAAATGTCCTCGACGGCCCCTTTCAAGTCCCAGGGTAGGTCAACAGCCCGCGACTCTGTTCCCAGCCAGGATACCGCCTTTACCAGCGGTGAAGCCTGGCGTAAAACGTCCTGTGTATAAGCGTTTTGACGGCGTACATCAAAACGGTTGAGCGGTTTCTGCCACTTGCCATAAGGCAAATATGCCAGGGTCACCGACTGCCCCAATCCGGCCAGGGCTAATCCTACCAGGGTGGCATGCGAGATCCAGTAATGTAGGGTGCTGAATATCAGCACATTCTTCCCAGGTTGAGCACCTTGCGCCGCCTTTTCCGACTCGGCGCGCCATTCCAACAATCCTGCCTGTAATTCCTGCAGAGTAAAGCTCTTATTGAGCGGCCTACCAGGCTGCCGCAGGTGCCAGTATGCCTCGGCAGTCAGTGGTAGTTCACCCAGGAATTTCTTCGCGGTTATCTTCGCAATCATCTCGCCTCGATCTGCCACTCCAGCAGTGGGCGCACCGGACCCAGGCGCGCTTCAGGCCACTGCATTCCTGGAGCTCCAGTACCATCCACTGTGAAGGTCAGGGCATGCTCTTCTTGAAAATAGCGCTT
>MGOK01000152.1:0-171 GCA_001795335.1 Chloroflexi bacterium RBG_19FT_COMBO_55_16
GAAGGCCGCCTGCAACGCCAGCTCGTCTTGTATGAATGCCGTATGAATGTCCCTGACCCCATGTCCCTCTTCGAAGAGATCACCCGCCACCGTTTGTTGCAGGGGATTCTCCCGCTTGAAAATCTCTACTCTCCGGATGAACTAGACGCCCTGGTAGCAGCCTACACTGCC
>MGOK01000152.1:223-8564 GCA_001795335.1 Chloroflexi bacterium RBG_19FT_COMBO_55_16
AGGGATATATGGTCTTACCAGTCGCAGAACTAAAAAATCGTTATTGAGGGTAGCATGCCTAAGCATAAAACCAAATTGATCCTCAACCCCAATGCTGACCTGGGGCGCGCCTGGCATTGGGGTGCTGACTTACGCCCTATCGTTGAAGAGTTCGGTGGTGCCGACTGGACAGGAACCGTATACCCGACCCACGCCACTGAGCTTGCCTGCCAGGCTGCCGAAGAGGGATACGAGCTGATTATCGCCGTTGGCGGAGACGGCACAACCCATGAAGTGGTCAATGGCCTGATGCAGGTGCCTGCCGAGCGTCGCCCCCGCCTGGGCGTGGTGCCGGTCGGCTCCGGCAATGACTTCGCCCACAACATCGGTCTGCCATCCCGCCCGGAACTCGCCATGCGTCAAGTCTTCACTGGCCAGCCCAAGAGAATCGACCTGGGCTTGGCCGTGGATGGGCACGGTCGCCGCGAGTATTGGGATAACACCTTCGGGGTTGGTTTTGATGCTACGGTGACCATCCGCTCACGCAAAATTACACTCGTGCATGGTTTCCTCATGTATTTCGTCGCCGTGGTGCAGACGATCTTGCTCAACCACGACGCGCCCCGCCTGCAGATCACGACAGATAGCGAAAGCTGGGCTGAAGAGACCTTGATGATCGTATTGTGCAATGGTCCTCGTGAAGGAGGTGGGTTCTTTGTGGCGCCAGATGCCCGCAACGACGATAACCAGCTCGATTATGTCGCCATCCGCCGGGTCTCTCGACTGATGATGTTCCGCCTGATCCCTGAAGTGATGAACGGCACCCATGGCCGTTTCCCTCAGGTACGGATGGGGAAGTTCCAGGGCATGAAGCTGGAATCTGAACGCCCGCTCTACATCCATATCGATGGCGAGATCTTCGCTGGCTTTGGCACCGACGTTCGCCAGCTATCGGCGGAGATTTTGCCGGGCGCACTTGAAGTAATTGTTTAACATGAAACGTATTGCGTGAAATGTGAATGCATAACACGTAAAGCGTAGATATGCCTGATTTAATCCACAGCCTGCAAAGCCAAGACCTGAGCCACTTGCAGATCGTCGCCAGGTTGTGGGGTGTGGAGCTGGACGCCCCGCAGGCGCGCTCGGCCCTAGATTTCCTGGCACCGGCCTTGCTTGACCGCCAGCTTGTCGCTGAAGTGGTCGACGCCTTACCCTCCGAAGCCCAGGTCGCTCTTCATGAACTGCTGCACAATCAGGGTCGCTTGCCCTGGTCGCTCTTTACCCGCCGACATGGGACAGTGCGAGAAATGGGTCCTGCCCGGCGCGATCGTGAAAAGCCCTACCTGCACCCGGTCTCCCCGGCTGAAATGCTTTGGTACCGCGCCCTGGTGGGGCGCGCTTTTTTTGACACCCCGGCCGGCCCAGAAGAGTTCGCCTACCTCCCGGACGACCTGATGCGCTTGCTGCCCGCCTTTCAAGGCAAACCTTCACAGCCTATGGGGCGCCATGCCTCTCCCATAGAGCGCGCTCTTCCCATCCTGGCCTCCGACCGCATTTTGGATGACGCCTGCACTCTGATCGCTGCCCTCCGCCTGGACATATCTTGGGAGTCGCTTTCCCTCTCAGAGAGCAATACTCCCCTATCCCCTCTTCCCCTGCGTTCCCTGCTTTCCGCGGCTGGTCTGCTGGATTCCCAAGGCCTGCCTCTGCCGGAGCCGACGCGTGCCTTCCTAGAGGCCGAGCGAGGTGCAGCCCTGGCCCAGTTAGCCCGCGCCTGGTTGAACAGCTCAGACTTTAACGAGCTGACTCTGATTCCGGACTTGATCCTGGAGGGAGAATGGGAAAACGATCCACTGCGCGCTCGCCGCTCTCTCCTAGAGCATTTATCTTCTGTTCCGCAGGACACCTGGTGGAGCCTGG
This sequence comes from Chloroflexi bacterium RBG_19FT_COMBO_55_16, assembly GCA_001795335.1. The sequence goes on from MGOK01000152.1 coordinate 2,123, forward strand.
AGGCTTTCGTCGCCGCCGTACGCCAGCAATCCCCCGATTTCCAACGCCCAGCAGGTGATTATGACTCCTGGTTTATCCGGGCGCGTGAAACCGGAGAATATCTGCGCGGCTTCGAGCACTGGGATAAGGTAGATGGGGCGCTGATCCGCTATCTGATCGCGGGACCCTTGCATTGGCTTGGGATCGTCGACCTGGCTATGCCGGGGGTGGGTGAACCCGTGGCGGCCTTTCGCTTTTCAGCCTGGGCAGCTGCTCTCCTAAAGGGGGATCCGCCAGATGGTCTTCCTTCCGAAGAGGAGACCATCCTGGTCAGGTCAGATGCCCGCTTGCATCTCGCCCGGCGGGTGCCGCGCGCCGTCCGTTATCAGGTGGCTCGTTTCTGTGACTGGGAAGGTGAAAAAGGAGCGGTTTACCGCTACCGCTTGACCCCAGGCTCCCTGGAACGTGCCCGCCAGCAAGGGCTGGGTGTGAACCACTTACTCGCCCTTTTACGTCGCCACATTGCGACGGTGCCCCCCTCTCTGGTCAAGGCCCTGGAACGCTGGGATGAGCACGGCAGACAGGCCCGAATAGAACAACTGCTGGTGCTGCGTTTGAGCTCGCCCGAGATCTTAAAGGAATTGCGCGCCTCCCCTGCTGCTCGCTTCCTGGGAGTACCGCTCGGCCCCACAGCGGTGATCGTCAAACCCGGCGCCCGTGATAAGGTGTTGGCGGCATTAGCTGAGATGGGTTATCTTAGCGAGGTAGATTTTGATAATGATTTTTTATAGTCTGGAAAGGATATAATGAATTCCCCCATCGAGGTATTAATTACATTACCCTTCCCCGAAGAGCTGGTCAGTCAGCTTCAGGCAGTGTCGCCGCGCCTGCGCCTCACCCTGCAGAAAGCCAGCGAACCCAAGGACATATCAGCCGAGATCTGGCAGCGTACAGAAATCCTGTACACCGACCAGGTGTTGCCTAACCCTGACCAGGCGCCCGCGCTGAGCTGGATCCAGTTCCACTGGGCTGGGTTGGAACGTTCCATCGATACACCCATCCTGCGCAAGCCCAAATTAGTCGCTACCTCCCTCAGCGGTGCGGCGGCCACCCAGGTTGCCGAGCATGTGGTGTTGATGTGCCTGGCACTTGGCCATCGCTTGCCAGACCTGGTCGACCACCAAAAACGGGCTGAGTGGCCACGCGAGCGCTTCAAGCGATTCCTCCCGCTGGAGCTGCGCGACAGCACAGTCGGTATCGTGGGTTATGGCAGCATCGGCCGCGAGGTAGCGCGCATGTTGCGTGCCTTGGGTGCAACTATCCTGGCTTCTAAGCGAGATGCAATGCATCCAGACGATTCCGGCTACCTACCTCAAGGTTTGGGGGATCCGCGCAGCGATTTGGTGCACCGCCTTTACCCGTCCCAGGCCTTACGATCCATGCTCAAGGAATGCGACTTCGTGGTCATCGCTGTTCCTCTCACCCCCAAGACACGTGACTTGATCGGAATCGAGCAGCTGGCCGCCATGAAGACCACCGCTTTTCTGGTGGACGTCTCACGCGGCGGGGTGGTAAACCATTCTGCCTTGCTAGTCGCCTTGCGCGAGCATAAGATCGCCGGGGCTGCCTTGGACGTTTTCCCCGAAGAGCCTTTGCCTGCAGACAGCCCGCTCTGGAAATTTCCCAATGTCCTGCTCACGCCTCACATTTCCGGCAATTCTCCATTCTATGACCAGCGAGCCATTACATTATTTGCCGATAACCTTGCCCGCTATCTGGCTGGAACACCTCTGCTCAACCCCGTCGACCCACTGCGAGGGTATTAATGCCCCCGTTCGATGCCCTGCTTTTCGACTTGGGAAATACACTGATTTACTTTGATGGTGACCGCCCGCTGGTCTTTGCTCAGGCGGATGCCGAGCTGCTGCATCATCTGAAGCTGGCAGGCTTGAATCTAGAAGGAGAAGCCTTTCTGGAAGACTTTCGTAATCGCCTGAGCGATTACTTCACCGAGCGCGAGTCTGCCTTCGTCGAATACACAACGGCTCATATCCTGCGCACGCTGCTGGCTGATTGGGGCTATCCACAAGTGCCCACTGGCTTAATCCGCTCGGTCTTGCGAGCCATGTATGCTGTCTCGGAGGCTCACTGGCATCTAGAAGTCGATACGATCCCCACGTTGAGCATTCTCCGTAGAGAAGGATACAGATTGGGTGTAATTTCCAATGCCTCTGATGACGATAACGTCCAGGCCTTGGTGGATAAGGCCGGCATCCGCCTATACTTCGATTTCATCATGACTTCAGCCTCGGTTGGCATCCGCAAGCCCAACCCGCGTATCTTCAGCCTGGCTCTGGAAAATTGGGACTTTCCACCTGGTCGGGTGGCAATGATCGGCGATACCCTGGGCGCGGATATCCTGGGAGCAAAGAACGCCGGCCTGTTCAGCATCTGGATCACCCGCCGCGCTGATGTCCCCGCCAATCGCGCCCACGCCGACACCCTCCGATCCGACGCGGTTATCTCGAGCTTGAGCGAGCTGCTTGAACTCTTGGCGCAGATGAGTTCGTGGAATGTGGCATAGGTATAGTAGAGTAGATAGGCGCGACTTTGGGTACTCGACGGAACCCCAGTTTGGTGTCGCTGCGAGGAGCGTTCGTCAGAACGAAGTTCCGATGCGACGAAGCAGTCTCCTCTTGAACGTGTGGGAGATTGCCTCGCGAAGAACGCTCGCAGCAAGACCAAAGCATTGGGTCGACCTATGGCATTACCTTTTTAATTGGCAAAAAGCTATTAGTCGCTCGCTACTCTCCCCTTATTCCCCTTATTCTTCTCCCAATTCTCATCGTTCTCCAGAGTGACCACGCGAAAGCTTTCAGCGTAAGCCATCTCCTTGCCTTTGGCGCTCTCCGCTGCCCATTCCTTAATCATAGGCTCCGGGTCCCAATCCTTCATCTGGCTTTTGTGGGCGCGCAGCGCAGCGATTTTGAGGTCAATCGTCGTTTCGATGTTGACGAACAGGTCACCCGGCCCCCACTCGGTAACATACACCTTGCGTGGCTTGTGAGCTTCCACCCCCTCTTCGGCCAGTTCTTCGAAAAGCTGCGGTTGTCCGGCCGCTGGAAAAGTCGCGTCCAGGGCAGCAGTCGCCGCGGCGCGGTGATCGGGGTGGTTGATATAATCATCGCCCGCCCAGACAATGGTCGGGTCGCCGCACACCACCACTTCCGGCCGGAAGCGGCGGATCTCACGCACGATTTTTTTACGCAGTTCCAATGTGGGTTGTAACATGCCGTCTGGCTCTCTTAAAAAGATCACCTCTTTGACGCCGACGATCTCGGCCGCCGCCAGTTGCTCGGCTTCCCGGATTTGGGCCGCTCTTTCCTTGGTCATCATTTTCTCGGCAATCCCTACCTCGCCGCTGGTACACAGCACATAAACGACGCGTGTCCCGGCTTTTACCCAGCGCGCCACGGTGCCGGCGCAGGAAAATTCGATGTCGTCGGGGTGTGCTACGATGATTATGGCGCTTTCGGGGACATAAAAGTTGCTCATAAATTTCGTTAGATCTCCTCTACATAGTTTCTACGTCGATTTTACCTTTCATACCCAATTTGTGGCAATAGTCACACCGATATCGATCGAGGCAATGGTAAAATAAACGCACCCGAACCATCATATTGCCGGGCTGAAAATGGTCTGATGCAATGAAGATTCCTACGATCCAAGGCAGGATGGGACTGCTCTTCCTGGCCTTTTTCCTCCTCATCGCCATTTCTGTCGCCGCCACCTTTTGGGCGACGGAAACCCAGAAGATGGACGCCCTGATCATCAACCTGGCCGGTCGTCAACGGATGCTTGGACAACAAATGATCAGGCTGGCGTTGGAGATCGAGAAAGAGGGGGTAGATGACCATGCTCTTGAACTAAAAAATTCCGCGGATAGCTTCGAACAAACCTTGCAGGCTTTGAAAAACGGCGGAACTGCCTCTGATTTGTCTGGACGAACAGTCGACCTCCCCCCTCCTCGCGATCGCCAGCTCCTGTCCCAGCTCGACCAGGTCGAACAGACCTGGGGGGCAATTCGCGCCCCTCTGGAGGTAGTATTGAATTCTGAGCCGGGGGAAGCGCAGTTTAACGCTGCTGTAAAATCGATGGAACAGATTTCTCCTGACCTGGTCAGACAGTCCGATGACGTGGTACGCTTGTATGAAGCGACCGCTAACCGCAAGATCTCCCTTCTGCGCTGGATGCAAATCGGTTTTTTCACTGCCGCACTGGTCTTGCTTGGCATTGGGGCGCTGATCACGCGCAAATCGGTGCTCAGACCACTAAAGGATCTCAGGATAGCTGCGGAGCGGATCGGTAGTGGCGACCTGGATACTCCGCTGCAAGTCGCCGGGGCCGGGGAGATGAGATTGCTGGCAGATACCTTTGAAGTGACACGCCAGCGGTTGCTTGATTCCCAAAAAGAGTTACTTGCCTGGACAGATTCCCTGGAAGAACGCGTACAGCGGCGCACGCGCGAGCTGGAGGGGCTGTACCAGGTCAGCCGCGATATCTCTTCCCGTCTGGACATTCGAGACGTGCTCAGTTCAATCACCCAACAGGCTTGCCAGTTACTCAATGCAGAGGTGGCCTTCTTGTGCCTGGTGGATGAGACTGGCCAGGTGCTTAATTTGCACGCCTCCAGCGGTCCTACGGAAGCCGTGGTGCGATCCAGCGCTTTCTTGCACGATCCCATCCCCAGCCAGGTCCTGGCCGGAGAACGCACTTTGCCTTGTGGAGTGGATGGCTGCCTCGGGTCTTGCGGCATCGTCGATGCTCCTTACCGCGTGAGCCAATTGGTAGCGCCTTTGCGGATGGGGGAGCGCGTGATCGGCGCGCTGTGCGTGGGGAGCTCCAGTCTGGCAGCTTTTTCACAAGAGGCGGAGCACCTGCTTAACAGGCTGGCCAATTCCGCCGCCATCGCCCTGGAGAACGCCCGCCTGTATGCTCAGGCAGAGCGCCTGGCTACCCTCGAGGAGCGCCAGCGCCTGGCCGCCGAGATGCACGATGGGTTGGCTCAGACTTTGAATTACCTGCGCCTGGCGGTTTATTCAGCCGATGCTCAAATAGACTCCGGACAGCAAGCTGAGGCGCTGGCTACGTTGGAGCGGATGCTGCGCGCTTTGAACCAGGCGGACAGCGAGGTGCGGCGCGCAATCACCAGCCTGCAAGAGGATTTTCCGCTTTATTACACGCTTCAAGAACAGCTGGCGAAGCTGGCGGAGGAGTTCTCGGCTGGAAATAGTAAAGTGAAATGGGTGACCTCCCTGAAAGTCCCCCTGGTTTTACCGCCGGAAGAAACTGAACAGGTGTTGCGTTTCTCCCGCGAAGCGCTGCTCAACGCCTGCCGGCATTCCCAGGCCAGGCATATCACCTTACGCCTGGAACAGGATGACGGGCAGGCCAGGGCAGTTGTAGAAGACGACGGGCAAGGTTTTGACCCATCAGCAGCTCCTGAAAGCGATGGCCGGCCCCATTTCGGCTTGAAGATCATGGATGCCCGCGCCTCCCGCGTAGGCGGCAAAGTAGAAATTTTCTCAACGCTGGGGAAAGGGACGCGCGTCACCCTGACCTGGCCGCTTCAAGCGTTAGAACGTTCGAAAGTTTAAACGTTTGAACGTTTCAACCTTGAGCCTGGAATCGAATTATGGATCAAATTCGCATCTTACTGGCCGACGATCACGACCTGTTCCGCGAGGGGCTGGCAGGCATTATCGCTGCGCAGCCGGACATGCTGGTGGTTGGCGAGGCCAGCGATGGGCTGGAGGCGATCGTCAAGGCGCGCGAACTAAAACCGGATTTGATCTTGATGGATATCCAGATGCCGGGCTGCGATGGCCTGGAGGCGACCAGGCAGATCAAGAAAGAGCTGCCCGAGGTGACGGTGGTCATGCTCACCGTGCGCGATGAAGACGAGAAACTGTTCGGGGCGCTCAAGAATGGCGCCCAGGGCTACTTACTTAAGAATATCCGTTCGGTCGACATGTTGGAGATGCTGCGTGGTGCCCTGCGCGGCGAGGCGGCCATTTCACCTGCCCTGGCCGGGCGCATGCTGAAAGAGTTTCGCCGCCTGAGTCGGCTGGCCCCCCAGGAATCGGAAGGAGAGATCCTTGCCCTTACCCAACGCGAACAGGAAGTGCTTGGCCTGGTGGCGACCGGCGCCTCGGATAAAGAGATCGCCGACGCCTTGTTCATCAGCCTGAACACCGTCAAGAGCCATGTCCGCAACATCCTGGCCAAGCTCGAAGTTAACAGCCGGCGCGAGGCCGCGCGGCTGGCGAAACGCCGGGGATTGGTGTAGGGGCACGGCGGAGGATTTCCAAACCAAAATCTGTTGATGTTTCGCTGGATTTGTTGGGGCACGGCGGAGAATCTCCAGATCCTTACCCATTAACGATCCCGCCGTGCCCCTACC
>MGOK01000152.1:8596-8895 GCA_001795335.1 Chloroflexi bacterium RBG_19FT_COMBO_55_16
CATTGCAGGGGGTTATTCGAAATATATTGGCGAATGCGGTTTAATTCGGCCTCATCGCGCACAACGTGTTCGTAATAATTGCGTTGCCAGACCTGGGCCGGCCCGCTATTGCGGATCAAATTCACGCGATAGGTCACGGCGGATTTATAGGAACGAATGATGGTGGGGATGGAACCCGGAACCGGTTGGCCGAATTGTTCACGGTTTGTTGGGATGCGGCGGGGGTTATCGGTATCCGCAGCGGCGATTGATTTCCATGTAGGGGCACGGCGGAGGATTTCCGAATCATTATCCGTTAA
>MGOK01000153.1:0-208 GCA_001795335.1 Chloroflexi bacterium RBG_19FT_COMBO_55_16
ACCGCGCTTTCACGTCGTCTACCAGGTATATTCACTGCGCAGCAACCTGCGGCTGTGCCTGCGCGTGCCGGTCTCTGGCATGCACCCCTCAGTGCCGACGGTTGAGGGCATCTATCCCAACGCCAACTGGCATGAGCGCGAGATCTGGGATATGTTCGGTATTCGCTTTGAGGGCCATTCAGACCTGCGGCGCATCCTCATGCCATAC
>MGOK01000153.1:333-524 GCA_001795335.1 Chloroflexi bacterium RBG_19FT_COMBO_55_16
CATTTGGTCTCCGATCGGGCGATCAAGGGCGAGACCATGCTGTTGAACATGGGCCCTCAGCACCCCAGCACACATGGGGTCTTGCGCCTCTTGCTGGAGCTGGATGGGGAGTTGGTGATCAACTGTATCCCTGATATTGGCTTCCTGCACACGGGGATCGAGAAAAATATGGAGGCCAAGACCTATGAGAA
>MGOK01000153.1:877-1798 GCA_001795335.1 Chloroflexi bacterium RBG_19FT_COMBO_55_16
GCCTTTTCCCGCGCCGCATCGACGAGTATGAATCATTGCTGACCAAGAACCCGCTTTTCCTCGAGCGGACGAGGAAGATCGGCATCATTTCCGGCGAGGATGCCATCCATTGGGGTGTGACTGGCCCACCGCTGCGCGCGTCCGGTGTGGCCTTTGACCTGCGCAAGGCGCAGCCCTACTCAGGGTACGAGCAATACGATTTTGTTATCCCTACACAAACCGATGGGGACACCTACGCGCGCTACCTGGTACGGATGGAAGAAATGCGCCAGTCACTGCGCATTGTCCAGCAGGCATTGGACCACCTGCCGGGTGGACCAGTGCGTAGCGACAACCGGAAATATGTCCCACCGCCGCGCTCCGAGCTGGCCACCAGCATGGAGGCGGTGATTCATCACTTCAAGCTGTGGACAGAGGGTTTCGATCTTCCTAAGGGCGCTGTCTATGTGCCAGTCGAGTCGCCGCGCGGCGAGCTGGGTGTGTTTTTAGAGAGCGATGGTGGTCCGAAGCCCTACCGGGTTCACTGGCGTACACCTTCGTTTGTCAACCTGCAAGCCTTGCCGCTATTAGCAAAGGGTCATCTGGTAGCCGATCTGGTAGCCCTGATCGGTACAATCGATGTCGTCTTAGGTGATGTAGATAGGTAGATGGGCAGGCATGCAAGCAGGTACCAGGGAATGAGGTAATCAGGCAAAATTGAGGGATTATGCTTTCTGAAAAATATGAACAGGAAATTGATGCCATCCTGGCAAAATACCCGCCTGACCAGAAACGTTCGGCGGTCATGCCCCTGCTATACCTGGCGCAGCGCGAAGATGGCTACATTACCAGGCAGGCGATGAACGAGATCGCTGTCATCCTGGGGGTCGAACCCACCGAAGTGGGCTCGATCGTCGGCTTTTACACCCTGTACTCTGACAA
>MGOK01000153.1:1860-13719 GCA_001795335.1 Chloroflexi bacterium RBG_19FT_COMBO_55_16
AACCTGGGGATCAAAGTTGGCCAGACTACCTCGGATGGCCTGATGACGGTGGAGGCGGTGATGTGCCTGGCGGCGTGCGACAAGGCACCGCTGTTCCAGGTGCAATCCGGGGAAGGGCTCGCTTACCACGAGAACCAGACTATCGAAACCGCCTTAGGACTGATAGACCAATTGAGATCACCCGACGCCAAGAGTAAGTAGTCCCTCTGGCAAAGTAAACAAAACTTCGAGATAGCCTTCATGAGCCAATATATCCTTCTTCGACATCGTGAGATCCCCGATCTGAACCAGCTGGAGGTATACCGCCTGCACGGCGGTTACGAGGCATTCCAGAAGGTAGTCACCACTATGCAGCCAGAGGAGGTCACCGAAGTTGTTAAGGCTTCCGGGTTGCGTGGTCGCGGTGGAGCCGGGTTTCCGACCGGGATGAAGTGGGCTTTCACTGACAAGAAATCCTGGCCACATTACGTGGTGGCCAACGCCGACGAGTCTGAGCCGGGGACATTCAAAGACCGCGAGATCATGGAGGGCAACCCATTTCAATTCCTCGAAGGGGTAGCGATTGCCGCCTACGCCGTCCAGGCTCAAACAGCATACATCTATCTGCGCGGCGAATTCTGGAAGATCGCCGAAAGCCTGGATCACAAGATCGCTGACCTAGAGGCGGCCGGTTTGTTGGGGGACAAGTTGTTCGGTAGCGATTATTCCTTGCGCATCTATACCCACCTCGGCGCGGGCGCATATATTTGTGGTGAGGAAACTGCCATGCTCGAGTCGCTGGAAGGCAAGCTGGGCCAACCCCGCCTGCGACCGCCTTTCCCACCCTCCTTTGGCCTGTTCGGCAAACCCACCGTGGTCAATAACGTTGAAACGTTATCCAACGTCCCGCTGATCATCGCGCGCGGAGCTGACTGGTATCGATCGATAGGCACGGACAAGAGCCCTGGTACAAAGATCTTCAGTCTATCTGGGCATGTCAACCGGCCTGGCAACTATGAGTTGCCGCTCGGCACCCCCTTCAGGGAATTGATTTACGTTCATGGCGGCGGCATTCCGGACAGTCGCCAGGTCAAGGCCATCATGGCGGCTGGAGCTTCCTCGGCTTTGATCGTGGCGACTGAAGAGGCTCTGGATACGCCGATGGATTATGAGAGCGTCCCCAGGCTGGGTGCACAGCTCGGATCGGCTTCGGTGATCGTAGTCGACGACTCGGTGAGCATCGATTGGGTGTTGCACAAGACCTTGCATTTCTTCAGCCATGAGTCATGCGGCAAGTGCACCCCTTGCCGAGAGGGGACTTACTGGATGAGGCATATCATTGACCGCATCCATGGTGGGGAGGCTGCCTGGGAGGATGTGGAATTGCTCAACGAAGTGGCCCAACAGATCAAAGGCAAATGCCTGTGTGCACTTGGCGAATTTTCCATTGAGGCGGTGATTTCGGGTATCGAGCGCTTCGAAACGGATTTCAGGACAAGAGTCTCAGATAAGTGGGGTGAGGAGATCACAGTGAACGCAGAACAAGGCGTAAGTAAAGCATAATGCGTAAAACGTGAAAGGTGATGGTTTATGGAGCAGAGATGGCAAAATTGGTGACACTGGCAGTCGATGGGATTGAGGTCCAGGTAGCGGAAGGCACCCTAGTAGTGGATGCGGCAAAAAAAGCCGGGGTATACATCCCAGTGTTCTGCTACCATCCCAAGATGGAACCGGTGGGCATGTGCCGCATGTGCCTGGTAGAGATCGGTCGCCCGCTGATTAACCGGGAGACAGGCCAGTTTGAACGCACAGAGGATGGCAGCCACAAGATGCAATTTGGCTCGAAACTGGAGACTGCCTGCACCATCCCGGTTTCCGAAGGCATGCTAGTGCGTGGCTTTACGGAAAAAGTACTGCGCGGCCGGAAAGACATCCTGGAGTTTCTGCTCACCTCACACCCCCTCGATTGCCCGATCTGTGACAAGGGCGGTGAATGTCCTTTGCAAAACCTGACTATGGATTTCGGACCCGGCAAAAGCCGCTTCATTTACGATGAAAAGATGCACTTGTCCAAGCACGTCCCCCTGGGAGAGCTGATTTACCTTGACCAAGAGCGTTGTATCCAGTGTGGGCGATGCGTCCGCTTCCAAGACGAAATCGTGGATGACCCAGTGATCGGGTTCGCCCAGCGCGGCCGGGCGCTGCAGATTGTCACCTATTCCGAACCGGGGTTTGACTCATACTTCTCTGGCAATACGAGTGACATCTGCCCGGTTGGCGCGCTGACAACCAGCGACTTCCGCTTCCAGGCACGTCCCTGGGAATTAAATTATGCTGCTTCGATCTGCCAACAATGCCCGGTAGGCTGTAACCTGACTATCAACGTGCGGCGGGAGGATAAATCGGGCGGCGCGATCGTCGTCAAGCGCGTGATGCCCCGCCAGAATGAGTGGGTGAACGAAATCTGGATCTGCGACAAGGGGCGCTTTGCCTACCATTATGCGGAGAGCAAAGAACGCTTAACGCAGCCGCTCCTCCGACAGAATGGCGAGTTGGTCCCGGCTTCGTGGGATGAGGCGCTAAATCGAGTCGCTGAGGGCTTGAAAACGGCTGGGAAGGGGGCCTTAACCCTGGCAAGCGGGCGGCTATCTAATGAAGATCTGTTCAATCTGCGCATCTTAACCGAAGCCCTGGATGGTAAGGCGATTCAATATACCAACCTGGCTGGCGGCGACCTGGTGGCACAAGTAGGTGTGGGCCAGGGCACTAACTTTGCTGATATTGGGGCAGGGACGGCCATCCTGGTCGTGGCCTGCGACCTGGAAGAAGAGGCGCCAATTTACTGGCTTAGGGTAAAACAGGCTGCTGAGCGCGGGGCGAAGCTGATCGTCGCAAACCCACGCTCGACTAAGACCGATCGATATGCTACGCACACCCTGCGTTACCCTTATGGCGCTGAAGCGGCAATCGTGCTGGCGATGCTTAATTCGTTGTCGGCCAAACGCCCCGACTTGCCCAAGGGCGTGCAAGAGGTCGCCCGCTCTGCCGAAGTTCAGGCTGCCGCCCGGGCTTTCGCCGAGGCTGAAAACGCGGTGGTCTTGTTTGGCAGCGAGGGCACCGGCCTGGCAGCCTCGCGGCCCCTGGCGCAGGCCTGTGCCAACTTGTTGATTGCCACCAACCACGTTGGCCGAGCCAATAATGGCCTGATCGGCGTCTGGCACAGCGCCAACACGCAGGGAGCCTGGGACATGGGTTTCACTCCCGCAGAAGATTTGGGCGCGGCGTTACATTCCGCCCGAGCCTTGTACGTGGCAGCTGCTGATCCAGCTGGAGACGACCCGGCGCTCGCGGAGGCGCTAAAGTCGGTGGACTTCGTGGTCGTGCAGGAGCTCTTTCTGACGGAAACCGCCAGGCTGGCTGATGTGGTGCTGCCAGCTCAATCGTTCATTGAGCGCGAGGGGACACTGACCAATGCTGAAAGGCGCGTGCAGCGCTATCATCCAGCCGTGCCTGAACGCTCAGGGCCATTGGCGGACTTTGCAATCACAGCCCGCATCGCAGAACGCCTGGGACTGGACCTGGAGGCCAGGATCCCTCTGCGCGTGATGGAGCGCATCGCTTCCCAGGTACCGGACTACGCTGGCGTGACATACCAGAAACTGGCGGAGGTGGTCGACCAGTGGCCGATCGTCGGCCGGGCCGACCTGTATTATGGGGGTACAACCTATGAAAATTCTCAGGGGCTTGGAGTGCAGCTGCAACCAGCCGCCCAAAGAGGCGAGCAGATCCCACTCGGCTGGCTACAGCCGTCTGAAGTAGTCATGGCTGGGGAGACGGATATCCTGGCGGTCCCGATCACGCGCCTCTACGATCGCGGCCAGACGGTGGTACCCTCCGATCTTCTGCACCAGCGCATACCTGAGCCTTACCTGGTATTACATCCCCAAACCGCCAGACGAATGGGCATTGTAAATAGCTCTCCGGTGGACTTGCACCTGAAGGGAGTGGTGATCCAGGTGACAGCCTTCCTGGATGAATCTGTGCCGGAGAATGTGGCTCTTGTGCCGCGGAGTATGGGCATCCCGATCACAGATCCTGTGCCGGTTGAGGTTGAGGTCGCGGAAAAGATCGTAGCGTGATGCGAGAATCGTGAAACGTGAAGTGGAAGATATGAAGCGAGACGAGGTTTGAATGGATCCACTGCTGATCTTGGAATGGACGATCAAATCAGTTTTCTTGTTAATTGTGTTGTTGACTGGCTTTATGTATCTGACCTTTTATGAGCGCAAGGCACTGGCGCGCATCCAGGTGCGGATCGGGCCGAACCGCGCTGGGCCGGGCGGCTGGTTCCAACCGTTAGCAGATGGTTTGAAATTAATCTTCAAAGAAGAGCTCATCCCGGCCCAGTCTTACAAGGTGGTTTTCCTTCTCGCTCCGATCGTGACCGTCGTCCCTGCACTGGTGATCCTGGCCGTGCTGCCGTGGGGAACCTCGTTCTCCCTATTTGGCCGGGAGATCCCTCTGTACCTTTCCGATATCAATGTGGGTGTGTTGTATATCGTGTCGATCGCCTCGATCTCAGTGTACGGGATTGTGCTGGCGGGATGGTCCTCAAACAATAAGTACGCCATGCTGGGTGGGATGCGCTCCACGGCGCAGATGATCAGCTATGAGCTGGCGCTCGGTCTGGCTTTTATTGGGCCGATCCTGATCACCGGTTCGATGAGCCTTGCTGACATCGTCGCCGCCCAAAAGCCGATTTGGTTCGTTATCTACCAACCATTGGGCGCGTTGATTTTCTTCATCTCCGTGATCGCGGAAGTCAACCGAGCGCCTTTTGACATGCCGGAGGCTGAACAGGAGTTGACGGCGGGTTACCATACTGAATATTCTGGGTTAAAGTTCGCCTTGTTCTTCATGGCCGAGTATATCAAGATGATCGCAGTGAGCGCCATTGCAGCGACCATGTTCTTCGGGGGTTACCGCGGCCCATTTGTCGATCAGGTGCCTTTGCTCGGGCCGCTTTATCTGTTCATCAAGATCCTGTTGTTGCTGTTTGTGATGATCTGGGTGCGGGCTACCCTGCCGCGTATCCGCTATGACCGGTTGATGGCGTTTGGGTGGAAAGTCCTATTGCCGGCCGCTTTATTGAATGTTGTGTTAACCGCGGTTGTATTGATATTGGTAGGAGGTTTGTGATGAGCGTGGTTACGGATTTTGCGCGTGGTATGTTGACCACGTTGAAGTCGATGTTCGAAAAACCGGTGACTGTCCAGTATCCGGAGGTCAAGCGCCCGGTGCGAACCCGGTTCAAAGGTCGCCACAGGCTGATGCGTTATGACAATGGATTGGAGAAGTGCATCGGTTGCGCCCTGTGCGCCGCGGCCTGCCCGGCCGATGCGATTTTTGTCGAAGCTTCAGAGAATACCGATGAGCAACGGTTTTCGCCAGGTGAGCGCTATGCCAGCACATATCAAATCAATATGCTGCGCTGCATATTCTGTGGTTATTGCGAGGATGCCTGCCCAACCGAGGCCATTGTATTGGGCGATAACTATGAACTATCGTTTACCGACCGGACAAGTTCGATTTACATGCGGGAAATGCTATTGGAGCCAGTTCCGTCGGGTGGCAAGCCCACACCCCAAAAGGTTGAGCCCGGCCTTTACAACCGTTCTATCCCCATCATGCAAGACCCGAGGGATTGAAAATGAATGTTGATTTACTGTTTTTCCTCCCCATTGCCCTTGTGTCCGTGACGTCAGCCGTGGCAATGTTATTCAGCCGCCACGCGATTTACTCAGCGTTGTTCCTGATCATAAATTTCGGAACCATCGCCGCGTTTTACCTGATGTTGAACGCGCCCTTCCTGGCTATGGCGCAAGTGACGGTTTACGCCGGCGCGATCATGGTGTTGTTTTTGTTTGTGATTATGCTGCTTGGGGCTGAACAATTGCGTCAAAGACAGTCGATTCGATGGCAACAACCACTGGCGATCATCCTGGGCTTCTTACTTTTGGTTGAGAGCGTTTATCTCTTATTCTCCGCCGGCAACCAGAAAGGCCCGTTGCCTTCTTTCACCACCCTGCTGTCTGATTTTGGTAGCCCAACCGCCATCGGCGAGATTCTGTTTAACCATTATCTATTACCTTTTGAAGTGACCTCGGTGCTGCTTCTGGTGGCCATGATCGGGGCGATCGTGTTGACGAAGGGGGAGAAGGGGTGAGGCGAAGGATGTTATGCGTGAAACGTCAAGAGGGTTTGGAGTAATTTTATGCTGCCTGTTTCTTATTACATATTGCTTTCAGCGGTCTTGTTCTCACTCGGCGCGGTGGGTGTGTTGATCCGGCGGAATGCGATCGTCATTTTCATGTCTGTGGAACTGATGCTCAACGCGGCCAACCTTGCATTTGTGGCCTTTTCCACGATGTACGAATCGTTGAGTGGGCAGATCTTTGTCTTCTTCGTGATGACCGTAGCAGCGGCAGAAGTTGCGGTGGGCCTGGCGTTGATCGTGGCTATCTTCCGCACCAAGCATAGCATTAATGTGGATGAGCTCAGCAATTTAAAAGGATGATTCGAGAATGGAGAGTTGAGAGCGGAGATTTGAGAATAGAGAGCAGCAAAGTTTACTAATCTCTTATCTCGACCCTAAACCCTCTGAGGAGAACGCATGTTCCTAGACGAAGTCGCAACAAGCGGTCCGCAATTTTTCTACCTTGTGCCCTGGGTCGTATTCTTCCCTGTCATTGGCCTGCTGGTTAATATGATCTTCGGCGGGCGGATGGGGGAGAAAGCCGTCGGCACAGTCGCCAGCACGGCCTCCGGGTTGGCTTTCCTGGTGGCAATCCTGTTGGGATTCTCCCTGGTCGCGCATCCAGAGGGTCAGGTGATGCCTCTGGCGGAGTGGATCAAGATCGGCGATCTGGACCTGCGCTGGGCTTTCCAGGTCGATACACTTTCAGTCATCATGATGCTGGTAGTCGCCGGGGTGGGAACGTTGATCCATATCTACGCCATTGGCTACATGCACGAAGACGTGCGCCTCAACGGCGATCCAGGCCGTTTCCGCCGCTTCTTTGTCTATATGAACCTGTTCATTGCCGCCATGATGATCCTGGTCAGCAGCGATAACTACCTGATGACATTTGTCGGCTGGGAAGGGGTCGGACTGTGTTCTTATTTGTTGATTGGATTCTGGTATGAGAAAGGGCAGGATGGAATCGGCAATGCCATCGCCGCCAAGAAAGCCTTTGTAACCAACCGCGTCGGCGATTTCGGTTTCTTGATCGCCGCCTTTACCATGTTTTGGGCTTTCCGCAGCTTTAATTTCGAAGAGGTCTTCGCCCAGGCTCCTCAGGTGGCTGAGGCGATGCCAATGGTGATCCTGGCGATAACGCTGTTTATGCTGCTGGGCGTGGTGGGGAAATCGGCACAGCTGCCGCTGTTTGTCTGGTTGCCAGACGCCATGGCCGGCCCCACGCCGGTTTCGGCTCTGATCCACGCCGCCACGATGGTCACGGCAGGTGTATACCTTATCGCCCGTTCTGCTCCCTTGTATGTGCAGGTCCCTGAAGCGCAAACTTTTGTTGCGCTGGTGGGCGGCGTGACAGCTTTGTTCGCAGCCACCATCGCCGTTGGGCAGTTTGACATTAAGAAAGTGCTGGCTTATTCTACGATCAGCCAGCTGGGTTTTATGGTGGCAGCCGTTGGGATGGGCGCCTTCGCGGCTGGGATGTTCCACCTGGTGACGCATGCCTTTTTCAAAGCTCTGCTCTTCCTCTCGGCAGGTTCGGTGATCCAGGGAGTGGAACACGGCCATCACCATGTCGAGGAACACGGGAAAAAACAGCGCAGCGGTGGGCACTTCGATCCACAAGATATGCGCAACATGGGTGGCCTGCGGAAGCGGATGAAAGTCACTTTCTGGGTGTACCTGGTTGGGGCGCTGGCGCTGGCGGGCATCTGGCCGCTGGCCGGTTTTTGGTCTAAAGACGAAATCCTGGCCGAATCCCTGAGCCTGCAACCGACCGTTTACTGGCTCTTAACCATCGCGGCCTTCTTCACTGCCTTCTACATGGGCCGGCAAGTGTTGATGGTCTTCTTCGGGGTGCCCAGATCGGAAGCGGCCGCTCACGCCAGGGAGAACCCACCGGTCATGACTGTGCCTCTGATCGTTCTGGCAGCCTTATCGATCATTGGCGGCGCGCTCAACCTGCCCGGCTTGCACACCTTTACCGAATGGCTGGAGCATACCATCGAGAATATCCATCCCGGGGAGTTTAATTTCCTGGTTGCCGGGGTTTCTACCGCTCTGGCGCTGCTGGCAATATTCTTAGCCGGGTATCTCTACATCCGGCGCTACCAGGAACTTTCGCAGTTACCCCCCGCGAAAAGGCCGGACGATCCCCTGCGCCCGATCCTGGGCCCGATCTTCACCGGGATGGAACACAAGTGGTGGGTGGACGAATTGTACTGGGCGGTCATCTTACGCCCGTATATCTCCCTCGCCCGTTTCCTGGGTGAAGTGATCGATGAGCGTTTCTGGCATGACTGGTTCCACGATGCGGTGATCGCGCGCAGCTTCCAGCGCCTGACGCATTTCCTGGCGCTGCCGTTCGACCTGGGCGTCATCGATGGGATTGCCAACGGGCTGGCCACTGGAACCGTTCGGCTGGCAGCCAGCCTCCGCCGCGTCCAAACCGGGTATGTACGCAATTATGCCCTGTCGGTGTTTCTTGGGGTTGTGATCATCCTGGGATATTTGATATTACGCTAAACTGACGAGGACGAGCAATGAACTTTTTTCTACACCCTCTTACGCTGGTTACCTTCTTCCCCCTGGTGGGCATCCTGGTGTTGTTGTTTCTGAATTCAGAGCAGAAGAACGTCATCCGCTGGACGGCGTTGATCGCCTCACTGATTACCTTTGGCATTTCGGTGGCGGTGCTGGCGCAATTCAATAGTGCGGATCCTGATCTGCAAATGGAGATCAACATTCCCTGGATCCAGGTTGGCGGTTGGAACATCGCCTACCAGATGGGGGTGGATGGCCTGAGCATTCTCCTGGTGCTGCTGACCACCTTCCTGACCCCGATCTCGATCCTGTCCACCTGGACAGCGGTTGAGGAAAGGGTGAAGGAGTTTATGATCTTCTTCCTGTTATTGGAAGTGGGCATGGTGGGTGTCTTCCTGGCCCAGGATTTGTTCTTGTTCTATATCTTCTGGGAGTTCACCCTGGTGCCGATGTATTTCCTGATTGGCATTTGGGGTGGCCCACGCCGTATGTACGCTGCGGTCAAATTCTTCCTCTATACCATGGCGGGTTCGATCCTGATGCTGCTGGCGATCCTATGGCTGGGGATCGCACAGGGCACGTTCTCGGTTCCGGAATTAATTGCTCAAGGAGGCATCCCGGCGAACTACCAGTTCTGGCTGTTCCTGGCCTTTGCGGCTGCCTTCGCCATCAAGGTGCCGATGTGGCCGCTGCACTCCTGGTTGCCGGACGCCCACGTGGAAGCGCCGACCGCTGGTTCGGTGATCCTGGCCGGCGTCCTGCTTAAGATGGGCACGTATGGTTTCCTGCGCTTCAACCTGGCGCTGTTCCCGGAGGCGGCGACTCGGCTCGCCCCCTGGATCGCATTGCTGGCGGTGATCGGAATTTTATACGGGGCGGCGGTCTCTTACGCCCAACAGGATGTCAAAAAACTTGTGGCTTTTTCCTCGGTGAGCCACCTGGGGTTCGTCATGTTGGGCCTGTTTGCCCTCAACCCCCAGGGCATCCAGGGTGGCATCCTGCAGATGGTCAACCACGGCCTCAGCACTGGGGCGCTGTTCTTGATCGTGGGCATGATCTACGAGCGCCGCCACACGCGCGATATGGACGCTTTTGGCGGTTTGTGGAAGGTGATGCCAATCTACGCCGCCCTGACTTTGATCGTAACCCTGTCGTCGATGGGCTTGCCTGGATTGAACGGGTTTGTAGGCGAGTTCACCATCCTGCTGGGCGCGTTTGGCTCCCAGGCGATCGGATCGGCCTGGTACGCTGGCCTGGCAGCGGTGGGAGTGATCCTGGCGGCAGTCTACATGCTCTACATGTTTCAGAAGATGTTCCTTGGGCCGTTGGATAAAGACGAGAATCGTAAATTGTTCGATCTGAACTGGAGAGAAATTGTCACTCTTGTGCCTTTGCTGGTCTTCATCTTCTGGATTGGCCTGTATCCTGCGCCGTTCTTTAATTTGATGGCTCCCTCCGTGGATAAGCTGGTGGCGGCCCTGCAGAGTGCAGCAATGGTGGGACTGCCATAATGAGAGGGAACTTATGACCCTGGATAATCTGGCCTCCAACCTGTCGGCGATCATGCCGATCAATATCGTAATCGCCTGGGCTTGTGTGCTCCTGTTGGTGAATTTTGTCATCCCGAAGGAGCGTAAGGGTTTAACTGCACTGTTAGCTGCGCTCGGTTTAGTCGTGGCGATGGGTTTCGCGATCGCCCAGACCGGAAGCGAGACCGTGGCCTTCAGTGGTATGGTGATCGTCGATGGGTTTGCGATCTTCTTGACTTTGCTTTTCCTGGGCAGCGGGTTGGTCGGCATCGCCCTGGCTTACGATTATTTGAAGGAGATGGGTATCGACCGGGGTGAATATTATGTGTTGTTGATGTTCTCCATCAGCGGCATGATGCTGATGGCCCTGGCGGCTGATCTGATCGTGGTATTCCTGGCCCTGGAGTTACTCTCAATCCCGTTGTACGTGCTGGCGGGCTTTGCCCGGCCACGGCAGGAGTCGGAGGAAGCGGCGATCAAATACTTCTTGTTGGGCGCTTTCTCGAGCGGCTTCGTGGTCTACGGAGTGGCACTGGTCTTCGGCGCGACTGGCAGCACCGGGCTGGCAGAGATCGTCAAAGCCCTCAACGCTGGTTCTACTGACTTGGCCCTGCTCGGCATCGGTGCGGCGCTGATCCTGATCGGCCTGGGGTTCAAGGTAGCGGCAGTCCCCTTCCACATGTGGACCCCGGATGTATACCAGGGCGCGCCTTCCGCGGTGACAGCCTTCATGGCGGTGGGGGCCAAAGCAGGGGGGTTCGCAGCCCTGATGCGCATTTTCGTGAGCGCCCTGCCTGCCCTGGCAGTAGATTTCACACCGGTTCTGTGGGGGATTGCCGCCCTGACGATGTTCCTGGGTAACATCGTGGCGATCGCCCAGGGCAATATCAAGCGTATGCTGGCTTACTCCAGTATCGCCCACGCGGGCTATATCTTGATGGCTTTGGTGCCTTTCGGTCAGGGGGATGTGGCTGGCGACGCCGTGGCGGCGGCCCTTTTTTATTTGCTGGCCTACGCCTTTACCAATTTCGCCGCCTGGGCGGTGGTGATCGCCATGGAAAAGACGGAAGGGCGGGGACTCGCACTGAGCGATTACGCCGGGATGGGACGCAAGTACCCAGCCCTGGCGGCGATCATGACCGTAGCGATGCTGTCCTTCACTGGCGTGCCGCCCACGCTGGGGTTTGTTGGCAAGCTTTACCTTTTCCGTTCGGTGATCGAAGGCGGCTTTTACGGGCTGGCGCTGATTGGGGTGCTCACTTCGCTGGTCTCAGCTTACTACTACCTGCGGGTGGTGGTGATCATGTACATGCAGGAAGGCGAACCGGTGGCGCGGCGCGACCCCTGGTTGTACCTGACCGCCGCTGCTGCAGGAGTGTGCACCGTGGCGCTGAGCATCTTTTCGGTGCCTTTGTTTACCTGGGCCTCCCAGGCCGTGTTGAAGTTATACTAAACGCAATCGGGATGAATCAAGTCCCCCGGTTTTTGCGAACTCCGTTCACCAGAAACCCTGGGGGGCTTTTTTTATAATTGATGAGTTGTGTACAGTTTGCG
>MGOK01000153.1:13750-13927 GCA_001795335.1 Chloroflexi bacterium RBG_19FT_COMBO_55_16
CGATGCACCGCACTCAAAGCGCGCACCTGCTCGGCAGCGTGATAAGAGGAGCGCACCAGGGGGCCGCTTTCCACCCACTTGAAGCCGATCTCTAAACCGTATTCTTTAATATCCCGGAACTCTTCCAGGGTGTAGTAGCGGGCGATGGGCAGGTGTTGCTTGCTCGGCTGCAGGTAC
>MGOK01000153.1:14182-14332 GCA_001795335.1 Chloroflexi bacterium RBG_19FT_COMBO_55_16
GCTTCCAGGCGGCCCTTGAAATCGGGGATGAGCACCTCGATCGAACAGCCAGGATGGACCTGGCGGATGCGGCGGATGACCATGGCGAAGATCGGCGCGCCGCCATCCTGGCGGTCGTCGCGGTTGACGCTGG
This sequence comes from Chloroflexi bacterium RBG_19FT_COMBO_55_16, assembly GCA_001795335.1. Next base: position 14,316 of record MGOK01000153.1, read on the forward strand.
TGATCACGGCGTGTTTC
>MGOK01000154.1:0-2024 GCA_001795335.1 Chloroflexi bacterium RBG_19FT_COMBO_55_16
AGGTCGGATTGGCTACCACCCAAACCGCCGCTTACCTGACCTCGGCATTTTGGGGAGCGTTCACCATCAGTCGCCTGGGATCGATCTCTTTAGCCAACCGTTTATCAACCCGAACCTACCTGATCACCAGCCTGGCCGGCTGCACCCTCAGCCTGAGCTTGCTTAATACGCTGAGTTTTTTGGGCATTGGAATCACCGCGCGGGTGGTGCTCTGGCTGGGCGCTGCGCTTTTTGGCCTCTCGATTGCCGCGCTCTTTCCTACCACATTGTCATTTGCTGGCGAGCGGATACAAATTTCTGGCCAGGTCACGAGTCTGTTTTTTATTGGAGTCGGCACAAGTGGCATGCTCCTTCCCTGGCTAATCGGCCAATTCTTCGAGTCAGCCGGTCCCTACTCGGTGATGGTCATTATCTTCCTGGCGATCCTGTTCAGTCTGATCTTCTTCGCCCTAGTCGACCGCCTTTCATCCCGCCAGGTGGTCGGATAAGCCCATATCCGGCTCAGCGGATCAAAAAGACGGCCGCTAAGTTGAAGAATGTCACGTTTCCTGCGCGGTTACCTTGAATTGCTGGCTATATTCAAGTGTGTACCGTATAAATTCCAGCGTTTCGGGCAAGTCTTCCAATCCATCCGCGTAGCGCCACGTTAAGGCTCGTTCGATTAACCCTGCCCATCGCTCGCTGAGCGCCTCCTGCGTCCAGCGTGCAGCGACTGGTTTCGAGACGATCGTTCCATGTTGCAGGGTATAGAGGGCGCGGCACATCGTGAGCACGGCATAGGCCTGGTATTCGCGACTGTTCATCCAGACGGGATTATCGAGCTGCTGCGACCACCATTCATGGAGTGTCGCCACCACGGCTCGCCGTAAGTCGTTCGGTTGGACTGGGTCAATCAAGGTTTGTGGGGCTGGCCCCGCCAGCATAACCCCCTGTTCGCGCAGGATGTAGCGTTGAATAACCCCATCGCTGCCCTGATGGCCCACCCCAAAACTCCAGTCCACCCCAATCGGAGGGTGCTGGGCCTGGGCCGGGTCGTAGCGCCACAGCGCTCGCTGCGGAATGTAGCTGCCTTCCAATCTCTTCGCCCATTTCGAGCCGCTGGCAGCCAAGCGCGCATGCATCGCTTCCAAAGCTGGGAGCATCTCGCCTGGCAGCTCACCAGCAGTCACAACGACAAAATCGATATCGCTCCTTTGGGGGTCGAAATCACCGCTGGCCAGCGAACCATACAGATACATGCCAGTAAAGTGATTCCCCAGTATGGTCTGCACGCCTGAGAGTACCTCGTGCAGCATAGCGTTGACCTCGGGGTAAGGGGTAGGATGCGTAATGTGGGCAGGCATTAGAACCTTGCCGATGGAAGGGATCCCGGGGCAGAGCTTGCTGAAATCTCGAACGGACTTGCAAAGGTGTGCCGACGATGACTTTCAGGAGACACCAGTGAATTGTTAGGCCGCCTCTGACGCGGGGTTGGAGGGCTCTTCATTGATGATTGGAGGCAAGAACTCACTCGCGGATGTAGATCCTCTCGCGCCTAGTTGGAAGGATGCAAGCCCGGTGCTAATCCTGCTGAGCTGGGAGCGCATGTCGTCGCGGGAGTTGCCTAGCATGATCAGTGCTCTTGAAAAGCGGCCCTCGAGTTCCTCCTGGATTGCGTTGAGACCATTCTGAGCATTTTCCAGATAGGCGGCCAACTTCTGCAGATCGATCTCCTGAGACGTTCTGAGGATGGTCTGGAACGCAAGCAAAAGATAGGGGACGAACATGCTGTAAGGGAGGAGCACGACGTTGATTAGAAGAGCTTCTCCCTGGACAGATGAGCAGAGATCGAATACGGCATCGGGGACCGCCGCGATGGCGAAATTGACTGTGACGTTTGGCTCGATGTACCTTCTCACCTCTTTGACTTTACCCAGGACTGTCTTTGCGATCTGGGCCTTAAGTTGTTGCTGCTCCGAGATGTCGCGCGAGGCCAGGAATTGCTCGAGCAGGTTCGTTGCCGCCCACTTGCTGTCGATGGGCAG
>MGOK01000154.1:2054-5041 GCA_001795335.1 Chloroflexi bacterium RBG_19FT_COMBO_55_16
CTCGACGACCTTGTTTCCGACCTGGAAGTTGCGCACCTGCCATTCAGGTGGTAGCTGCGAGAAGACCAGCTCCACGATGTTCTCCCCTGCCACTCCCTTTGTCTGCGTGCCTGCTATGATGGCTTCCAAGCGCCTTATGGAGTCCGCGGTCTGCTGGTCCATTGCCTGACGAGCATGGACGCGTTCGGCGAGGCCTCTGAGTTCGGATTGGAGCGTACCTATGGACTGCGTTAGGTTCTGGACTGGACTGACAAAGGGCGAGATGTCCTGGAGCCTTCGCACCACAAGGACAAGCAAGAGTGCGAGTACTAGCAAGAGGAGAATACCCATGATGATGAGCGCGGCTACAACTAGTGTGTCCATGAGTGTTTAACTCCTTCCTAGGACGGCTCAACAACCCGCGCATCAGCCGCGCGAGCCGCGCGAGCGGCTGGAACTGGCAGAGCTCCGTGCTGCGAAGCGTTGGCTGCAAGCCGTTCTTGGCTGGCCTCATGCTAACCTCGAAGCCATTTAAAGTTACGGCTGATTAATAACTCAGCCATTTCGGCATGATGAGTATTTTTCATCGCAACTAGTTCGGTATTAAATCCATGCTGGTCCGCCATTTGCTTGACACCTGAAGCATTATCATACGTCATGAGAAAATCGCCTGCCAGAGTTTCAGTAATCGTAAAAAGTCTTTCATGGTCAATATCGGAGTGAGTATAAAGACGCGCGCCGGCTTTTTTCCCTGCGGCGGTGTAAGGGGGGTCTATAAAATATGCAATATCAGGACGACTAGCATTTTGCTCTAAAACTTGTATCCCATCGCCCTCTATAAACGTAATTCGTTCACGGACTTTTCCAATGTTCAATATGCGCTTTCGCAAGGTCACAGGATACCATCTAGACTTGATGCCTTTACCTTTCTCACCATACTTTATTTTGCCTGCACCAGGGGCTAAGATGCCTCCTCGATTAATCCGGTTTCTTAGTATTGTTTGAAAGGCTTTCTCTTCAACAGAAACATCTGTTTGGGAAAGAACATTGTCAACGTTTTCGGAGGTGAGGTTGAAACCAGCCACTCTGTCTGCTAACCATTTGTAATCGCCGTAAATTATTGTTTTCCACACTGCCGCGACTTGCTCATCTAATTCGACAAGTGTTACGTGATTGGCTAGTTGCTCAAATGCAACGCTTAGGCCAATAATTGCTCCGCCAGCAAACGGTTCGATAAATTCTGATGGGCGTTTCGGTTGACTAATTAACCATTGCATCACAAACGGCACGAGCCAGGTTTTACCACCCGGATAACGAAAAGGGCTGCGTTGGGATACTGAGGCAACGTTGACAATTTGGTTAGTATTTAGGTTACCGAATAACGACAATTGAAAATCTCGAATTACACCCATCACTTCTTTACTCCTCGATAAATTCTGCTAGCGTGGGAGCGTCAGGCGGATAACCGTTTTCAAGCTTCTCGTCAAGCTTCTGTTGTAAATGTTCGACAAATTCTTCTACCGGGCCTGCATCAGTTGTGGTTATTCTTTCGAGAGCAGGCGTAAACGCCGTGTACACAGCCTGATCGCTGGTCAATTTATACCGATTTTGGGAGGATTCGAAAGCAAGGTTATAAATCAGCCAGGCAATATCTGCTTTGTCCGGGCTGGTACCTGGTAAAGGCGGGAGGGTTGAGAAAAAGTTTTTATCAACAACAACGGCTAACTTTTTCCCCCATTTATTAAGAATGCCGCCTTTGTATATCAACTGGGGCGCTAATCGCTTTCGTGAGGAGGAAAGATAGTCTGGGCGAGGGTAATTAGGGCCTTCCCACATCATATCATGGCGGGTTCTGGGGTCTTTCATATAATGCTCAAAAGCGTTACGAATATTTCCAGAGATGTAAACTGCCTGTACTTCCAGAGCGCCGAAGTCTATAACACGCCCTTGGTCATTATAAGCCACCAGTACAACGTCAATATTGCCAGCAGAACGTCCCTGTTTATCTGATAGACGAACCTCGGTTAGTGAAGTCCACGCCCTATTCTGCGGGAAGAAGAAAGCGGCAGCGTCATCTGCAATCAGCCAATCTTGCCGAAAACGAATAGGGCAAGTGATTGCCACGTTATCATCTTCGTAAATACTACAAACACCCAAGGGGTCTTTCGCTTTATCTTTCGTTCAATTGGGAACTTTGTTGTTATACGGGCATAGCCGGTTTGCGCGATGACGGCTCGCTTCTGGAGAGAAATTGCCTGTGGGGAAGCCAAAAACTTCTGCAAGAGGGTGTCGGGGCATTGGCTGTATTCCTTATCTGCTTTGATTGTACCGCGATACCAACGTTTTAGACCATTCTCAGAAGCAATGCCCCTCTCTCGAATAGCCGTAAAAAGCACTCAACCGACTTGAGCCAGCCAACTATAGTTGTGCCGAATGGCACGCAGTGTCTCATAATTGGCACGAGCGAAGCGAGGTCAGGTGCAGCGCCGGTTTGTGCAGGCCTTGCCTTAACTGCCTTTGCTACTTTGCAGTCGATAAAGCGCGATCCTTTCTTCTGCCAGTTTGATATATTCCGGGTCAATCTCGTACCCGACGTATTTTCTGCCGGCTTTCAAAGCAGCGATAGCAGTAGTTCCACTGCCCATAAAGGGGTCTAAGATTACATCTCCTGTGAAGGTATAGAGTTGAATAAGACGATAGGGCAATTCGATGGGGAATGGCGCTGGATGTCCTACTTTTTTGGCAGATTCGGGATTCATTGTCCATACAGACTTGGTCCATTCCATGAATTGCTCTTTAGAGATTGTATCCTCCTTGTCAGCGGGTTTTTTACGCAAGAAAGAACCCTTAGAAAAAATCATAATGTATTCATGCACATCTCGCAAAACGGGATTTGAGGCCGATCGCCAGCTGCCCCAGGCCATGGATACCCCCGCACCGGCTCCTTTATTCCAGACAATTTCACCGCGCATCTGAAAACCGATCTCGATCATGATTTGCGAGATATA
>MGOK01000155.1:0-4085 GCA_001795335.1 Chloroflexi bacterium RBG_19FT_COMBO_55_16
TAAATCTCCACCAGGCGGTCGGCGACGGTATCGAGGGCTTCATCCCAAGAGACGGCGCGCCAATCCGCCAGATCGAAGGCCTGGGTGCGCTGGCCGGGCAGTTGGGGCGTCTTGCGGATTAGCGGGGTCGTCACTCGCTTTGGGCTGTAAATGAAATCGTAACCGAAGCGCCCTTTCACGCACAGGTTGCCGTGATTCACCACTGACTCGAACGGCGAAGTTACCTTGTAAATGTAATCATTATTGATATGCAATTCCAAATTACAACCCACACCACAATAAGGACAGGTGGTGGCAACAATTCGATCCGGTTTAACCATTAAGACCTCCGATTCGGGAAGCGTCCTGCGTGATACGTGAATTTCAAGTTTCACGTTTTACGCTTCACGCCTCTTCCTTTTTCTCTCGGTGCGTGTTACCTGCATGATTTCGTCCGGCTTCATCCCCTGCTCCAGCAGCCACTCGCGTTTGGGTTTCAGCGCGCCGGTCGGGCAAACGCCGACGCACTGCCCACAGAAGACACAGGTCGTCTCGGGCATAGGCTTGTCGAAAAAGGTGCCGATCTGCGTTTCGAAGCCGCGACCGGCGAAGTTGATGGCGAAGGTATACTGGGCGTCCTCGGCGCATACCTGCACGCACCGCCAGCACAAGACGCACTTGGCGTAGTCGCGCAGGTACATGGGGTTGTCGTCCAGCAGCGGAATGGAGCGCGGCTCGGATCCGGGGAAGCGCTCCTGGTCAGCAGCGTAATCCTCCAACATAGTTTGGATTTCTGGCGCTTCGGACAGGTCGACAGCCGAGTCGAGCAGCTCCAGGATCGTCCGGCGGCTGCGCTCGACGCGTGCGCTGCGTGTGTGGACAACCATCCCCTCACCGACCTGCGCCACACAAGCGGGGGAGAGCACGCGCGCCCCCTCCACTTCGACGACGCACATGCGGCACAGCCCGTTGGAGGTACAGGCCGCATGGAAGCAAATGGTAGGGATATGTTCACCAAGGGTTTCCGCGGCCTTTAAGATCGTCATCCCTGCCGGAACTGTCACAGAATGGTCGTCGATAGTCAGCGTCACATCATCAGACATAACATCCACATTCCTTTATTAACTATCCGCCTTCAGCGTTCAGATCTTCACTGCTCCTTCCTTGCGCTCAAACCCTGGCTAAGGGCAGACCCTTCGTCAATCATCTTTCATCTTTCCTCGTTCGTATTTTATTCTTGGAAGAGCCCCGGCCACAGTTTCATGGCGCTGAGCACGGCCGAGGCGGCGGTCTGCCCCAGGCCACACAGAGAAGCGTCAGTCATCGTCCAGCCCACATCCGCCAGACGTTCAGCGTCGCCAGACAGGATATTTCCTTGAGCGATGCGCGCCAGGATCTCATATTGGCGTTGTGTACCCAACTGGCAAGGGTAGCATTTGCCGCACGACTCGTGAGCGAAAAAGCGGGCCAGCCGCGCCAGCGCGTCGCGCAGATCCCGGGTTTCGTCGAAGACCATCACCACGCCTGACCCCAGGGGAAGACCGGCCGCGCGTAAGTCCTCGAACGATAGCCTGATGTCCAGGTCCTTCTCAGTGGTAAAGGCTCCTGCCGCACCGCCGAAGAGCACCGCGCCCAGTGAGTGATCCGCCCGCATCCCTCCCGCCAGGTCGAACAATAGATGGCGCAGGGTGATGCCGAAAGGCACCTCGTACACACCCGGCCGGGCCACGTCCCCAGAGACACAGAACAGCTTGGTGCCCGGTGACTTCTCCGTGCCGAAGCGGCGGTACTCCTCCGCGTTCTCAGCGATGATCCGTGGCACGTTACATAAAGTCTCAACGTTGTTAATCGCAGTCGGCTTGCCGAACAAACCAACCGTAGTGGGGAAAGGTGGCTTCATCCTCGGGAAACCGCGCTTGCCCTCGATCGACTCAAACAGAGCGGTCTCTTCACCGCAGATATAGGCTCCCGCCCCTAAGCGCAGCTCGAGATCAAAATCGAAGCCACACCCGAGAATATCCTCCCCCAGGTAGCGAGCAGCCCTGGCTTCTTTCACAGCTCGATGCATCACCTGGTAAGCATATGGGTATTCTCCGCGAATGTAAATGTAACCCTGGTGAATGCCGATCGCGTAGGCAGCGATGATCATCCCTTCCAGTACCCGATGAGGGTCTTCTTCCATCAATACCCGGTCTTTAAATGTCCCAGGTTCTGACTCGTCGGCGTTGCAAACCATGTATTTGGGCTGTCCGGGGGCCACCGCTGCTCCTTCCCACTTGATTCCAGTTGGGAAAGCGGCGCCGCCCCGACCAACCAATCCAGACGCTTTCACCTCAGCGATCACGGCTTCAGGTTTCATCTTTAAGGCTTTTCTCAACCCGATATAACCGCCGTGCGCGACGTATTCTTCCAGGACTGTCGGGCGGCTCCTTCCGCAGTTAGCCGTCAGAAGACGGATGTCTCCCCCAACCAGGCCATGGGGAGTCTCGCCGATCGACTGGCAGATTTGGGGGGCTTGCGCCGGCTCGGCCCGCCCGATCGGCCTTTCCCCCACCAGGACAGCAGGCGCGTGCTCGCACATACCAAGACAGGGAGCGCGCTCCACGCTGAAAGCACCATCTGCGGTGACCTCATCCAGCGAAACGCCCAGGTGCTGGCTGACCGCATTTAGCACAGTGTCACTCCCCGCCATGGCGCACGCTGGGTCGCCGCACACCCGTACGATAGTCTTGCCCACCGGCTCTTTGTAGAACATGGCATAAAAATCGATCACGCCGTACACGTCAGCCAGAGGTACGCCTAAAGCATGGCTGACTTCCGCCGCGACCGGCTCAGGGAGGTATCCATAGATCGATTGTGCGGCGTGCAGGGCAGGCAGCAGAGCAGTGCGACCGCGCGAGGCTAGTTCCGACAGCGCGGCCTGCAACGGGGCAAGATCGAATTCAGGCATAAATTCAAGTTATTGTGGATTGCTGGAGTTCCCACGCCTGGCGCCACGAATCGTACGCCTCAGCCCAATTCTCCGCGCTGACCACCAGCGTTTTATCAAGGCCATCGCGATCCAGGATCAGGAATGTGGTTTCAGATTGGCCGTCGTCTGTGATCTCAACCGTGCAATCCACAGGGGTGATCTCTTCTCGCAAGAAATGCCAACCAAAATGCGTTTCACAGGCTGGCTCCCAGCAATTACACGCGCGTCGATCTAAAACGATCTTCATGGTTGTCTCCTTTCCCAAATTAAGCGAAAACACCACTTGAACTTAACTTTACCAGTTTCCGGGGGACATTGCCAGGGTAAAATGAACCTAATTCGAGGAATATTTGTCCGAAAACAGGCCGAACTCAGGGTCGGGCAAACACCAGGAGCCAGGAACCCCAGTACCGATCCCCACTCTCAGCTGCACACTCGGCGGGATACAGGTCAGGGATCACCTGCCCACCTCCGGCTAATTGCAGAGTATAGACGACACCGGGCGTCATGGTGAAATCGGCATAGCCTTGACCCAACTCGGGTTTCAAACCGGTGAAGAAATGATCTTCACCTCCCTCCCAGGTGACAACCACCTCCACCCTGGAGAGTTCTTGGCCAGTCGAGTCTTGTATCACCACCTGGATCAATGGATCGGATAGATCTTGATCGCAAACGAATGTTTGGTTCTGCAACAAAAACGGTGAACCAGGCGTTATTGTTGGAGTGCGTGTTGGCAGTGGTGTCCCCGTTGAAAGGAGCGTCCGGGTCACGGCAGGAGTCTGATTGAGCGTCGTTGATGAGGCGCTAGGCTCATGAGTCTGAACGGTTGGGGTCATCACTAGAGAGATCCCAGTAGCCGTGGCAGGGGCAGGGAGAGTGGCCGAAGGTGGACTTTCGGTCACCAGGATAGTATTTGGAGTAACTGGGGAAAACGCCGTGGGCGCTCCCTGCCCCAAGGCTACAGATAACAATCCCAAGGCCTGTGCTTCACTGAGAGAATCCCCTTCGGCCAGACTGCGCTGTGCCTGTTCCGCCAGGGCGCGCGCAACATCCTCGTCTTTCAACAAATCCAGGCGATCTCTGGCGCGCGGCAGGTTGCCATTGGCGACATAGGCGGCAGCGATCATGGCACGGT
>MGOK01000155.1:4209-14177 GCA_001795335.1 Chloroflexi bacterium RBG_19FT_COMBO_55_16
GTGGCCCCGCTCGTCTCTCATGGTACGGGCGCTTCCAGGGCGGGATTCCAGGTCTGCAAGGCGATCGCCAGCCGGCTCAACAATTCCTGGTCAGAATCGGCATATGGAGCCTGGGCGGCGAAAATCATCGCCTGCCGCACGATCTCGACCGGCGGCCTGTCACCCAACACAGCCAGGCGCCGGGCAGCCAACGCCAGGTCGCCTTCAGCCTGGTAAGATTCGGCGACCATCAAGACGTAATTGGATTGGTAATCGACGCGCAGAGTAGCTGGTGTTATGTCAACATACTTGACCGGGTTGACCATCCACCCATAGAACAGGCCAGCTGCGATTCCGACCAGCACCGCGAGAATAAACCCTATCCAGCGTCTCATCAATGACTGTTAGCCAATATCTCCCGCAAAGCAGCCAGGAACAGCGTCACGTTTTCTCGGCGGCTGCTAAAGCCCATCAGACCAATGCGCCACACTTGGCCTTTGAGTGGGCCGAATCCACCAGCGATCTCGATATTGTAATCATTCAATAAACGCTGGCGGACTTCGACTTCGTCGACCCCCGGCGGTACCAACGGCGTGCTCAGGGTCGGCAGTCGGTACTCGATCGGCACCAGGAGCGAGAGATCCATCTCTTCCAGTCCAGCCCACAAGGATTCGACGTTGGCCCGGTGGCGAGCAAAGCGCGCCTCCAGACCCTCCTCGGCAACCATACGCAGCGCTTCCCGCAGGGCGTAATTCATACTGACCGGCGCGGTGTGATGGTACGTGCGCTCTTTTCCCCAATATTTTTCCAGCATGCTTAGGTCTAAATACCAGTTTTGGACCGGGATGTGTCGCTTACGTAGCACTTCCCGCGCGCGCGGCGAAACCGTCAATGGAGCCAGACCCGGGGGGGCAGAGATGCTTTTCTGAGTACCGCTGTAAGCTACGTCCACCTCCCAGGCATCGATCTCGACTGGCAATCCACCCAAGGAGGTGACCGTATCCAGAACCAGAAGCGCTCCGGATTGGTGTGCGGCGGCAGCGATTTCGCCGATCCCTGGCTGGCAAGCTCCCGTGGAGGTCTCCGCATGCACGATTGCTAACAGCTTGTATTTGGCTTTATTTAGAGCGGCTTTGATCTCAGCGGGGTCAAACACCTGCCCCCAGGGTTTATCCAGACGATCTACCTGGGCGCCATAACGACCGGCCATATCAAACAGGCGCTCTCCAAAGTAGCCCTGGATGGCGATCAAGACGCGATCCCCTGGCTCAATAAAGTTACATAGCGCGGCCTCCATCCCAGCGCTACCCGTGCCGGATATCGGCACCGTTAATTCGTTATCAGTCTGGAAAACGTAGCGGAGCAATTTTTGAACTTCCTGCATTAACGATAAAAACTCGGGGTCAAGATGGCCCACCAGGGGTGTTGCCAGTGCACGCAACACCCGCGGTGAAACCATGCTTGGTCCGGGTCCTAAAAGAATCCGCGGTGATAGATCCAAGTCCAGGAATTGAGAAGCGTCCATGTTGATCTCCTGTAAGTCAGGTAAGGTTGAATGTCTATCAATAGTTTACAACAAACCAGCCAGCCTGTTAAGGTTTACCAATAAAACCGAAAGGGGGAATTTCCGCTTGCTCCGCCTCAGAAAATCCTGTAGAATCATAGCTGGACGTTTCTGCGCCCAGTCGTACGTAGCCGCCCTCACCAAAGGAGGTCAGAACATGGATGCGAGCAATGAGAGGAAGCCGAAAGTGGGTGTGATCAAAGTCAAGGGCACCTCCCGAACTTCTGCCGTAGCGGGCGCGATTGCGGGCGTTGTCCGGGAGTATCGACGAGCTGAAGTCCAGGCCATCGGCGCTAGCGCCGTCAATCAGGCTGTCAAGGCCATGGCGCTCGCCAAAAGCTATTTGTCCCAGGATGGCATCTACGTCGTCTTCATCCCCGAGTTCGTGGATGTTGTAATCGACGAGAAGATACGCACCGCGATCAAGTTCGTTGTCGAGCCGCGCTGACCTACGATCTCGGCCAATTGTTCTGTTCTACAATTGTCCGTCTTGGTGGTGATAAATGTATTTCTGAGACCTGTTATTCGCGCCAGAAACTTGGCGCGAATGGTTTTATTAGCATTTTTTATCTTTTTTCCCCGTGAGATATCTGCCTAAGACCTTGAGCTTATTTCTACATAATTGCCAGAACATTTCTTTACGAGTGTTCTGTAGGGTCTGTTTAATCCTCCCTGCTGTCCTGATTCTGAGCGCATGCACCGCTAGAGTCTCTCAGAGCCCGATGGTTACCAACTCGGCGATGCCGGATATATCCTCTTCCCCAAAAGACTTCCCTATTCCATCGTCTCCTTCGACCACTACCTTCTCCTTCCCTACTTCGACTCCTTCCATTACACCCTCTCCCCGCCCCTCCCTTACACTCACCCTGACACCATCCCCTACTCAAGAAATTTGCTGGCATCAAGGGGGGCGCATCGAAACAGACCAAATCCGCACCGGGTTGCTACGCCTTCCACTTGAGTTCCGTGTCTATCTCCCCCCGTGCTACAACCAGCTCACGTCGCACCGCTACCCTGTTCTATACTTGATCCACGGGCAGAACTATAACGACGATCAGTGGGACCGGCTGGGCGTTGACGAAATCGCCGACGAGCTGATCGCCGCGGGAGAGGTGCCGCCCTTCATTGTCGTTATGCCGCGCGATCGGGTGTGGAGCCAACCCACCGAGGACGGGTTCGGTCAAGCGGTGATTGAGGCCCTGCTGCCCTTGATCGATTCGAACTATCGCACTCTAGCAGATCGCCGCTATCGCGCCGTCGGCGGGTTATCGCGCGGTGCCGGCTGGGCTGTGCACCTTGGGCTTTCGCAGTGGGAATCCTTTGGGGCGATCGGCGCCCACAGCTTGCCCGTTTTCTACTCAGATTTGCCCTTTATCAAGCAATGGCTGGATTCTATTCCTCCAGACTCACTCCCTCGCATTTACCTTGATCTGGGCGACAAAGACCGGCTTCAACTTACGCGTTCAGCGAAATGGTTTGAAGAGCTGCTCACCCAGAAGAATATCCCACATGAATGGCACCTGTATCCAGGGTACCACGAAGAAGCGTACTGGCAGGCACATCTCGAGGAATATTTGCGCTGGTACGGAGAGAGTTGGAACGATAAACCTTAAAAGTCGAAATTATCTCGCATGATATAATCCCTGCCATGCTACTGACTTTGGAAGAAGTCGAACACATCGCCGAACTGGCCTGCTTGAGACTGATGGAGGCTGAAAAAGAGCGCTACCGCGAGCAGCTTTCCGCCATCCTGGACTACGCCACCCGTCTGCAAACTCTGGATACCGCCGGCATCCCGCCCACCTCCAGTGTACTGCCGGCTCACAGCGTTCTCCGTCCCGACGAACCCCGTCCTGGCTTGAGCCTTGAGAAACTTCTCCTGAACGCCCCTGAAGCCAAGGACGCCCAGTTCCTCGTTCCCCTTGTACTGGACTAGAAAATATGGGGACATGACCAGTCTAGTTGACCTCTCACTCCTCGAAATGAGCGCTGCCTTGCGCGCCGGCGAAATTTCCAGCCGGGAACTTACGCTGGCCTGCCTGGAACAAATCGAACGCCTGGAACCTCTGCTGCACGCTTTCCTGACGCTGAACCCTGAAAAAGCCCTGGCCCGGGCTGACGCAGCTGACGGCTCCTTGAATGCTTGGCGAAAAGAACCCGATCGACCTTTGCAAGCCTTGCTTGGGATCCCGATCGCTGTAAAAGACGTGTTGTGCGTTGCTGACATACGCTGCACCTGCGGCTCACGCATCCTGGATAATTTCGTCCCACCCTATAACGCTACTGTTGTAGAGCGATTGCTAGCAGCAGGAGTGGTCATATTGGGTAAAACCAACACTGATGAGTTCGCCATGGGTTCCTCAACCGAGAACTCGGCCTATGGCGTGACGCGTAACCCTTGGGATTTCGATCGTGTGCCTGGTGGATCAAGCGGCGGCAGCGCAGCAGCCGTAGCCAGCTGCTTGGTGCCAGCCGCCCTGGGCACCGACACCGGCGGAAGCGTACGCCAGCCCGCCTCATTCTGCGGCGTAACCGGAATCAAGCCAACCTATGGTCGGGTTTCCCGTTATGGTCTGGTCGCGTACGGCTCTTCCCTAGATGTGATCGGGGTGATTGCACGTTCGGCCGCCGAAGTGGTTTTGCTTTTCACCTTGATGGCGGGCCACGACCCGCTTGACGCCACCACAGTCGACCTGCCTGTCCCGGAGATCCGTCTCTCACAACAGGCTGGACATGAAGCTCCAGAGAGAGCAATGCAGGGTTTGCGCATAGGGGTTCCTCAGGAGTATTTCATCTCTGGCATCCAACCCGAGGTCGATGCCGCTGTCCGTCAGGCAATTTCTGTCCTAGAATCGCTGGGAGCCGAGGTCAGACAGGTCAGTCTTCCCCATACTGAATACGCCTTGCCTGTTTATTACTTGATCGCTCCAGCAGAGGCCTCCGCCAATCTGGCGCGTTATGATGGCATCCGCTACGGGCCGCGCCAACCTGCCGCCGAAATATGGGATGTCTTCAGGCGCACACGTGGAGATAAATTTGGCCCGGAGGTCAAGCGGCGGATCATGCTGGGTACCTACGCCCTCTCGGCAGGTTATTACGATGCCTACTATGGTCAGGCTCAGAAGGTACGTACGCTGATCAAGCGCGATTTTGAGTCTGTCTTCCAATATGTAGACGTGGTCGCTGCGCCGGTCGCCCCCACAACTGCTTTCCGGATTGGCGAGCATGGTGATGATCCGCTATCGATGTATCTGGAGGATGTTTTCACCCTGCCGGCCAACCTGGCTGGGGTTCCCGGGCTGGCTTTCCCCGTAGGCTTCGACAGCCACGGCTTGCCGGTTGGCATGCAATTGATGAGCTCCCATTTCCGGGAAGATATTCTCTTCCAGGTCGCCCATGCCTTTCAGCAAGTCACGGATTGGCACTTACAACGACCTCCGTTGAAACCTGACACCACTCAACTGCCTGGTATTGACAGGCACTAGACCCTCGGCTAGCCTTGCGTATGCCAAGCACAATGCCCTACACTACACCCTGATGATTTGCAGTATCAAGAGAGACGAGAGGTATTTATGCTTTCTTCGCTTCCCCAGACTGCACAAGAATTTAAAGATTGGTCCTGGTCACAAATCGACCCCTACTTTGCAGACCTACTCAAACGACCGATGACCGAGGCGAACCTCAACGATTGGTTGTTGGATTGGTCTCAATTAGGCAAGCTCCTGGACGAAGCCTACTGGCGATTATACGTGGCTCACACGATCGACACCACAGACCAGGACGCCGAACGACGTTATACTGTTTTTCTGGACGAAATCCGTCCACGCGCCAAGTCAAAGGAGCAAAAACTTAAAGAAAAATTCCTCGCCAGCGGGTTTTCGCCACCTGACTTTGATGTGCCCCTGCGAAATATGCGCGCTCAAGCCAACATGTTCCGCGAGGCAAACCAGCCATTGCTGAGTCAGGAACTGAAACTTTCCTCCGAATACGACAAGATCATTGGCGCGCAAACCGTGCAGTGGGAAGGACAGGAAGTAACCCTTTTACAGCTCCAGCCCGTATACCAGGAAATCGATCGAGACCGACGTGAGCGCGCCTGGCACCTGGCAGCTGAACGGCAGCTGGCTGACCGGGAGGTGATTAATGGCTTGTGGGCGAATTTTTTGTCTGTGCGCCGCCAGCTCGCCATCAACACAGAATTGCTTGATTACCGTGCCTTTCGTTGGATTGAACTGCTTCGTTTCGATTACACGCCGGAGGACTGCTTCCAATTCCATCAAGCGATCGAAGAGGTCGTCGTTCCAGTTGCCAAAATAATCTACGAGAAGCGCCGCCGGAGGCTAGGTGTTAAGACCTTACGCCCTTGGGATCTGGAGGTGGATCCTCTTGGAAAGCCTCCTCTCCGTCCTTTTAGCACCATTGAAGAGCTTGAAAGCAAGGTGGCTACCATGTTCCAAAGCGTCGATCCTCACTTTGGAGAATACTTTGAGACCATGCGCCGGGAAGGCTTGCTCGACTTGGATAATCACATGGGGAAGGCGCCGGGGGGGTACTGCACAATCTTCGCTGCGACACAAAGACCCTTTATCTCCATGAATGCTGTAGGTATCCACGACGATGTCCAAACCCTGCTCCACGAGGGTGGGCATGCCTTCCATGACTTTGAACGCAGCCACCTGCTCTTCCATCACCTGGAAATCCCCCTTGAATTTGCTGAGGTAGCTTCGATGAGCATGGAGCTACTGGCGGCACCTTATCTTGCGAAGGATGGGGGCGGTTTTTACAACCCAGAAGACGCTGCCCGCGCCCGTGTGGAACACCTGGAACGCAGCCTGCTATTCTGGCCTTACATGGCCGTCGTGGACGCCTTCCAACACTGGATCTACGAGAATCACGATGCCGCTTCCGATCCCGCCAACTGTGACGCTAAGTGGGTTGAGATTTGGGAACGCTTCATGCCAGGCGTGGACTGGAGCGGCCTCGAACAAGAGAGGATGACCGGGTGGCAACGCAAACCACACATTCATGATAGCCCGTTTTATTACGTAGAATACGGCTTGGCCCAGCTAGGCGCGGTCCAGGTCTGGCGCAACTCTCTGAATGATCGGGCAAGCGCGATTGCTGCATATCGGATGCCGCTTTCCCTTGGGGGATCAGCACCGCTCCCGCATTTATTCTCGACAGCTGGCGCCAGGTTCACCTTCGACGCGGGCACTCTGAGCATGTCTGTGGATTTGATGCAAAAGACGATTACCGATTTGGAAGCTTCATTATGACAAAGGACGAAAAATGCAATATGTAAATCTTGGTCGAAGTGGCCTCAAAGTCTCTCGCATATGTTTAGGCACAATGACTTATGGCTCCTCAAAATGGCAGAGCTGGGTGCTGGACGAGGATGATTCTCGCCCGTTTATCCAGCGCTCTCTGGAGCTGGGCGTCAACTTCTTCGACACGGCTGATATATATTCGAGCGGCCAAAGCGAAGAGATCTTAGGGCGCGCCCTCACAGAGTTCGCTCGGCGAGATGAAGTTATCATTGCCACGAAAGTCTTTTTTCCGATGGGCGACGGGCCGAACCAACGCGGTCTTTCCCGCGTTCATATCCTTCACTCCATCGATAATTCCTTGCGCCGCCTGCGAACGGATTATGTTGACTTATACCAGATCCATCGCTGGGACCCGGAGACGCCCATCGAGGAGACTCTGGAGACCCTGCAGGAGGTAGTCAAATCCGGGAAAGCGCGCCATATTGGCGCCTCCAGCATGTATGCCTGGCAGTTTGCCAAGTCTCTTTACCTGGCTGACCTGCACGGCTGGACGCGCTTCATCTCCATGCAGAACCATTACAACCTGGTCTACCGCGAAGAAGAACGCGAGATGCTGCCGCTATGCCGAGCAGAGGGGATCGGCGTGATCCCCTGGAGTCCGCTGGCGCGCGGCTTTCTCACCGGCAACCGATCCCAGGAAGGATGGGGGACGACGACCCGCGCTCAAGTCGATGACTTTGCCCACAATATGTACTACCAAGAAACCGACTTCGAAGTGGTCGACCGGGTGATAGAACTGGCTAAGAAGCGCGGGGTGGTGCCTGCTCAAATTGCCCTGGCTTGGTTATTGCACCAGCCTGGCATAGCTGCGCCGATCATCGGGGCAAGCAAAATGCAACACCTGGAAGAAGCGATCGCTGCCTTAGAGATCAAACTGAGCGGAGAAGAGCAGCTATACCTGGATAAACCTTACCAACCCCATCCAGTTTTGGGTCACAGTTGACCTCATAACAACAAGATGAACATGGAAAATGGGCACTCAATATAGTCAACCACCTCGATCTTTTCGCGTCCGACTCTTGCACTTCTGGCGTCGGGTGACTCGGTCGATCGACAAAGAGCGCCGGGGTGAGGTACAGATTAAGTTGCGGGAAGCCTCCCGTCCAGGATTCGACTTTTTTCTCCTTGTCATTCTTTCCTGCACAATCGCCACCATGGGTCTGTTGACCAACTCTGCAGCGATCATCATCGGAGCAATGCTAGTCGCTCCGCTCATGTCACCGATCATTGGCCTCGGGTTGGCATCCATCACCGGGGACCAACGATTGCTTAGATTTGCCGGAGCTGGCTTGGTGCAAGGGGCATTTCTTGCTGTCCTTGTCTCTTTTATTTTAAGTTGGTTTAACCGTCAGTTGCCATTTATCTTGCTACAAGAACTGCCTAATGAAATCCTAGCACGTACCCATCCCAGTCCGATCGATCTGACTGTTGCCTTGGCAGGCGGTTTAGCCGCGGCATACGCTCTTGCCCAACCCACTCTCTCTGCTGCACTACCTGGCGTCGCCATTGCTACGGCTTTGATGCCGCCTTTATGCACGATTGGAATTGGCGTCGCCCTGGAACGTTGGGATGTCGCTGGTGGCGCGCTTTTGCTTTTCGTCACCAATGCAGTTGCAATCGCCTTTGCTGCCACGTTGGTATTTTTTTCATTGGGTTTTGGCCCGCGCCCGCTTAATAATTCAAACCGTTTGCCGCACAGCCTCCTCATTTCCGCACTGTTGACCATTGGTCTGCTGGTTCCATTGACATACCTGAGTGTAAACTTCGTACAGCAGGCCGCGCAAACGCGCCAAATCGAGAACATCGTCAAGGAAGAAATCGAGCAGGCCAAGAATTCTGAACTGGTCGAAATGAGGGTCCAGCGTATTAGCGGTATTTTGAACATGAATATTACAATCCGCTCTACCCAGCTTCTAAATCACCAGGATAGCGTAGAGATCCAAGAGTCTATCGCTGGAAGATTGCAGCAACCAGTGGATCTGGTAATCAACCAGGTGATCGCTGCCCGGCTGGATCCGAAAATCCCGCCTACCTTAACTTCTACCCCGACTTCTGGACCCTCTATCACCCCAACCAGTACTACCACACCTACCAGTACAGCGACCGTCACCCCAACCCAAACCGCGACAGAAACAATGACTCCCACCCCGACCAACACTCCAACTGCAACCCCAACCCCTTCTATTGCACGTGTCGCTCATACACTGGGGCGTGGGCTGCGCTTGCGCCAATTTCCGGAAGGGCCAATTATTGGAACATTGCGTGAAGGCGATAAGCTGATTGTCATGTATGGTTATGAGGTCATGGGCGGGATCGTGTGGGTGGAAGTCCAAGATGCTGAAGGTCGCTTCGGCTGGGTTCCGGAAATGTACATCGCTATCGTCATTCCCTCACCAACCCCCAGCGGAACGCCTTCAGCTTCAGCAATGCCTTAAAGGTGCTGCTAACCTCCGTTTTCGCTTTCAGATTCATATATATTTCTTACATCGCACAATCATCCTATTAATTTGTCCAATGATATAATCCCCTTAGGCACGACATGGTCTGCCCAAGGAAGGAAAATACCCTTATGATGAGATTTGATCGTTTTACCGAACGTGCCCAGGAGGCTGCGCAACGATCCGCAGAGATCATCCAGCGCTATGGGCACAACCAAATTGACACAGAGCACATCCTGCTGGCGTTGATCGAGCAGCCAGAGGGAGTCATCTCACAAATATTAGAATACTTAAAGATTGAAGCGAATGCGCTCAATGAACGTTTGGATTACATCTTGCGCACCAGCCCGAAGGCAAACATTTTCGGCGGCGGCACTGGCCAGATCTTCATCACTCCGCGCGTCAAGCGGATTATCGACCTGGCTAACGAAGAAGCCAATCGTCTGAAAGACGAATATATTTCCACTGAACACATCTTCCTGGCAATTCTGAGTGAACGCAGCACGCCAGCTGCCCGTCTACTGGAAGGCGCTGGAGTCACCCGGGAGAGAGTCTATGAAGCCATCCAGCAGATCCGGGGGGGCCAACGCGTCACCGACCCCCAGGCTGAGACACGCTACCGCACCCTGGAACGCTTCTCCCGCGACTTGACCCAAATGG
>MGOK01000155.1:14192-21402 GCA_001795335.1 Chloroflexi bacterium RBG_19FT_COMBO_55_16
TAGACCCGGTGATCGGGCGCGACTCCGAGATCTTGCGCGTGATCCAGATCCTCTCCCGGCGCACAAAGAACAACCCGGTGCTGATTGGGGAAGCCGGGGTGGGCAAGACGGCCATCGTCGAGGGCCTGGCTCAGAAGATCGCCACCAACGATGTCCCAGAGATCCTGAGCGGAAAGCGTGTGGTTGCCCTGGATCTGGGAGCGATGATCGCCGGATCGCGCTTTCGCGGCGAATTCGAAGAACGCCTGAAAGCCGCCATCGAAGAGATCCAGCGTGCTGAAGGCGAGGTGATTTTATTCATCGATGAGCTGCACACCGTGGTCGGGGCCGGCGCAGCCCAGGGAGCGATGGACGCTTCCAACATGCTCAAGCCAGCCCTAGCGCGCGGTGAATTGCACGCCATCGGCGCGACCACCCTGGACGAATACCACAAACATATCGAGAAAGACGCTGCCCTGGAACGCCGTTTCGCGCCAGTCTATGTTGAAGAACCCAACATCGAAGACACGATCAAGATGCTCCAGGGGTTGAGAGATCGCTACGAGGCCCACCATAAAGTACGTTTCTCTGACGAAGCCCTGGTAGCCGCGGCGCGCCTGTCGGCGCGCTATGTCACCGATCGCCACTTGCCGGACAAAGCCATCGACCTGATGGACGAATCGGCAGCCAAACTGCGTGTGGCGCTTTACTCCCTGCCACCTGATCTTAAAGACATGAAGAGCGAGCTGGACCGTCTTTCAGCGGAGGAAGAGCAGGCTGGCCTGGAACGCGATTACGAGCGCGCCGCCCAAAAGAAGGCCGAACGCCTACGCCTGGAAACTGATTTCAATGAACGGCGTGATAGGTGGGAAAGCGAACACGAATTAGACGAGGTCGTGGACTACAACGATATTGCCGAAGTCATCGCCCAATGGACTGGCATCCCTGTCAGCCAGATGATGGAAACCGAATCCGAGAAATTGCTGCAGATGGAAGCACGCGTGCATGAACACATCATCGGGCAAGATGAAGCCATCCACGCTATCTCCGATGCCATCCGTCGAGCTCGCTCTGGTCTGAAGGACCCCCGCCGTCCGATCGGTTCGTTCATCTTCATCGGACCTTCCGGTGTTGGCAAGACCGAGCTGGCCAAAGCGCTCGCGGGATTCATGTTCGATGATCCAGAAGCTCTGGTGCGCATCGACATGAGCGAATATCGCGAACAGCATACCGTTTCGCGCCTGTTCGGTGCTCCGCCCGGCTACGTGGGCTATGAAGAAGGCGGCCAGCTTACCGAAGCAGTCCGCCGCCGGCCTTACCGGGTGATCCTTTTCGACGAGATCGAGAAAGCGCACCCTGAAGTGTGGAATGCCCTGTTACAGATCCTGGACGATGGTCGCCTGACCGATGGGCAGGGTCGCGTCGTGGACTTCCGCAACACCGTTCTGATTATGACCAGCAACCTGGGGACTGAGTTCGTACGCAAGTCAGGTACCCTGGGCTTCTTGCAGCGCTCAGACGACGAGGAAGAACGGCAATCACATGAAAAGATCGAAAAGGCGCTGAAAAGCACCTTCCGCCCCGAGTTTCTCAACCGCATTGACGAGATCATCACCTTCTCTGCCCTTTCCCTGGACGAGATGCGCCTGATCGTTGACTTGCAAATGAAGGAAGTCCAAGAGCGCTTGAGTGAACGAAATCTGAGTGTGGAGCTGACCCCTGCAGCTCGCGATTGGCTTGCTAATGAAGGCTATGATCCGACCTTCGGTGCCCGTCCCTTGCGGCGCGCCCTGCAGAAACATGTTGAAAGCCCGCTCTCGGTCAGCCTGCTCGGTGGCGAATTCTCCGCTGGCGATACAGTCCTTGTCGATGTGGATCCAGAGGGTAAAGGCCTGATCTTCAGCCCGCTTGGTGCTTCTGTACCAGCAGAAACCGTCCAACCCGTAGCAACTGACGCATAATCTGACCTTAGATCCCTGACTGCCTCCACCCCCCCGCTTTTTCCATTTCGGAAAAAGCGGGGTTTTTTTATAGTTTTCTCTGTCCCTTTTCTTTCCACCAATCTGATTTCATGCTAAACTCGCTATAAATCTATTGTGGAGGCCAAATGTCCATTTCAGAATTTGTGCGGATTGATTTGAAAGAGAACGTGCTTTCCATAACTCTGGATCACCCAAAAGCCAACGCCTTTAACGATGAGATGATCGCTAATTTGCAGGCAGCCTTAAAGCAGGCGGCACGGGATGTTCAGGTGCGCTGTATCATGCTCACCGGCACTGGTAAATTCTTTAGCACGGGGAGAGATCTGAACGACGTTCGCCTTGGAGCCGACGAATCCTTCCGTGAACACCTGCTGCGCACGTTTAACCCCCTCATCCTGCAAATCCGTAACCTGGAAAAACCTGTAATCGCCGTGATCAATGGCACAGTTGCTGGTGCGGCTTTGGGATTAGCCCTGGCGTGTGATTTGCGCATTGCTTCCGAAGAAGCTCGATTCGTCGTCGGTTTCCTTGGGATCGGTTTAAGTCTTGACTCAGGGGTTTCCCGGCTCTTACCAGCTCTGATCGGCCTGGGCCGGGCGAGCGAGTATGCCTTCACCAATGCCCCGATCAGCGCTCAACAAGCCCTGGCCTGGGGCCTGGTCAACCGCCTGGCACCGCCCGAGGAACTTTCTGCTCAGGCAACCGCTTTAGCGACCGAATTAGCACGCGGCCCGATGCACGCCATAGGGCTTGCCAAGCGCGACTTTAACAAGGCTATGCTGGCTAACTTGGAGCAGGTGCTGGATTATGAAGCCCACATTCAAGAAATCGCCGGGCGCGAGGTGGAATTCAAAGTAGGGATCGAGGCTTTCCTGGAGAAACGTCCGCCACGCTTTGATCAGCTGCAGATAGCAAGGGACGTTGGCTAATTTCCCCTCAAATAGATAATTCCGACCGCCAGAAGTGCGAAGAGCAGCACGTCTGCCAGCCCAGCCAGCACTACTTCTCTGGTTTCGCGCGTGTCGACCAGGCTCAAAGTTGGATAAATGCCATCCAGGCTCAGAACCGGCCCGCCGAACCAGGTAAAAAGCGTGCCTCCGATTAGCCCACCCAGGTGTCCCCAGTTGTCGATACCAGGCGAAAGGCCAATCAGCAGGTTGATGATGGCAATCATGACGATGTTGTTCAACGCACGCCGGGCAGAACCACCTAACAGACGCTGGTTGCGATATAGGAAGACACCTTCTGCTCCCAGCAATCCAAATATCGCCGTGGATGAACCAAGCGAAGGGGCGGTAGAAAACATAAACGAGGCGACATTACCGGCAAATCCACTTAAGAAATATAAAACCAGGAACCGTGTGTGTCCGAAATGGCGTTCCAGTCCGGGGCCGAACACATTCAACGCATACATATTGAAAGCGATGTGGAGGAAAGAGCCGTGCAAGAACATCGGTGTGATTAATCGCCAGAATTCCCCCTTTGCGATCGACTCATTGACTTTCATCCCCAGCGCTGCAACCAGATCGAACCCATATAGTGCACTGCTCCCCTGCTGCAAAAGGAAGGTCAATATAGTAACAACCAGCAGGGTATAGGTTACGATCGGACGCGTCTTGGGGAGGCTCACCAATACCGTTCCTGGTGAGGGGGGAGCGGGAGGGATAACCTCTCGGTCAAATTCGGGGTAAGCACCGGTTCGGTCGTATTCAGGGGGTTGAGGAGTTTGCGTCACAAGGTTACCTTTCTTTGCTTTACGCGGTGATGTTCCGCCTGGATGATCGCCAGGATCGTTTGGACGGCTTCATCTAGGTGACATTCCCGGTTGACAACGACATAATCGAATTCCTCTACGCGTTTAAATTCCTGGCGGGCTGTAGCAATCCGCAGCTCGACACCCTCGGAGGTTTCAGTCTTGCGCTGTTCAAGTCGCCGAACCATTTCATCTTCATCTTGTATAGTCAAGAAGATCGAAAGGGCGTCAGGGCAGATATCCCGGATCGTAGCTGCCCCCTGAACGTCGATGCGCATGACTACATCCTTCCTGCTTGCCAAAGCCTGGCGCACCTGCTCCTTCGGGATACCCTTATATTCGTCATAGACGATGGCGTACTCTAACAGCTCATCTTTTTCGATCATCCCTGCAAACTCGTCAGGGGAGAGAAAGAAATAATCGACGCCGTGCAGCTCCTCCGGTCGAGCTGGGCGGGTTGTGGCGGTGATCACGAAGTGGAACGGCAGGTTCATTTCCTTCATGCGCTGAATGACGCTGTCTTTCCCGGCACCGGAAGGCCCGGAGATCACGATCAATAGAGGCTCATATCGGGGGGGAGCAAATGAATCCATCTCGCTAGACATCGCCACTGACCTCACTTGAGGGTATAATCTGATGCGCTAAAAATCTGGATGGGAGTTGTTATTATGCCAAACTACGAATATCGGTGTTTAAATTGTAAACGCCGCTTTGAAGTATACCTTTCTTACAGCGAATATGGCAAGCAGAGTTTAAGATGTCCCCATTGTAACAGCGAACATGTACAACGGCGGATTGGCCGTATCAGGTTTGCTCGTTCTGAGGAAAGTCGCCTGGAAAGCCTATCTGATCCTTCCAGCCTGGCAGGCCTGGAAGATGATCCCAAAGCCATGGCACGCATGATGCGTCAGATGAGTTCCGAAACGGGCGAAGACCTCGGCCCTGAATTCGATGAGGTTATGGATCGCCTGGAATCTGGTCAGAGCCCTGATGAGATTGAAGAAGCGTTACCAGATATGGGAGCGGCTGGCGCTGGAATGGGGGGAGAGGATTTCGAATAGTGAAGGGTAGAACCTGAAGTATGAAGGGGAAATTCAACTTCCCGTTTTACTTATTACTCTCAATCTTTCCATAACAACTTGCCGCACATCTGCCTGTACACGCTCGGGGGGTTGTCCGGCGTCGATCACTACCCAACGTTCAGGCTCGGCCTGGGCCAGTTGGTGATATCCCTGGCGTACACGCTGGTGAAATTCCAAATTGTACGCGTCGAGCCGATTCCATTCACCGCCGCGGGCGCGACGTCGTAATCCGATCTCCACATCGATGTCTAATAAGATGGTTAGGTCCGGCTTCAGGCCACCGGTAGCGAAGGAGATTAGATTCCGGATTTGTGTCAGGTCGTTGCCGTGACCAAAGCCCTGGTAAGCAAGGGTGGAGTCAGCGTAGCGATCGCATAACACAACATCACCTTTCTCAAGATGAGCGCAGATCACCTGTTCAACTAACTGAGCACGCGCTGCCAGGAAGAGTAGGGTTTCGGTGCGCGGGTGCATACCGGTATTTTCCAGGTTGGAGAGAATGACGCGTACCTGGTCTCCGATTGCGGTGCCTCCTGGCTCGCGCGTGACCAGGACAGAATAACCTGCCTGGTTTAGAAATTCGGCAAGCGCTACAACCTGGGAGGATTTCCCGCTACCATCAGGACCCTCAAATGTGATGAACATGGATCAGGATGTTCCTTAATAAAGAGGGCTATTCCCGGAAGATGCGCACTCGGCGATAGGGCTCTTTCCCGTACGAGTGGGAAGTCAAGTCTGCCTGGCGGGCCATTTCGTGCTGCAGGCGCCGGATATAAGCCGAGGCAGGTGGCAATTCGACCCAACGCTCGCCGTTTAATACCGCACTGATGGCGCCCTCCGTCTCCTGCAAAGCGCGCTCCACGATTTGTTCTTCACCGGTCTCACGAGTGAGATTGAACACATCACCGAGGAACTGCTGCATTTGGTTGACCGTGTTCGAACGTAACACGTAAATTGGCGTACCGCGGCGTTCAGCATCCACAATGGGACGTTGGCGGTTTCGATAATAAGAACGCAGGGTAACGACGATGTTGGCCTCACCGAAATCATTCACCACTAGGATCGGTACTCCTAGGCGTTTTGCCGCTTGCAGCAAGCGGTTACGGGCAACGCCATAAGCATATATACGCATCGTTTGCAGGGGAGTCTCCTGGCTCTTCGCTGATTCGTTAGAGAGAACCCCCGTTTCATCTGCCTGAGGACGTTGGCGTTTCGGACCTCCATTACCTTGACGGCGATAGCCTTGGGTGTAGGAAGATGCATGCGCCGCTGCAACCTGAGGAGCCTTCTCAATATGAATTTCACCCTCCAGGCTGCGTGAGCGGATTTCGGGAGGCAGAGGGAAACCGCGCAATAGCGCATCTACTGCTTCGGCGACGTCCAAATGAACTGCTAATCGGTCGCGGGTCTGGATTTCGACTAACACATCGAATGTTGGGGGCGAACGCCGTTCGAGGACGGTCTTTTGCGTCCCGCGCCGCCGGGCTTCTTCATCGGAAAGCGTGACTGATTCAATCCCCCCGACCAGATCGGAGAGCGTTGGATTGAGCAGCAAGTTCTCCAGGGTGTTCCCATGGGCAGTGCCAATCAATTGCACGCCGCGTTCGGCGATAGTGCGAGCCGCTTCGGCTTCCAATTCACGCCCGATCTCGTCAATTACGATCACCTCGGGATTGTGATTCTCGACGGCTTCGATCATTACTTCGTGTTGTAAGGAAGGTGTGGCTACCTGCATACGCCTGGCACGCCCGACAGCCGGGTGGGGAACATCGCCGTCTCCACCGATCTCATTGGACGTATCCACGATCACCACCCGCTTGCTCTCTGCCAGGATGCGGGCGGCTTCACGTAATTGGGTGGTTTTGCCAATCCCAGGGCGACCCAGGAGCAACAGGTTTTTGCCGCTTTCGATCAAATCCTGAATGATGTCGGTGGTGCCATAAACCGCGCGTCCCACCCGGCAGGTTAAGCCCACAATGTGCCCGCGGCGGTTGCGGATAGCAGAAATCCGGTGTAGCGTGCGCTCCAGGCCAGCGCGGTTGTCGCTGTCGAACTCGCCTATCCGCTCAACAACATAGTCAATGTCAGCATGACTGGTTTCTCTCTCGCTCAGCGCAACCTCGCGATCGACGAAACGGGCGGTAGGAACCCGCCCCAGGTCTAGTATCTCCTCTAAAAGGTTGTCGCTGTCATTGGCATCTGTCACAGCCTTTGCGATATGCGGGGGAAGGACACCGAGCAGAACATGCAAATCATCTGTTATCCGACGTTGTGACATGGTTTATTTCTTGCTCTCCGATCGTGCAAATGGTGCGGTGACCTCAGGCTGCCCGCCTTCCAATGCCGGTAGGGCAAAAGTACGACCCACTCTCTTTGCAATCGCCAGATGCTTGACCATCACAGCCTGGAGAGGC